>NZ_JUPI01000150.1 GCF_001074805.1 Streptococcus parasanguinis | reverse complement strand
CAAAAATTTGGGGTGAACAGAAAAAGCATCCCGTATTTTTGATACGAAATGCTTTCAATAAGTTTAAATAAGTTTTAACGTTTACTAAATTGTGATGCTTTACGAGCTTTTTTCAAGCCTGGTTTGGAAAGTATGGGTTTCAGTTGGACTAAAAACAGCGTATTATCAAGGCTTTTCAGAACGATATCTACTGATTAATTTCATAAAATATGAATCAATAGATTATAAATAGGGGAATAGTTTAGGTCTGTAAGCATTAAAATAATACACCTAACTTTGATCACCATTTTTTAGTTATTCACTCTTTTTTCAGATAGTGTTTTTAAAGTTATGATGTAAAATGCCGCAATTAAAACACTATACATCATAATCGGAGGATAGACAATTAAGTATAGAATCAATCCCACTCCTTTAATTATTTGGTCAGGTATCAATAACTTTCTATATTGTGCGGTAGCTTCAAGTAATTCTTTCTGATCTATATTGGGTTTATCAATTACTTTATGTAAAAACCAGTTTGCTACCGTTGAAACAACAACGATTATAATCTCCCTATAATCATGGAAAAGTAGTAAAAATAGTTGTTATCCTAGTTGATTAAAAAAATCTCTGATTTCCTCATCCTTTATAAAATAATATATAATTTTCCCCTCTCTTCTAGTGTCCAAGATATTTTGATTGGCTAGTTTACGAAGATGGTGGGAGGCAGATGCCATACTGAGATTTAATAAACAGGCTATATCGCAGACACAGAGTTCTTCGACGGCAAGGAGATAAAAGATGATATTTATCTGTTTATTATCGGTAAATTTTGATAAAATGCGAAGTGATTTTTGGACTTTTTCCTTTTCAAGGTAGTTCGTTGCGGTTGTAACATTTTGTTGATTTATAACATCCACTTGACAGATACTATCTTTTTTCATAATTTTTTCTCCTAGCCTAACACAGCCCATAGCATGTCAAAGCTGTTGTTTTCAATCAGGATATACATCCCCAATCCTAAATAGACAACGGCAATAAACCATCTGCTATATTTTTCCAAAGTTTCTCCAACAGAAGGGACTTGTGCTAATTTTTGGGCAGAAAAAACCAAGAGATAAATCATGACTAGAAAAGTAAGTAAAGTCACTATCAAATTCGCTAAATTTAAGGTGGTAAAATATGGGACAAAGACACCAATATTGTCAGCGCCACAACTTGCAAAAGTAATCATAGCGACTAGAAAAATCAGGTTTTTATTGTCTTTTCGCAAACCATCTTTTGCAATAGCTTCTCCATCAGAATCTCCTAAAAGCAAAACTTTGAGGCCTAGGAAAATTGGAATCAAACCGAGTAAACCTAAAATCTCTTTACTAGGAATATAATTTAAGACAAATGCAAAAAGCAAACTTAGGAATATTAGACTAACAGAGCCTAGAAATTGTCCTAAATAGATGTTAATGATGTCCTTTCTGCTTTTTCTTTTGGCAAAAAATAACATTAGGATAATAAGTAAGTCTACGGCTGTCCCAGAATACAGGATTATTGAAGTAACAATATTTTGAATCATAAAACACCTCATTCAAATATATTTTTGAATGTATTCTAACATTAACCTTTGTAGATGTCAACTTAAAATCCACCAATTAATAATTGCATGTCAATATTTGTATTGTGAAACTAGTTTCAGAAATATATAGTCTTAAAGTATGTCCACTGCCAATGGTTTTTTCAATATTTAAAAGGAGAGAACCAATTTGGTCCTCTCCAGGGTATAATTTTCCACCAACCCACTACAGTTGACAAAGAGCCGTTATTCTCAAATGAGACAACTCCTTTTAGTTTTTATAACCTCAGCTTCTCGGTCTCTTACCTACTTTTAATAGAAAGACTACGAAGGACGATTCTTAAAGTAGTCAGATTGTGCAATATCGAAAGATTAGATGGGCTTAACCAATTTAACAACCCAAATCCAATTAAACTTCCATTTATTACAACTGTTTCTTGAATATTTCTTTGAATTAATTTCTGCAACGATTCAGATAAAGAATTCAATTCCTCGAAGAAATCTAAACGATTATCTAATAATAAAATATCACTCATCTGCTTAGAAATATCAGCACTTTCATTCATCACAACCCCAATATCTGCAAGCGTCAAGGCAGCAGAGTCGTTTAACCCGTCTCCAACCATCAAAATAGTTCGGCCAGCTTTCTGTAATTCCTGAACCAACTGAAACTTACCATCTGGTTTTAAATCAGTATAAACGTTGTCAAATGGCAGATCTTTAACCAACTCTTCTGTTCTAGCCAACGTATCACCAGTTGCCAGAATCAGTTTTTTCCCTTGGCGCTTTAGCTTTTTCAATGCAACTTTCGCCTCGCTTCTCAAGGGAGTGTGGATACAAAACATCCCAATTAATTCTTTCTTATAAGCCAAAAACAATAAATTGTAATGAGTCTTATATTGCTCAATCAAGGCCAGCTGCTCAGAACTAATTCTTACCTGTTCGTCTTGCATTAGTACATAATTTCCAATGACAACCGATTGACCATCAATTTGCGATTTAATCCCTTTGCTTGCAACATACTGAAGCTTGCCATGCATTTCTTCGTGTTCAATGCCTTCAATTTCAGCTTGTTTAACAATTGCATTGGCAATAGGATGATAGATATGTTCCTCCAAACATGCACTTATTCTTAAAATATCTTTCTCAGTATAATCTCCGAAAGGAAGAACCTTTTCAACCAAAGGATAACTCGTCGTGATGGTACCCGTTTTATCAAACAAGAAAGTATCCACTTCCAGATATTTTTCTAATACATCACCATCTTTAATAACCATTTCTCGATTTAGACCTTCCTTTATGGCCGTAAGGTAGGCTACAGGTGTGGATATTTTTAGAGCACATGAAAAATCCACCAATAAAAAGGAAATGGCTTTTGAAAACGAACCTGTTAACAGATAAGTCAAACCAGCACCTAAGAAGTTATATTTTACAACCTTGTCTGCCATCCTAATAAAATGACGTTGTTTTGTCTTCTTACTCTCTTCAGATTTTTTCATCAGATTGATGAGTTGCAAAATACGACTGTTTATCTGATTATCAGTCACACGAATTCTTAACTCTCCTGTTTCCAAAACAGTATTCGCACATACAGAATCTCCCTCTTTCTTTTCAACAGGGAAGCTCTCTCCAGTCAAGGAACTCTCATTGACCATGCCTAATCCTGAAACCACTTGGCCGTCAAACAAGATTTCATTACCTTGGGAGACAACTAATACATCACCTACTTGAACATCAGAACTCTTGATGCTGATGACCATGTCTCCCCGCACTAAGAAAACATCACTTTCTTTAGCAAGAAGGCTTTGTTCCAAATCTGTTGCTGTTTTTTTTAAAGACCACTGATCCAGATGATTACCCAAATCAAGCATAAACATGATGTTGCTAGCTGTCTTGGATTGGTTCATAAACAAGGACAACAAAATGGCCGAACAGTCCAAGACCTCCATGGTTAGTTCCTTGCGCGCTAAAGTTTGATAGGCTTCTTTGACATAACCCAAAGCCTGATAACAAGTCCAAATATAACGAATAGGGTAGGGTACAAAACTTCGAAACAGCAAACGCTTAATCGCTGCACCCGATACAATTGAATAAGCACTCTCTTCTCTACGAATGGGAAGAGTCATCAAGTCCGAAACTTTCCCCTTGTCAATTTTTTTTAAAAAGGCCTCTGCATTTTCTAATACAGAGAAGCCTTCTTTCATACGTAGAGTAAAGTGCTGCTGATCCATATAAAACTGAATAGAGTCGATCCCTTTTTCATCTTTAGCCAAGGAACGAAGATAATCTTGAATATCCAAGGTCAGTGAAAA
Organism: Streptococcus parasanguinis; assembly: GCF_001074805.1. Taxonomy (GTDB): domain Bacteria; phylum Bacillota; class Bacilli; order Lactobacillales; family Streptococcaceae; genus Streptococcus; species Streptococcus parasanguinis_A. The sequence continues at coordinate 27,968 of NZ_JUPI01000150.1, read as the reverse complement.
CGAGGACGATAATCGGATATGTTGATATCCTCTGTGTAGCACTTTAAAAGACATATTATTCACCTGTCAGGCTATCTAATTGTTCTTCTTTCTTTTCCTGTTCGTATAAATATTTAGCGTCTTGTAAAACATCATCACCGTGTTGTTTTACAACAGAAACAGATGCATCCAGTCCATCTTTCAATTTGTAAGCTTTAGCCAAGGCCTTAGAATAGCCTTTCTTAGCTTCTTTACTTGCTAAGACTTTCAAGCCAAGCGTCCCAAATGCTACCCCTCCTAAGAAGAGAGATGATTTTTTCGCAACTTTTGCGACGTTTAATACTTCTTTTAACATGTTTATTTCCTCCTTGTAACTATTGTAGCGAAAAATGACAGCAAAAGCAATTGCTGATATCTGATATATAGATAAAATTCTCTATACTGATATTTAATTATATTATGATGAAAACAATATACTTTATTTTTTGATACTGTAAATAATTATGTGTAAACACTTAAGTAGAGTTACGGAGTGTTAATTAAATAAGCTTTCAAGTGTATCAGAACATTGACCAAACCCTTTATGGATTCGTTGACTTTGCTTGAAATTATAATCTTCAAACAACGTAACTAAGTAACGTTCCAGAGCCTCCTCATTAGGAAAAAGAACCTTCTTTTTCGTTTGATGTTTGATTTCTTTGTTAAGAGACTCAATGAGGTTTGTCGAATACATGCTGTGCCAAATCTGGTAGGGAAACTGATAAAAAGTTAAAAGATTATCCGTCTTCTCCAGACTTTCCATGACTTTCCTATACTTTGGTTTCCATTCGGCGAGAAAGTCCTCTAAAGCTTGTCCTGCCATTTCTAAATTTTCAGCACGATAAATCATTATAAATTGCCCCAGAATAACCGCTCTATCTGCTCGTTTCACTTTACTAGCTAGATTTCGACTAATATGAATTAAGCAACATTGTTGTTTAGCTAATGGGTGAGCCTGACTGATAATCTGCTCAAGCCCCTTAAAGCCATCTGTAACTACAAGAGAAATCTGTTGGATTCCTTGGTTTTGAAGCTTGTCTAACAGGGTGGACCAAGAAGCATTGTTTTCTTGAGGCAACTGTGCATAGCATATCTCTATGCGACTAAAGTCGCTAGAGCTATCCTAATTGCGCACCGCCAGTTCTCATAGAAAAAAACACCTTGCAAGATGCAAAGTGTTTTCGTTTGTATTCTGCTGTCCAGCAACGAATTAACGTTTAGAGAACTGGCTAGCTTTACGAGCCTTTTTCAAGCCTGTTTTCTAGTATTTTTATATCTATTGGCAGATTATCCGACTTATCCCCATCAACATCTGACTCTAACTCAACCTCTGAAGAAATCCTAATATTGCGTACTTTGATATATTCGATATTATTGTTACCTACTAGATCCCCTTTTTAATAAATCTGGGATAGCCGATAATTTAGAAATGATGGATGAATCCTTTAAAATCAAGATATTTCCATATTCATCTGTATTTTCATCAAATAGTTTTTTGTCTGCATAGTAATTGGATAGAAGAACTAAGACCTGAGTAGCTTCACCTTCATAATTGCCATTTTTGCTTTCAAAAGGTAATAATTGCTTGTTCATAGCTTGGCGAATCAGTTGCACCAGCCAAATTAATTGTCTTGACCGACGAATAAAGCGACTTCTTTCAAGGATTCGACCATAAGGAAACAGTTGGCAGATTCTATAAAAGTGTCGATGTGATTCGGCACGCTCATCAGACTCGCTACACAGAGCTGGTACATAATATCTGCTATAATTTTCTGGAAGATTTGGTCAAGCGGTCTTTTAGCCGTGTGACAGGCATACAGGAAAAACACTATTTATTTACTTTTTGCACGGGAGGCTTTAAGATGTTGCTGGACGCCTTTCTTGATAATCACTCAGAGTCGCCAGAGTGTCTGGGCTGGGATATGGCAAAGATATACCGCTGCCTGAAACTGTTCTTTGACGCTGATAAACGCGACATATCAATTAAAATGTCGCACTAAAATGATTGAAAAGTGATTGAAACTGTATTATAATGAACGTATATATTTAGAAAAGAGGTACTAACTATGGAAAACCTAGTAGTTTCAGTCTTTAACACTGAAAGCGAAGCTTATCAGTCCTTTGCGGATTTGAAGGCTTTCCGCCAAACTCAGACGACCAAGGTTGCTCAAATCGCCTTGGTCAAAAATGAAAACGGTCACATCGTTGAAAAAGAACGCTATGACTTTGAAGATTCAACGACGGATGCAACCCTAGAAGGTGGCTTGCTCGGTGCAGTTATCGGGCTTTTGGGTGGTCCTATCGGCGTCTTGTTTGGTTATGGTATTGGCAGCCTCTATGGTTTGGCTGCTGGTGATACCGTTGATACGGCAGAAGCTGGCTTGATTGACGTTGTGTCTCAAAAATTGATCGACGGCGAAACAGCCGTTGTCGCCTTGGTGCAAGAAAACAACGAAGCAGTCATCGATGCTTACTTCACCAAGTACGACACCCAAATCGTGCGTTGGGATGTAGCAACCGTCGTAGCCGAAATCGAAGCAGCTCTGCAAGTCCAAGAAGACCTCTACAACCAGGCACGTGCACAAATGAAGGCTGAACGTAAAGCCGAACGCAAGGCTAAACTTGAAGAATTCAAGGCAAATGTCAAAGCAAAATTTGACAAATTGAAAGCCTAACGTCTAAGCGTCTCATAAATTTAAATGTGACTGAGACGCCATTTAAAATTTATGTGCGTCGGATTCTCACAGTTAAATAATTGCGTTGACAAAGCCGTTACAGCCGTTCTTCCATTCTTTGAAAAGAATGTTTAATAGACAAGAAATCTGGACTAGTATTGGTCTGGATTTTTTTGTGAATATAGAGGTCATAGCTTTTTGACTATGCTTCGTTATAATTAGAAAAATTTTAAGTTTTATCAAGATGAAATCAGTCAGACGAAGACATCCCGAATTAGCACCAGCATCACCACACAAACTAAGACATACTGGTGCTACTCTTGCTAAACAAGCAGGTGTTTCTCTTGAAGCCTTCTCAGAAGCTCTTACTCATAGTGATAAAGAGATTACAAAAACTTACGTTAATATCAAAGATAAAGTCAATCAGACTGTAGGTGATATTGCTTTTCGTAGTTTAAAAAATTGATGGGGTGAATATGGGGTGAATTTTGGGGTGAACTTTGATTTTTTGAAACAAAAAAGACATCCAAGAAATAATTCTTGAATGTCTGTAAACGTTGATATAATCGTATTGATTAACGTTTAGAGAACTGGCTAGCTTTACGAGCTTTCTTAAGACCTGGTTTCTTACGTTCAACTTTACGTGAGTCACGTGTAAGAAGTCCTGCGCGTTTCAATGAATCGCGGAAGTCTGGGTCTACTTGAAGAAGGGCACGAGCGATACCGTGACGGATAGCTCCTGCTTGACCAGCGTATCCACCACCTACAACGTTAACGAAAACGTCGTATGAACCTGCAGTTGAAGTAACTGCGAATGGTTGGTTGATTACAAGACGAAGGTCAGCGTGTGGGATGTACTCTTCAACATCTTTTTTGTTAACAGTGATTTTACCAGTTCCTGGAACAAGGCGAACGCGTGCAACAGCGTTTTTACGACGTCCAGTACCTGCATATTGTGCTTGTGACATACTTTATTGTTCCTTTCCTTAGATAAGTCCTGAAATATCAAGAACTTCTGGTTGTTGTGCAGCGTGAGTGTGCTCAGCTCCAACGAATACTTTCAATTTCATACCTTGAGCGCGGCCAAGAGTATTGTGTGGAAGCATACCTTTAACTGATTTCTCGATCAAACGTACTGCATTTTTAGAACGAAGTTCACCAGCAGAGATTGATTTCAATCCACCTGGGTGGTTTGAGTGAGTGTAGTAGATCTTATCAGTTGCTTTTTTACCAGTCAATTTAACTTTTTCAGCATTGATAACGATTACGAAGTCACCTGTATCAGTGTGAGGTGTGAATGTTGGTTTGTTTTTTCCGCGAAGCACGCTAGCAACAACTGCTGAAAGGCGTCCAAGAGGTACATCAGTTGCGTCAACAACGTACCATTTGCGTTCTACTTGGCCTGGTTTAGCCATGAATGTAGTTTTGTTCATGATTTCTCCTATATGAATGTCGTTTTTGTTTACAGGGCGGATGTTCCGGTCCGCAAGTTATTTGAAAGGTTCCGGGGCCTTACAAATGGGGTAAACAATACCGCCTACTATTGTATCAAAATTCTAAGATAAAAGTCAACCGATTTGGAAAATTATTTGCGATTTTCTTTTCCAATGACAAATCCGATCAAGGAATTCGGGCCGACGTGGGCTGAAATAACCGGTCCAAGAGGCATCACGAGAACTTCATCGATGCCTTCAAGCGCAAGCATTTCTTGCTTCAGTGCTTCGGCTCCTTCTAGATCGTTGGTATAAGATACCAAGGCTGTGCTTTCACCGATATCTGCTTTGATCAGCTCCAGTAATTCCCGGACAGCTTTTTTGCGTCCCCGAACCTTGCTAATAGGGACTAATTTCCCTTCCGCATCTATCCAGAGAATGGGTTTGATGCTGGCCAAACTTCCCATGATCGCGGCACTTTTTGAGAGACGGCCGCCACGCATGAGGTGGTAGAGGTCATCAACTAGGAAATAAGTCCGCAGTTTTGGCGCTAGGTCCATGATTTCTTCTTTGGCTTCTGCTAATGAACGACCTGCATCACGCGCAGCTACTGCTCGCATGACCAGATAACCCTCTCCAATCCCAGCAGCCTTCTGATCGACAATCTCGATCACGGCTTCCGGGTAGTCTTCTAAAACCAGGTCTCGTGCCATGACTGCACTCTGATAGGTCCCAGATAAGACTGATGAAAAGGCCACATAAAGCAGATCTTTTCCTTCTTTGGCAAATTGTTTAAAGGTTTCCTGAAATTGGCCCACATTGACCTGACTGGTTGTCGGTTTGGCCCCATTTTTCATGGCTTCTAAAAGCTCCGGGCTGGTCAATTGAGCTTGGCCTACTGTCTGGTAAACCGTCCCATCTAACTCAATGGTCAAGCCAAGAATGGTCACCTGATGTTCCTTGGCCCAGTTTTGGTCTAAATCTGCGGTCGAATCGGTTAAAATAGCAAATGTCATTACTTGTCTCCCATCATTTCTTGTAATTGTCGCAATACTTCGTGATCGAGCGGTCGCATGGGTGGTTTTTGATCGTTAACCACTCGCTGCGCTTGATTGAGGTTTCCTTTGACGACTGCGACCCGTTTTTCTAACTCTCTGGCAGATACCCGAAGAGCTCCTTGAGCAAAGACGGTCCATTGCTCATTTAAGTCACTGGTCGCTACTGATACTTGGTGGAGGGGCGTGTTAAGCTCTGCCGCCAAGCGCTCGATATAGTCATCTGCCGTCTCATCCTCACCGGTAAAGACCACCTGAACATTGAACTCCTCATAGGTCTGCCGCACTCCTGGCATATACTGGGCATCAAAGACACAGATGACTTCGATTCCTTCAAAGCTAGCATAGTGGCTCAGTTTTTGCAGGAGGATATTGCGGGCTGCATCGAGCTCACTTTTTTGAAAGAGCTGGCGGGTCTCCTGCCAAAAGGCAATCATATTATAGCCGTCAACCAATAAGATTTTTCGTTTCATATCATTGCCTTTCTAGGATTATAGTCGATTGCGAAAGACCTCATACATAAGGATGGCTGCTGCCACACTGGCATTGAGGCTTTGCACATGACCATTCATGGGAATGGTGATCATCTCATCGACTTGTTTTTTGATATTGGCTGAGATCCCTTTTCCTTCATTGCCAATGATCAAGGCTAACTTGCCAGCCGTATTCCACTGGTGAGATGGCGTGCCGTTCATGTCGGTTCCAAAGATCCAGAAACCTTCTTCCTTGAGCTTGTCTATGGTTTGGCTAAGATTGGTCACTCGCGCAATGGGAATGTGTTCCACTGCTCCGGTAGACGTTTTTGAAACCACTGGGGTTACCCCGACTGCCCGGTGCTTAGGAATGATAACTCCTGAGACATTGGTCGCATCAGCTGTCCGTAAGATAGATCCAAGATTGTGTGGATCTGTTAAGCCATCGAGAATCAATAAAAGAGGGTTCTCTTCTTGGGCTGTCTGTTTCAGAATCGCTGCCAAGTCTGTGTAAGCAAAGGCTGCCACACGAAGAACAAAGCCTTGGTGAACAGCTCCTTCCGTCATTTCCTGCAGGGTTTTCTTTGGCGTCCAAGAAATCGACACTTTTTTCTCAGCTGCTAAGGCCTTGATCTTGTCGACATTTTTTCCTCGGAGGTCTTCTTGAATATATAATTTATTGCCTGTATTGGCTTGTAAAGCCTCGGTGACTGCGTGGACACCGTATACGATATCGTTATTTTCCATAGAACTAGTATACCACAAGAAAGGAGGAAGAGGCCAATTCATGATATAATGAAATCAAATCAATCTCAATGAACAAACCGAACTAGAAAGGAAGCCATGCCTCTTTTTCAACGAACCATCAAGCTCACCTTAGCCACTTGTTTAGCAGCGGCCCTTGCTTATGCTCTAGGCTTGACCTATGCCATCTCAGCTGGCGTCATTGCCATCTTGAGTATCTCTGATACACGTCGCAGTACCATCAAGCAGGCCTACCAGCGCTTTATGTCGACCTTGCTGGCCCTTACTATCGGAAGTCTCGCCTTTTCTTTTTTAGGGTTCAACCTCTGGGCACTGGGAGTCTTTATCGCTCTCTATGTTCCTTGCGCCTTTCTATTGGGTTGGCAGATCGGCATCACCCCAAGTACGGTGCTGGTCACCCATCTCTTGATTGAGCAGTCTACTTCCTGGGGACTCTTGCTCAATGAACTTGCCCTCTTTTTGATAGGGACCAGCTTTGCCCTGCTGGCCAATCTCTATATGCCTTCTAATCAGGCTGCGATCGATCATTACCATGATGTGGTCGAAGACCAACTAAAGAAGATCCTTGGTCGTTTTGCGGAATTTCTTGGTAAAGGGGATGGTCGCAATGATGCTCGCTTGATTAAGGAGTTGGATGGTATCCTAAAGGATGCTTTGAAGCTAGTTTATCTGGACCATTCCAACCACCTCTTTCACCAAACCAACTACCATATTCACTACTTCGAAATGCGCAAGCGGCAAAACGATATTCTGCGGAATATGGCAGAAAACGTCAACCGTTGTCAGTTAGCGGCGAGTGAAAGCATAATCCTAGCTCAACTTTTTAAGAAAACGGCCCAACAGTTAAGTCAGAAAAATCCCGCCCAAGATCTTCTTGATGATATTACTCAGTATTTGGCGATCTTTCGCGAACGCCCTCTTCCTAAGACCCGTGAAGAATTCGAAACACGCGCCACCTTGCTCCAATTGCTAAGAGATTTAGAAACCTTCATTCAGGTCAAGGTTGATTTTTACCAACAATTTCATAAGGAGACAGAATAGACAAAGAAGCCCTTGCAAGATGCAAAGGCTTTTTTATTCAGGGTTTTGTTGTAAACGCTTTCCTAAAATGGTATACTAGAACTGGAAAATAACTTTTTAAGGAGGGTCTTCTATATGATGAAGTCTTCGTATAAGAAACATTTGTACACTACAACACTCAGCCTCTCAGCGGCTGTCTTGCTTTCCGTTATCGGTCATGGCCAAGCTTCAGCCGATAGCTTAGAAGCACCTCAAACAGAACCAAGCACGGTCCTTGAAGCGACACCTGCTACTGAGCAAGCTGTGACAGCTGAGACGACCAGTCCCGCTACAGCCGCAGAAGTAACTCCTGCTAGTCCTGCAGAAACAGCAGCGACTTCTGATGGGACTTCTACTACAGAAGTTGCTCCAACCGCTAGTCCAAGCACTACCCGTGCTACAACAACCGCTGACCAAGCGACTCGATTGGCTGATAGCACCATTTATCTCTCTGAAAAGAGTACGATTGATGACAAAGTCCAAGAAAAAGCTCAAGCTGCTGGCAAGATCAACTGGACCTTAGACAATAAACCTCTCTCTGAGTGGAAAACCTGGGATATGGAGACAGGAACACTGAGCAAGGATCCATTCCTTACTATCACAGAGACCGCAAACGGCAATGATCTGGATCTCCACATCGACGTGCAGGATCTCTTTGGTCAAGATCTTAGTCTTCGTAGCCCAAATAATATTCGCCGGACTTACCGCAACTACATCGGCAACCATGAGCTAGTCGGAACCAATGCAGACTTAGGGATCACCATCAATAAGACCCTTGTTTTTCGACCTTACCAAGACTACCATACACATGAAGAGATGCTAGCTGCTATCGAAAAATCCAAGGAAGAAGCGAAACCCGATCGTTTAGTGCAGCTGGAAACCCTTGGTAAGAGTGCCCAAGGCCGGGATATGAAGATGGGGATCGTGAGCAAGGACCAAGCTAGCATTGATCACTACCTTTCTAGTACCAACCCTACAGCCTTGACCAAGCCAAGCGAAATGCTGGCTGCACTGAAGGACAAGACCTTGGATTACAAACTACCTGTCTTAGTCCACAACACCCACGCGGATGAGCAGCCAGGGATCGACATCATCACAGGCCTCTTTAATACCTTTGCGACCAAGGAAAAGGTGACCTTTAACACCACAGATGAAGCTGGAAATGCTAAAACTGTCACGCTAGATATTCCAACCTTGCTCAATAAATTCATCTTCTTGTTTGACTTCACGGAAAACCCAGATGGAGATGCTCTCAACCTGCGGGCCCTAGCAAACGGGCTCGATCCAAACCGGGATGCCAGCTACCAAACCAACCCTGAAGTCCGGACCGTCATCCAAATGATCAACAAGTGGAATCCAATTGCTCTCTATGACTTACACGGTTTTGTCAAAGAATTCTTAATCGAACCTGCAACACCTCCACATGATCCGAACTTTGAATACGATCTTCTATCAGATCTGATGCTAGAAAATGCCCATCATATGGGCCGGGCTGGAGTTGCCAATTCTAAATATGATAGTTACATCATTCCAAAACTGGATTGGGGCGATGGCTGGGATGATTCCTTCTCAGGTTATACAGGGGTTTATGCTGTCTATCACGGCATCTTGGGCCACACCATTGAAATACCAGAATCCAACCAAGAATCCTATAAGGCTGGACGCAATGCTGTCCTAGGAGGGATTGACTTCCTCAACCAAGATCCGGACCGTCTCCTTGAGATGCGTCTCAACTTCTACCTGCGTGGTCTCAATAAAACCGAAGATCCAAAAGCCGAAAATGAACTGGTCGGCCCAAATGGAGAAATCGTTGGACGTGTGAAAAATGGTCGTCCGAAATTCTTCCCAGACTACTACGTCATCCCAATGAGCCTCGACAAAGACAACGATGCCCAAGAAGCCTTCAATATGATCGACTACTTCAAACGCAATGGTGTCCTCGTCAAGGAACTCAAAGAAGATATTGGCAACTATAAAAAAGGGGACTTAGTCATTGACATGGCCCAAGCCAAACGTGGCTATGCCAACCACATTCTCTACAAGGGCTCCAACGAATCTGCCTGGGCTGCTATGTACGCAGAGTTGCTGGTCAACTTCCCAGATATGAGAGGGTTCAAGTCCGAACCTGTCTTTGCGGATGGTCTTTTCAATGGAAAATTAGGCGAAGTCACCACCACCCGCGCGACTCGTACCTCTGAGATCGATCCAAAAGCTCCTTACTATGTGATTGCCAATACCTCAGCCAGTGCCGTTAAAGCTGTCAACCAGGCTATTGCACAAGGAAAATCTGTCTACCTAACAGATGATGGCTACATCGTTGACCGCGATACCTTTGCTTCGCTCCTACCAAACTATGCCATTTATGGTGATGCCCTCTACAAGGTGCCTAGTGGCCCAACCTTGAAACCGATGAAGGTCTACTCTCCAAACTACCACTATAATTGGGCTGGAGTAGATGCGCCTGCTCATACTAGTTTGGTCCTTGAAAAATTAGGCTTCCAAATCGTCAATACGCCAGAAGAAGCGGATGTTGTTATTTTGGAAAGCAATCGCTTTGACGCTTCCATTTTTGGCAAGAAACCAACCCTTGTCATTGGCGGGGAAGCCATGCAAAAATTGGAAAAATTGGGAGTTCTTACAGGATTTGACGCTGAAAAACTAAAAGGCGGTAGTGACTACGAAGGCTTGATGAAAGCGATCATTGATGATCAGGATCCATTGACCAGCGGATACAAGAAGAATACCCTCTTCTACTCCAACTCAGGAAACTGGATTGAAAAGGTTCCAGAGCATTTCAAGACCTTGATGAGCATCGCTCCAAGCGATTATTATATTGCAGGTTGGTGGCCACATAACGATGTTCTGGCTAACAAAGTCATGGCCATCTCTGGAGAACTGATGGGACAACCACTCTTTGTCTATGCAGGAAATCCAACCAACCGTCAACACCCTGTCCACTTCTTCCGCTGGGTAACCAATGCGATCTTTGGCAGCAAGTTGGCAAGCTTGATGGATTACGTTCCAGCTAAAGAACCAGATCAAGTGGTAGTTCCAATTCATAACCAAACAAGCAATCCACAGCCAATCTTGGCCAAGAAGGACACTCCTAAAGTGCTCCTTCCACAAAAAGAAACAACTGTGGAAAATGGAGAAAGCGTGCAAGCCTTGACTTACCAAGTAGGACAAAGCTTCCAAGAAAGTCCAGCTAAGGCACAATTGCCACAAACTGGAGAAGACACAACCGCACACTTCATTCTTTCAGGCTTCTTGTTAGCCGTTAGCGGAGGCTTCCTCCTCTTGAAAAAGAAAGAAGTTGAGTAAGTTCCAGGTTTAGACTTGGATGACACGAAAAGAACCTTCGCAGACGCGAAGGTTCTTTTTGGAGATAAAATATCTTTCAAAACTTTCCTTAGGTGAGTACGGACGTCAGCGAACTTCTTCGAAGTTCCATGACTTAGTTTTGAGCCTAAGGTCTCAAAACTCCCGAGTGTTTGAAACAATAATGTTTCAAACACTTTTCTCACAGCGGAAAGTTTCAGTTTATACTTGACTGATTCTAAAGTATAGAAAACTTTTATAATGTTCTCCAGAATATTTAATGAACATACTATTCTACATTAAATCCTAACACTGATGCAAAGTTTCTCCTTATTCCACCAATTCCAACACAACCGTTTGGTAAGGAGCTAATTCTAATACTTGGTCTCCTTCTTGGAATAATCCTGCTGTATTATTTAAAACGACTGTTTTAATCGGAGCTGGCAACTCCAAGGTGGCCTGGCGATTTTGGAAATTGCTGATCACCAAGAGACGCTTGTCCCCACGGCGTTCAAAGGCGATGATGTTCTCACGGTCTCGATAAGCTGGGATCATATCTCCAAACCGGATGGTATTTCCATAGAGGGGATGGCGATACAAGGCCGTCAACTGGCGGTAATAATTCAAAATAGAATCTGGATCCTTTTCCTGGTCTTCCACATTAATGGAATAATCTGGTTTGGGACTGATCAACCAGGCTAGTCCATCGCTAAAGCCCAGACCTGGCTCCGCTGACCACTGCATCGGTGTCCGCGCATTGTCTCGGCTATAGTTGGCAATCGCTGCTAAGGCTTCTTCCTCACTCAAACCAGCTTCTTTAGCAACGTGGTAGCCGTTGATGGTCGCGATATCATCAAAGTCCTCCACTGATTCAAAGACTTGGTTCTCCATTCCAATTTCTTGACCTTGATAGATAAACGGAATTCCCTTGCGCAAAACCTGAATGGTTCCCAGAGCTTTTTTACTGGTGTCGTTTACTGGACCTTCTGCGATATAATGGGACACCCCACGAGGTTCGTCGTGATTCTCGATAATGGTCGAGAGCACCCCAATGCTATCCGCGCGCTCATGCGCTTGAAAAATACTTTCCTTGAGTTCATCTGCTGTTGGAAGACTATGGTCAAACCAGCCTTTTCCTTCCTGCCCCAAGCAAGTTTGCTTGAAGTCAAAGATAGAAGAAAAGACACCGTCTTTTCCAATGAAGAAATGCAATTCTTCATCGGTTTCATAGAAAACTTCTCCTACAGTGAAAGCATTGTACTTGGCAAAGGTTCGCTCCTTTAACTCTTGCAAGAAAGGTTCAATCGATTGGGCATTCACTAGAGACTCCGGTACTGGAACCAAGCCATTTTCGCGATCAGACGGAAGCGAACGCCATTCTAGATCTTTTTTGATATTGATAATAGCATCGATCCGGAAGCCCGCGATTCCCTTGTCCAACCACCAATTGATCATCCTGTAAATTTCTTCGCGCAAGACAGGATTTTGCCAATTGAGATCTGGCTGATCCTTGTGGAAAGAATGAAGATAGTATTTGTTGGTTCCAGGAACCGGCTCCCAAACACTGCCCCCAAAGTAACTTTCCCAGTTGTTGGGTTCTTTGTCACTTTCGATAAAATAAAAGTAATCCGCATAAGGACCATCTGGATCCGCTAAAGCCTTTTGGAACCACTCGTGATGACTGGAGCAATGGTTAACCACCAAGTCCATAATGATGGAAATGCCTCGCTTCTTTCCTTCCGCGATCAGCTCTTCCATATCTTCCATGGTCCCAAAGAGAGGATCAATGGCATAATAGTCAGAAATATCATAACCCTGGTCAATAAACGGACTCTTGTAAACAGGAGATAGCCAGAGAATATCAATCCCTAAGTCTTGAAGGTAATCGAGTTTCTCTGTAATGCCTTTCAAGTCTCCAACACCATCTCCATTGCTATCCTTAAAGCTTTTTGGGTAGATCTGATAAGCGACCTTCCCCTTCCACCAGTCTTTTTCCATGTTTTGTCTCCTTAAAATGAAAGAGATCGAGACACATTGTCTCAGTCTCTATAGTGTCAGTACTGATTAGTATACTGTCTTTTCAGTTTCTTTGTCGAAGAAGTGAGCTTTGTTCAAGTCAAATCCAAGTTCGATGGTTTCACCAGTTCCAAGATAGTCACGCGCATCCACTTTCGCGATGAATTCGTTGTCACCAACTTGGCAGTACAAGTGTGATTCAGAACCAAGCAACTCAGATACAGAGATGGTTGCTTTCACCACTGATTCTGGGAAAGTTTCAAGGAAAGCAGCTTCTGTGTTCACGTCTTCTGGACGGATACCAAAGATCAATTCTTTACCATCATAGCCTTTTTCACGAAGAACTTTCAAAGCACCTTCTGGAACTTTCAAATTCAAGCCATTGGCAACGATGTATCCACCTTCCAATTTTACGTTAATGAAGTTCATAGCAGGGCTTCCGATGAATCCAGCTACAAATTTGTTGACTGGGTTTTTGTAGACTTCTTGAGGAGTACCGATTTGTTCCACACGTCCGATAGTACCAGTACCAGCTGGGTTTTTAGTAGCAGACATGATAACGATACGGTCAGCCAATGTCATCGCTTCTGTTTGGTCGTGAGTTACGTAGATGGTTGTAGCTCCGATACGACGGTGGATTTTCGCAATTTCAGCACGCATGGATACACGAAGTTTCGCATCCAAGTTTGACAAAGGTTCGTCCATCAAGAACACTTTTGCATCACGGACAATGGCACGTCCCATAGCCACACGTTGACGTTGACCACCAGAAAGGTCAGCTGGTTTACGATCCAAGAATTCTTTCAAGCCAAGGATTTCAGCTGCTTCTTGTACACGTTTGTCGATATCTTCCTTGCTATATTTACGCAATTTCAAACCAAATGCCATGTTATCGTACACAGTCATGTGTGGGTAAAGAGCGTAGTTTTGGAATACCATGGCGATGTCACGGTCTTTAGGTGCCACGTTGTTTACAACGACACCATCGATCGAACATTCACCTTCTGTGATATCTTCAAGACCAGCGATCATACGAAGAGTTGTTGATTTACCACATCCTGAAGGACCTACGAAAACGATAAACTCTTTGTCTTTGATGTCCAAGTTGAAGTCTTCAACTGAGTAATGTTCGCTATTTGGATATTTTTTATAAATGTGACTAAGATTCAATTCTACCATGATGGTACTCCTTTGATTTTTATAGTTCTATTGTAAATGAAAACGTTTTACAAATCTATGGCAAGTCTCACAAAAAAGAAAAAGAGTTTTGTGCAAGTTGCACAAAACTCTGGATTGATTCCGTTTAAATCACATCTTGTAAAACTAAATGATAGCACAGGGCTAGATCTGTCAGATTTTTCAACTGAAGACCCGTCAACTCCTCCCACTTGTCAATCTTATATTGGAGCGAATTGCGGTGGAGATAGAGTTGCTGGGCGGCCTTGGTGACGACTGCCCCATTGTCCCAAAGAGCAACAATGATGTCTTGCAATTGATCTTGACTTTCAATCAACTGATGCAAGCTTGCCTTGATTGGAGTGAGATCTAAATCTGCCTGCTCGATTCCCCATAGATAGAGTTGAGAAAAGCGATAGACACCTTGATGGCCTTCTCGAATCCAGGCTCGAAAGACCGCCCGTTCTGCTCGGATGACCGGAGACACTTTCCCGTCTTTAGACTCGGTCCATACTTGCCCGACCAAGATAGATAAACGAATATTGAAGTCATACTCCATGGCAGAGACGGTATCTTTTAAGATATCGGCCACAGGTAAAGACTGGTCTTGGTCCAGAATGAGCACATAATCTTGTCCGCTCAGTTGCAAGGTTGCTCGGAAGTTGGGCAAAAGTGTCTGCATCATCTCTAGCCAAGAAGCCGTCCCTTCCGCTGTCGAATGCGAAATGTGGCAATAGACAAGCTGCATTTTTTTGATGACTTGAGGGGCTTCTCCCTTTCCATCGATCAGGTACTGGTACCAAGGATTAGGGGCAACCTCTTCTTCACCGCCCAACCAGGAAATCAATTGTTTTTCTCGTTCGGTTAGCTCTTCTTCCTTCAGCAGCAACCATTGATGAGCCTGAAGGGGAATGGCTACATAACCAGCTGGTGGATTGGCTTGATCCGTCACCTCTGCATGAGGAAACCACTCTCTGATATTTTTCACTGCTTTCTTCCTTCTTCTACTTGCTGGATGCACCAGTCAATCAGCTCTTCTAGCCGAGAGAGCTCCCCCGTCATATGGAGATAGCCCATGACAGCCTCAAAGCCCGTCGACATCCGATAGGTCACGACATCCGCATTTTTGGCCTTGGTATGGCTATTGGTATTGCGACCGCGCTTGTAGATCTCCAACTCTTTTTCTGTCAGAATTTCTTGCTCCAGCATGCTTTCAATCAAGCTGGCCTGAGCTCTAGCAGAGACATAGCGGGTGGCAGCCTGGTGAAGCTTATTGGGCTTGGTCATCCCTTGAAAAATCAGGTGTCTGCGAATATACATGGAATAGACCGCATCTCCCTCAAAGGCAAGGGCAATCCCATTGATTAGATTGACATCAATCACGTGTCCACCTTACACCTTCTTTTGTATCCAAGAGCTTGATTCCTTGTGCAGCCAATTCATCGCGAATGGCATCTGCTCGCGCAAAATCTTTCTTAGCCCGCGCTTCCTGACGTTCAGCGATCAAGGCTTCAATATCTGCATCCAAGTCTTCTTCGACAAAGACCACTCCAAAGACTTCTAACATCTTGGTCAAGGCATCCTTGACGTCTTGATTGTAGTGACCTGAATTGATCCATTTAGCCAATTCAAAGACGACGGTGATGCCGTTTGCCGCATTGATATCTTCATCCATAGCCGCGATAAACTTGTCCACAAAGCCTTGTAAGTCTGCTGGATCCACTTCTCCTGTGAACGGTTGCTCATAGGTGTTTTTCAAATACTTGAGGTTGGTCTCCGCATCGCGAACCGCTTTTTCTGTGAAGTTAATGGGCTTGCGGTAGTGCTGGGTTGCAAAGAAGAAACGAAGCACTTGGCCGTCGATAGTCTTCAATGCATCATGCACAGTGATAAAGTTGCCTAAGGACTTGGACATCTTGACATTATCAATATTGACAAAGCCATTGTGCATCCAGTAATTGGCAAAAGTTTTTCCGGTCTTAGCTTCTGATTGAGCGATTTCGTTGGTATGGTGCGGAAACTCAAGGTCAGCACCACCACCGTGGATATCAATAGTATCCCCTAAAATTCCCGTCGACATGACCGAACACTCGATGTGCCAACCAGGACGACCAGGTCCCCAAGGGCTGTCCCAGGAAATCTCTCCTGGTTTGGCAGCTTTCCAAAGGGCAAAGTCAACTGGATTTTCCTTGCGGGCTGTTTCCTCATCTGTCCGACCAGAAGCGCCTAGCTCCAAGTCTTCTAGAGTTTTGTTGGCTAATTTTGCATAGTTGTGGGATTTTTCCACACGGAAATAGACATCTCCCTGGCTCTCATAGGCATAGCCTTTTTCGATCAAGTCAGCGACAAAACGAATGATGTCATCCATAAACTCGACCACACGAGGATGGCGAGTTGCAGGCTTCACGCCAAGAGCCGTCACATCCTCACGGAAGGCCGCAATATATTTGTCTGCCACTTCCTGAGGTGTGATGCCTTCTTCTTTGGCACGGTTGATGATCTTATCATCCACATCTGTAAAGTTGGAAATGTAGGCAACTTCGTAGCCACGATACTCAAAGTAGCGACGAATCGTGTCAAAGGCTACCGTTGAACGGGCATTCCCTACGTGGATATAGTTGTAAACCGTTGGTCCACAAACATACATGCGGACCTTTCCTTCCTCGATGGGGATAAATTCTCGCAGATCACGAGACATGGTATCATAAATTTTTAACACGCTTCATTTCCTTTCTGTTTCTACTCTTTTGGCTTCAAGTAAACCACCTGAGTCTGTTTGATAAAGCCAATCTTTTCATACAAGCGTTTAGCACCTACATTGTCATCTTCCACTGCAATCTGAAATTCCTTATCATTTTGCTCAATGACTTGGTTGACGACTGATTTTGCTAGATAGCTTCCGTAACCTTGCCCACGATAGACTTCAGCAATCGCAAGTCCATAAAGGTAATTGCATTTTCCAGATACATCGACCGTACAAACGCCAATCACTTGACCTTCTTTGAGTAATATGTAAAGCAGACTATCAGGATCCTTCAAGGCCTCTGAAATGTATCTGTGGCTCACTTCCGGTGCTTCCACTTCATCTGAGAAGGTTTGGTGGTGGAGCTGGGCAATGGCTTCAAGATAAGAAGGTTCCGCCAAGAGCACACCGACATCCGAACGGGAATCTAATGCATAAGCGGTTCGATCACGTCCTAACCAGGTTTCTGTTTCGCCATCCTCAACCAGTCCCCAATTGCTGGCAAAATCAGGATGATTCTCTAGAAAAATACGCTCTGTCTGAAAAGTCACAGACTCAATTGGATAAGATGCCGTTTCTTTCTCAAAACTTCCATACAAAGCACGCGCAATTCCCTGACGACGATAATTAGGATGGACCAGGATCGCCACATCCACATCTGGGTCATCTGCATAAACCGTTAATATGCCAATAAGTTCACCTTTTTCATAATAAAGGAAAAAGGCGGGCATATAGGGATCAAAATTGAGCATATTGGAGAGATAAGGATCCCGAAAAGTTCCGTCATCGTTCTGACAGATGGCAATAAGGGACTTTGCTTCCAGTAGTTGGTGGTCATTCAATGTATTGGTTGCTTGAATCACGTAGCGATCTCCTTACAAGCTAGAAGACCGATGACTGGCTTCCTTAGCATGCTCCATCTTATTCACGTAGTATTCGCGTTTTTCTTCTTCTTGGTGAATGATTGGCTCATCCTTCTTACCGTGCACACGAACAATTTTAGCAGGGACTCCGACAACGGTCACATCACTCGGTACATCGGAGACCACGACCGCTCCCGCTCCTACTTTGGCTTTGGCCCCAATCTCAATCGGACCGATGACCTGAGCATGAGCGGAGACCAAGGCTCCTTCACGAACCGTCGGATGGCGTTTACCGACATCCTTCCCTGTTCCCCCAAGGGTCACCCCGTGGTAGAGCATAACGCCTTTTTCAACAATGGCTGTTTCCCCGATAACAAGGCCCGCTCCATGGTCGATAAAGACACCAGAAGCAATAGTCGCACCTGGATGGATCTCAATCTGAGTCCAAAAACGCCAAAATTGGCTATGCATCCGAGCTAGAAGCTTAAAACCATGGTTCCACAAAAAGTGGGAAACACGGTGAGCTGCCAGTGCTTTGACGCCCGGATAGGTCAAAAGGACCTCCAGCGAGGTACGCGCTGCTGGGTCATTTTCTTTTACAATATTGATGGTTTCACGCCACCATCCCATACCGTGCCCCTCCTTTTCTAATAATTATTCTGAATCTTTTTGTGTAATGGTAAAGTCTTTTTTAGGTTTGTGGTCTTTATTGTGGTGACGAGGACGATCGCCATGACGAGGACCTTTTTCACCTTTTTCTTCTGAATGTTCAGGTTTTGGCGGACGTGGCAATAGTGCCTTCATAGAAGCATCGACACGACCTTTTTCGTCAATCTTGATAATCTTCACATCGACTTCATCGCCAATCGCTACCAAGTCTTCGACACGGTTGGTGCGCGTCCAAGCCATTTCAGAGATATGAACGAGGGCATCCGTCTTGTCAAAGAGGTTGACAAAGGCACCGAATTTCTCGATCCGAACTACTTTGGCATGGTAGACTTCATCCACCTTCGCTTCACGCACCAAACCAGCAATGATTTCCTTAGCACGGTTAATCGCATCTTGGTCGCTCGAGTAGATCGATACGTTCCCTTCTTCATCGATATCAATCTTAACGCCTGTCTCTGCGATGATCTTATCGATGGTTTCTCCACCCTTACCGATGACAATCTTGATCTTGTCCACATCAATCTTGATGGTATCAATTTTCGGAGCAGTTGGCGCCAATTCTGGACGAACTTCCGGAATGGTTGCTTGAATCACGTCAAGGATTTCAAAACGAGCTTTCTTGGCTTGAGCAAGCGCTTCTGTCAAGATTTCTGCAGTGATCCCTTGGATCTTGATATCCATTTGAAGGGCTGTAATCCCGTCACGCGTACCAGCTACCTTGAAGTCCATGTCTCCAAAGTGGTCTTCCAAACCTTGGATATCTGTCAATACGGTGTAGTTGTTTCCATCTGAGATCAGACCCATGGCAATCCCAGCTACTGGCGCCTTGATTGGCACACCACCAGCCATCAGGGCAAGTGTTCCCGCGCAGATAGAGGCTTGAGATGAAGAACCATTTGATTCCAATACTTCTGCTACTAGACGGATGGCATATGGGAATTCTTCTAAGCTTGGCAATACTTGAGCAAGGGCACGCTCACCGAGAGCACCGTGACCAATTTCACGACGACCAGGCGCACCGTAACGCCCTGTTTCCCCTACAGAGTATTGTGGGAAGTTGTAGTGGTGCATAAAGCGTTTCTTGTACTCAGGATCCAAACCATCAATGATTTGCGTTTCACCCATTGGTGCCAAGGTCAAGACAGAAAGGGCTTGCGTTTGTCCACGTGTAAAGAGTCCAGAACCGTGTACGCGAGGAAGGTAGTCGACTTGTGCATCCAAAGGACGGATTTCATCGACCTTACGACCATCCGGACGAACCTTGTCTTCTGTGATTAAACGGCGCACTTCTGCGTGTTCCATTTGTTCCAAGATTTCAGCCACATCCCGCATGATGCGATCAAACTCTTCGTGGTCGGCATATTTTTCTTCGTAAACAGCTGTGACTTGGTCTTTGACTGCTTGAGTCGCAGCTTCACGCGCCAATTTTTCTTCAACTTGAACCGCTTTTTGAAGGTCACTGTTGTAGGCTGCGATGATTTCAGCCTGCAAGTCAGCATCTACATGAAGTAATTCAACTTCTGCTTTTTCTTTCCCAACTGCCGCAACGATTTCTTCTTGGAAGGCAATCAATTCTTTCACGGCTTCGTGCCCTTTGAGAAGAGCTTCCAACATGATTTCTTCTGACAATTCTTTGGCACCAGACTCTACCATGTTGATGGCGTGTTTCGTACCGGCTACTGTCAATTCAAGAAGAGAGCGCTCGGCTTGTTCTTGCGTTGGGTTGATGATGATTTCCCCATCGACATAACCCACTTGTACCCCAGCGATTGGTCCGTCAAACGGAATATCTGAGATAGAAAGCGCCAATGATGAACCAAACATGGCTGCCATTGGGGCAGATGCATTTTCATCGTAAGAAAGGACTGTGTTGATGACTTGCACTTCGTTACGGAAACCTTCCGCAAACATAGGACGGATTGGACGGTCAATCAAACGCGCTGTCAAGGTCGCATCAGTAGAAGGACGACCTTCCCGTTTCATAAAGCCACCAGGAAATTTCCCAGCCGCATACATTTTTTCTTCGTAGTTGACTTGAAGTGGGAAGAAATCCCCAGTTGCCATCTTCTTAGACATGACAGCTGCCGTCAAGACAGTTGACTCCCCATAACGCACGACAACAGAGCCATTTGCTTGCTTAGCAACCTGACCAGTCTCTACGATTAACTCACGACCCGCAAAAGTCGTTTGAAACACTTGTTTTGTCATTGTAATCCCCTTTGGATTGATAAAATTATACGACTTGCCTACAAAAATCAGGATACAAAGGGCGTGAAGAATCCCGTATGAAAATAGGAGATTGACGCAGTGTGCCACGCACACTAGGAAATCTATCTTTTTCACTAGGGATTTAGCCCGTGTTCAACTATCAAGATACTAAGCCGTTAAGCAACTCAAAGGAAAATAGGAAATCGAACGACGGAGCGAACGCTCCTAGGTAGATTTATCTTTTTCCACAGAGTTGTAGGCGGGTTCAATTACGCATGATAGCATTCGATTGACGCAGCACATCTATATGTTATATCCTCATCTTTGTATCCAAGCACGTATACCTTTTATTTTAACATATTCAAGCCCAAAAGAAAAAGGCTTTGAAGGCCTTTTTCTGTGATTTTTCAGTAAGTTCTATATAAAAATTTTAGAGCTAGGTATAGCTTCTATTTATTTTTACGATTTCACGAATTCAGTGCTGTCGACATAAAAGCGTGTTTTGTGGGTTCCACCCTTGTAGTTCTTGTTGTTGCGTTTCAAGACAAAACGTCTGTATGGATCGGAAGTTCCTTGGATAGTCGTTGTCACTTCAACTGAATCTTCATTGATCACCCATTCATCCGGTGAAGGAATTTCCATCGGTGGCATCGCTCCGCCACGACCACCAGATACAATTTCGTAAAAGGCCTTGTCTTTTGTCGAATAGATCCAGCCATCTTTCTTTTCATTTGTTAGTTGGATCAGCTGGTCTTGTGAAAGACTACGGATAGAGTCCGACGTCTCTTCTGCATTCAATTTATCAATGATATCTTGCAGATTATAGGTTCCCGGCGTATAGGTATTGTAGTAATCAATGAACATGTCTTGCGAGTAGCCTTCAACTGCACTGTGATCATTGTTCAACTCCAGCAAACGAGTCGGTTGCACCTGAAGTGAATAGGTCAAAGACGCACTGTTTTCAATAATCGAATAGATATCCGCTTGGTCCGCTTTTGATAAGGTCCCAATGGCTTCTTTATCATGTTCATCTGACTTAGCTTCTTCTGTTTGCTCTTTTTCTTGGGCTTTGTCAGATGATTTTTTGACCGATGAAGCTCCTACCGGACTGTGCTTACGCTCATAGCGTTTTGGGGCACAGGCTGCCAGAGAAAGCAAGAGGGCTGCAGCTAGTAAATATGTTCCTATTTTTTTCATGCTTGTCTCCTTTTTTTAGTCCACACGGTAGTACAAATCGTTCCCATTCGTAGCATCACTCTTACTCCAGTAAATGGATTCACTGCCACCTTCTCTTGAAGGAATGAAAAGAATAGGCGTTTCATTCGTTGCCCCAGGCATCCGACTAACTCCGTGAAGATTACCTTCCTTGAAGTAAAAACCAGAAAATTGAACACCATTAACAGCACTACCATTGACCTTCACAATTCCTTGCGCATCAAACTCAATGCTCGTACCGTACTTATTTTTCCAAACTCCCGCTACACTTGAGAAATTTCCAGCTTTTATTTCATCTAGATTCATCTCAGTGCTTGTTTTGGCAGAAGCAGGAGTTGATTCGGCATTTCCATCCACCCGCGTTGTGAATTCAAGGGCGATCCAGCCTTGTCCAGATTCTAATTTGCCCCAGGTATGACCCTCCGCCTCTACGGTTTCCGTAATGGTATGAGTTCCTTTTGCGATCATTCCTGCAGATGGAGCTGAGGTTGAGGGCTCTTTTCGAATACGGAGATCCGACACACTGACTTGCACTTGGAAGCTTTCTGATTTTTTCTCTTCGGCTTTAGCTGTTGATTTGGAATCCCCTGAACCATCAAATTTTTTCCAGTCTAGCTTACTGAGGTTCAACTTCTTAGCTGAAATCCCAAGAGCTTGTTCTGCTGTTTCCTTTCCACCAATTTGAATGGTTGCTTTCTTTTCTTCCTTGGCTTCCCCTTTTCCTAGTGAATAGAGGGTCAATTCCATTTCTGGATTAAGGGATTGCCAAGTGGCATAGACGATTTGCCCATTGTCAAAAACATCTAAGCTGGAGCGATAGCCACCTGCAGAAGCTACATAGGCTACATGGAGCAAGGTTGGCTGGTTATCTTTCAAATAATACACCGCAGCGATCGTTTTGCCATCCCCAATCAGCAGTTCGTCATTACCATCACGATTAAGATCCTCAAAAGCATATTGCCACTCATTGGTACTCCCAAGTGTTTGAAGGTTAAAGACATAGGCATATTCTTCTGAAGTTGCTTCGATCTTCTTCAGTTCATTTTGTAAAGCTGTTTGGTCCTTAGTATTAATGGCAACCGCATAAGACTTATAGCGATCTAATACCTCTTGATAATACTTCTGACCTGTATCTTTCTTCTCTTTTTTGACCGACGAAGAGCTTGCCGTTTTCGGTTTGCTTTGGCGTTCATAGCGTTTGGGCGTACAAGCCACTAGAGATAGCACGGATGCAGCCGCCAGTAGTGAAATCATAACCTTTTTCATAAAAACCTCCTCATATCTATCCTAGTATATCAAAAATGGTCAATTTTTCCAGCTCTTTTCAAGATTTTTACATAAGCATTTTCCCCTCTCCCTCTATGTTTCTGTCCTATTTTCTGCTATACTTAAGGAAGAATACCGATCAAAAGGAGAACATTATGGAATTAAAAAAACGTTCTGAATTTCCTGAGAACGAACTCTGGGACCTCACAGCCCTCTACCAAGACCAGGAAGACTTCTTGCGTGCCATTGAAAAAACACGTGAAGAAATCAATGAATTTGTCCGTAATTACAAGGGCAACCTCCACACCGTTGAAGACTTCGAAGCTGCCTTTGCGATTTTTGAGCAAATTCAGATCCAACTCAGCCACATTGGCAACTACAGCTTTATGCCACAAACCACTGACTTTGGCGACGAAGCTTTTGCAGAAATTGCCCAAGCAGGGATGGATTTCGAAACTTGGGCCAGCGTCGAACTTTCCTTCTTTGATGATGCTTTGGTAGAATCGGATGAAGAAGTCCTCGAACGCCTGGGGCAACTCCCTCACCTCACTTTTGCCATTCGTCAGGCTAAAATCAAAAAAGCTCACTACTTGGGAGCTGATGTGGAAAAGACCTTGACCAACCTGGGTGAAGTCTTCTACGGGCCTCAAGACATCTATACCAAGATGCGGGCAGGCGACTTTGAAATGGCTGATTTTGAAGTGGATGGAAAAGTTTACAAGAATAGCTTTGTTACCTATGAAAACTTCTACCAAAACCATGAGAATGCGGAAGTTCGTGAAAAAGCCTTTCGTTCCTTCTCAGAAGGCCTCCGCAAGCACCAAAACACGGCTGCTGCTACCTATCTAGCTCAAGTTAAGTCTGAAAAGCTGATCGCAGATATGCGGGGCTACGATTCTGTCTTTGACTATCTCTTGGCTGAGCAGGAAGTGGATCGTTCTATGTTTGATCGTCAGATTGACCTGATCATGAAGGACTTCGCACCGGTTGCTCAAAAATTCCTCAAACACGTAGCCAAGGTCAACGGCCTTGAAAAAATGACTTTCGCTGATTGGAAGTTGGATTTGGACAGTGCGCTCAACCCAGATGTTACTATTGATGACGCTTATGACTTGGTCATGAAATCGGTGGCACCTCTTGGCGAAGAATATTCTCGCGAAATTGCTCGCTACCAAACCGAACGCTGGGTCGACTTTGCGGCCAATGAAGGTAAGGATTCCGGTGGGTATGCAGCTGACCCTTACCGCGTCCATCCTTATGTCCTCATGAGTTGGACAGGACGGATGAGCGATGTTTATACCCTGATCCATGAGATTGGACACTCTGGTCAATTCATCTTCTCAGACAACAACCAAAGCTACTTCAACGCCCACATGTCGACCTACTATGTGGAAGCTCCTTCTACCTTTAACGAGCTCCTCCTCAGCGACTACTTGGAACACCAGTTTGACGATCCTCGTCAAAAACGCTTTGCCCTAGCTCACCGCTTGACAGATACCTACTTCCACAACTTCATCACCCACTTGCTAGAAGCAGCCTTCCAACGCAAGGTCTACACCTTGATCGAAGAAGGTGGCACCTTCGGCGCTAGCAAACTCAATAGCATCATGAAGGAAGTCTTGACAGAGTTCTGGGGAGATGCCGTTGAAATCGATGACGATGCAGCCTTGACCTGGATGCGCCAAAGCCACTACTACATGGGGCTTTACAGCTATACCTACTCAGCTGGCTTGGTTATCTCAACAGCGGGATACTTGCATTTGAAAAACTCCGAAAACGGAGCTAAAGATTGGCTAGACCTCCTTAAATCAGGTGGCAGCAAGACCCCACTTGAGTCAGCTATGATTATCGGAGCAGATATCTCGACTGACAAACCACTCCGCGATACCATCCAATTCCTTTCAGACACTGTCGATCAAATCATTGCTTACAGTGCCGAATTGGGAGAATAAGTACAGTTTTCAGACTTAGTTTATTCTAAGTCTGATTTTTTATTTAAATATTACCAGTTAGTGATTGAAAGCGCTTTTATATTATGGTATGATTATTCTTGGATAAATATCCGAAGGGAGTAACATTATGAAAAAACGGTTGATTTTAACAATCTTAATTGCGTTATTATTTGGAGCTTGCTCAAATCAAAATGAAGCTTCTCAAAAAGAAACTGAAAAACAGGTAGGTTTCGTTCAAAAAGAAGAAAAAGCAAAAAAAGAACGCGACGAACAGGAGAAAGCAGAAAAAGAGAAAAAAGCAAAGGAGGAGCAAGAACGAAAAGAAAAAGAAGAGCGCGAGAAAAAGGCGAAAGAAGAACAGGAACGAAAAGAAAAAGAAGAGCGTGAAAAGAAAGAGGCTGAAGCAAAACAACTTGCTGCTCAAGCTGAAGCTGCCGTACAAGCCTTAGAAAACAATCAAGTAACAGAAAATATCGCCCCAGCCCAAGCTGCCATCGCAAATGTAGCTGATCAAGGAACAAAAGATCGCTTAACTCATCGTGTTGGATTAGTACAAAATGCCATTACTGTCAGGGAACAACAAGCTGCTGAAGCTG
Source organism: Streptococcus parasanguinis (assembly GCF_001074805.1). GTDB lineage: Bacteria > Bacillota > Bacilli > Lactobacillales > Streptococcaceae > Streptococcus > Streptococcus parasanguinis_A. Next base: position 2,468 of record NZ_JUPI01000150.1, on the reverse strand, counting down.
AACGAGCTCGACAAGCCGCAGCTGCTGAGCAGGCAAGACAAGCCGCGGCTGCCCAACAAACGCAGCAACAACAAGCATTTGTCACACAACCTCAACAAGGGGGCTATCGAAATTGTAGTGAAGCACGCGCTGCAGGTGCTGCACCGCTATACAGAGGACAAGCTGGTTATAGCCCTCGTTTAGATAGAGATGGTGACGGTGTTGCTTGTGAATAAGAAATTAACGATTCTCATTTTGTCCATTTGCACAACATCTCTGCTTGCTATTTTATACTTGAATTTCAAAAAGAGAGAAATTATTACTCCAGATTCTTACAAGGAAGCAATGACTTACGTCAAAAAGATTCCGCTATCTGAAGTACAAGAGAAAATCAACAATAAAGAAGATTTCATTCTCTATATCGGTCGCGAATCCTGTCCATACTGTCAAAAATTCGCTCCTAAATTAGCAGTTGCTATTCAAAAAACGAATCAGACCGTTTATTACCTGGATAACGACTCAAAGGAGCGAAAAAACATCACAGCTTTTGCACATGATATGAATGTCAAGACGGTACCAAATTTGTCAACTTTTAAAAAAGGTAGTAAAGAAAACTATCTAAAAAAAGGTAGCAAATCAAGTATCGAAGAGATTATGGATCTCTTGACTCAATAAGCCAATTTTAAAAGGTCAATACAAAAAGAGTAAGATAGAACGATTCGTTCCCATCTTACTCTTTTTTACTAACTTAACTCTGCCACAATGGCCTTAATTTGTGCTGCGGTATGCACTCCTGCTACTTGTTTAACAACCTGCCCATCTTTTTTAAAGAGCAAGGTTGGAATGGACATAATGCCGAAAGCACGCGCTGTTTCTGGATTTTCATCCACATCCATTTTTAGGATTTTTAACTCATCTTCCGAAAGTTCTTCCGATAATTTTTCTAAAATAGGAGCTTGCATGCGACATGGACCACACCAGGTTGCCCAAAAGTCTACCAAGACCAAACCTTCTTTTGTTTCTGCTTCAAATGTTGCGTCTGTAATTGCTTTTGCCATTTTCTTTCTCCTTTAGTTTTGGTACTGCGTCAAATCTTGCTTCATCAAATAGAAGAAAACATCCCCGTAAGTCCCTTGGTAATCCAACTCATGCCCATTATAGGTCAGTTTCACAACAGGATAAAAATCTGCTACCCCAATCAAGCAAGCTTGTTGGGAGCGTTCAAACTCTTCGTAGGAATCAAAATGCATGACTCTTTCTTGTTTTGCACTGTCTAGATATGTAATTTCAATCATATCGATAACCTCTATTTCTTATGATGCATCAATTGTAACTCTAGACATTACATCTGTCAAATAAAACGACTTCCTCAGAATGATGAATCTCGTTCGATAAGGAAAAGACAAGAAAAAAGCCCTCTGAATCCAGAGAGCTCCATTCTTGCTAGATAAAACGTTTCTAGACAAGGCGACGAACCGAAGATTGTACCGGATTTCTTCTGAAAACAAAAAATCTCCCCGAAGGGAGATAGTTCTGGTCTATTTTACCTTACGATGCTAGGAACCGTAGCCGAAGATTATACTCGAGTATATCGAGGCAAGGTGACAAAAAACAAAAAAGCTACTCAACTAGAGTAGCTTTATTTCAAGATATGCTCAATTGAACACGGCCTAAGCACTTGGCAAAAAAGAACAGCTCCCTGAATTCAGAGAGCTGTTTTGAGCTCGGGCTAAAATCCTAGTGAAAAAGATGAAACTCCTTGTGTTCATCGAACACTGTGTCGTTTCCCTATTTTCATACGGATTTTTGGCGCCCTTAGCATCATGATTAACGACGAAGTCCAAGAGAGTTGATCAACTCACGGTAACGGTTAACGTCGTTTGTACGAAGGTAAGCCAACAAGTTACGACGGCGACCGATTTTCTTCATCAAACCACGGTAAGTAGCGTGGTCTTTTTTGTGTTGTTTGATGTGTTCGTTCAAGTGGTTGATTTCCCAAGTAAGGACAGCAACTTGTACTTCTACTGAACCAGTGTCACCTTCGTGACGTGCGTATTGTGCAATGATTTCATTTTTTTTCTCTTTTGAGATTGCCATGATAAGCTCCTTTTCTTTATGCTCTATCCGAGTGGCAGGTTTGGCATATCCTGCTACCAAGAAAGAGTTAGTTGTCTATTCGACCTTCTTATTCTACCAAGATTTCATCTTTCTGTCAAACACTTATGTTTCCTTCGAGAGGAGCTTTTCTCTTTTCTAAAAAGAACCTTGGGAATTTGGACAATTTGATGGATCATTCTTCAAGCAACTTATTCAAAAGAGAGTGGGACAGAAATCGGTAATTCGTTAGAATTTGATTTCGTCGTCCCACCTCCGCACAGTTGAGTAGGGCTGTAAAAGCTGATGGAATCAGCGTAGTAGAGCCCACACAACCACTGCGTCTTGCTCGACAATCCAAAAATAATTGAGAGGCTAGGACTTTTGTCCCAGCC
>NZ_JUPI01000149.1 GCF_001074805.1 Streptococcus parasanguinis | reverse complement strand
TCAGCGAACTTCGAAGAAGTTCCATGACTAATTATTGAGCCTAAGGTCTCAATAATTCCGAGTGCCTGAAACATAATTATTTCAGGCACTTTTCTCACAGCGGAAAGTTTCAATATACTCTAATAATAATCAGATATTATTTGGATATTTTTGCACAATAATCCAGCATAGGTTATTCAAAGAAAAGAATTGTCAATTTTTTTAGCTTGCTCATAGCGGGCTTTTTTGTACGAAAACCGACTGCGATTGTTTTTGTTTTTCAAAGGGATACACAAAAAAGACTGAACCCGTAGAGTTCAGTCTTTGTTCACTTTCTATTAAAGTGATGTAAGGAAAGTCAATCCCCCTAGGATGACACCTGCCGAATTCGGAATGATCAAAATCCAGTCTTTTTTAGGTTCCTTTGTCCAACCATAAATGACCCAGATCAAGCAAGAAATAGCAGCTGACAAGGGTTGGAAAGGTTGGGCCTTATTTCCCTGTAAATTAGCAATAATTTGTGGGATGTAGGCAATGAAAACGATAATCCCAATAAAGGCACCGATCGAGCCAACGATTTGGTTGATTTTTTGTTTATTCATAAAATTTTACCTCTGTGTATCAAAATAGCATAAGTAGGAAGAAAATGCAATTAATTTGCATGCTACGCAAAATGAAAATGATTACATTCGCACAAAATTAGACAATGTGTCAAAAAATGGCAACTAGAGAGAAGACTCTCTCGAAAAGAAATCCATCTTCCTGCAAAATCACAAGATTGTGACACTTTACAGTTCGGTAACATTTGAAAAAAAGACTTGAATTTGTAAAGGACAAAAGGTAGAATAGTGCATACTTTAAAAAAAGAAAAGGAAATGGTAGTTTCAAAATGAATGAAAAACAAATGAAAATTCTTGGTTGGGTTGCGACCTTTATGTCTGTTATGATGTATGTGTCTTACTTCCCACAAATCATGGATAACCTCGCAGGTCACAAAGGGAACTTTGTTCAACCCCTTGTCGCAGCCATCAACTGTAGCCTTTGGGTTTACTACGGACTCTTCAAAAAAGAACGCGATATTCCACTTGCTGCAGCCAATGCACCAGGGATCATCTTTGGTTTGATCACAGCTATCACAGCCTTGTAATCAATGAAAGAGAGAGTGGGACAGAAATTGGTAATTCGTTAGAATTCGATTTCGTCGTCCCACCTCCGCACAG
>NZ_JUPI01000148.1 GCF_001074805.1 Streptococcus parasanguinis | reverse complement strand
GTGGCGCTGCAACTGGTTCTTCCACAGGTGCAGTTGGTGCTGCGACAAACTCTGGGGCTTGTGATGCTTCTGGAACCACTACTTCTTCTTGAAACTCTCCAGCAGCAAGTGCTTGAGCAATTTCTTCTGCACTAGCAGAACGACCATTTACGGCTTCAAAATAATCCAGCCAATCTTGTTTTGACATATTTAATCTCCTTAACTATTGTTCATACTAGGGTATTATACAAAATTTCTGAACCATTTTCAATGAAAGACTGGAAAATCCCTATGATATCTTTTGAAAAACATACAAATCCTATACATTTTTAGAAATTAGTAAAGAAAAAGACCTCTTTTCAGAGGTCGTAGAATGTAGACAAACTATTTTAAAGTAAAATAAGTTAAGCTATTCTACAAAGAAATAAAAATGAGTTCCAATTTTAAAATCGATTCAAAAAAATACCAAAACTTTCCGCTGTGAGTAAAGTGCCTGAAACAATAACGTTTCAGGCACTAGGAATTATTGAGACCTTAGGCTTAATAATTAGTCTTGGAACTTCGAAGAAGTTCGCTGACGTCCGTACTCACCTAAGGAAAGTTTTTAATTTGATTTTATCTTTAATCTGAGATCTCTTTTCAGAGGTCTTTTTTTAGGATTCAAATGCATCCATGCCACCTTGGACGTTGGTCACATCATAGCCTTGCTCTTCCAAAAATTGGCAAGCACGTGCTGAGCGTCGACCAGACTTGCAGATGACATAATAGGACTGATCCTTCTCTAATTCCTGGTAGCGATCTGCTAACTCAGATAGGGGAAGAAGACGAACTCCATCTAAATGAAGCACATCAAACTCCTCCTGCTCGCGTACATCAAGAACGTGTAAGTCTCCTTTTTGATAAGCTTGGTAAAAGCTTGAAAATAGAATTTCTTTCATGATTTCTCCTATATAGTATGTTATGGAAGGGTCAGAATTTCATAGTTAAAGCTAATTGAATCTAAAAATCGGAACAAGTCTTGGGTTTTAATAAAGATGGTTTTTTCATTGGTATTGGGATGGAAAGTCATGATCTCCTCTGACACAATGTCTTTATCGAAATAGACTCGAATATCTTTTTCTTCATTGTTTAATAAACCAAATGGAGAAACCGTTCCTGGAGGTAATTGCATTTTTTCAGCTAAAGAATCTGCTGAAGCCATGCGGATCCGGTTGGCTTCCACTTGCTCTTTGAAATCATCCATATCCAATGGTTTCTTGTCGTCCATGATGAGAAGATAGAATTGGGTTTTCTTCTTGTTGGTCAAAAACATGGACTTGGTCCGCACACCTTCTAAGCCTTCAATGTAAGAATCGGCCTGCTCAGTCGTGAATGCAGGTGGGTGTTCCACTACATCAAATTCGATCCCAAGTTCTTCTAATTTGTCTTTAACTTGTTGGTATGCCTCCATCTTCGATCTCCTTTATTTTTGAATGATCTCTTGTACTAATGATTGCAATTCTGGCACTACCTCTGCCTCAAACCAAGGATTCTTAGCCATCCAGATTTGATTGCGAGGGGAAGGATGAACTAGTGGAAAATAGGTTGGCAAATAGTTCTTAAAATGCTGAACCCGTTCGGTTACCTTGCCACTAACCTTTTCATGAAGGTAGTAAGCTTGCGCATATTGGCCAATCAGAAGGGTCAACTCAATATCCGGACACTCCTTGAGAAGTTGAGGATGCCACTTTTCCGCAAAACCTTTGCGAGGGGGAAGGTCACCAGATTTTCCATGCCCTGGGAAATAAAAGTCCATGGGAATGACTGCAAACAAACCAGAATTGTAAAAGGTGTCTTCGTCAACTCCTAACCATTCGCGCAGGCGGTCACCACTCTTATCCTTCCAATAGAGTCCCGCTTCCTGAGTCTTAAGACCAGGAGCTTGCCCGACAATATTGATACGAGCAGTTTTTGGAGTTGCAAAGAGTGGCTCAATCCCTCTATCCGTATAAGCTTTATTTTGAGGGTCTGCCATAATGGCTTGTTTAATAGTTTCAATCCTTGACATAAGTACTCCTTCTATGGAAAAACTCAGCCAGAAAAACTGGCCGAGTAGTGGATTATTTGATTAATTCGTAGATGGCTTCCGCGTAAATAGCTGCTGCACGATAGAGATCTTCAACATCTGCGAATTCATTAGCTTGGTGCATGGTATTGACATAATCTGGGAACATAGCACCAAAGGCAACACCACGTTTCAAGAGGCGACCAAAGGTACCACCACCAATCACTTGTTCGTGTCCTTTGAGACCAGTTTGTTTTTCATAAACACGCAAGAGAGTGGATACCAATTCATCATCCATCGGAACATAGTGAGGTGTGTGACCATGGGCTGACAAGCTCACTGTAGCCACTCCTTCGATCTTTTCAAGGATGGCTTTGATGGTTTCAGGATCTGTTCCTTGAGGGTAACGGATATTGAGGGCAATGGTATTGTCTGCTTGGCTTTCATCAAAATGGAAGACCCCTGCATTCATGCTCAATGGTCCCATTTTGGCATCTGTATGAGCAATACCTAATTTTTCACCAGCAAAATCTTCGTGAAGAAGCGAAGCTGTCACATGAAGGTAAGCCTTAGCAGCGCCACTAAAATCAAATTGGTTCAACAAGAGCGCTAAGTAGGTTGCACCATTGATCCCATCTTCAGGAGTTGATCCGTGAGCCGATTTCCCAATAATCGTAACGGTATAGGTTTCTTCATCCACAGTTGAGATTTCATACTGAAGCTGGTGTTCCTTGGCCAAGGCATCTAAGAGGCCAGCAAGATCTGGAAGTTGTCCAGAAACGACTGCCGTCGCTGACTCTGGCACCATATTTTCACGAAGGCCACCTGTAAAGCTATGAAGTTTAGCCTTCCCAGTATTGTCATTTCCAAAATGAAGGTACTCCGTAATGTTTCCTTTTTCCCCATTGATGATTGGGAATTCCGCATCTGGAGAGAAGCCAAAATCTGGCTCTGGAAGACCGACATGTTTGAAATAGTAGTCCATGTCCCCCCATCCTGATTCTTCATCCGTTCCGACTACAAAACGCACGCGCTTAGAAACTGGAAGTCCTAAGTCTTTAATGATCTTCAAACCATAGTAGCAAGCCATTGTAGGCCCTTTATCATCAGATGAGCCACGCGCATAGAGCTTGCCATCGATAATTTCAGGTTTGTAAGGGTCTGTCTTCCAACCACTACCTGCAGGCACGACGTCCATATGGGCAAAGATCCCAAGCTCTTCTTCTCCTTCACCAAAGGTAAAGTGACCGGCATAATTGTCAACATTCTTGGTCTCATAGCCATCACGTTTGGCAATTTCCAAGAATTTTTCAAGAGCTTTTACAGGACCAGGTCCAAAAGGATGCTCTGCATCTGCCTTGCTGTCATCGCGTTCAGAATTGATTTCCAAGAGGCTGTATAAGTCAGCCATCATCTCATCGCGACGTTTTTCTACTTCTGCTTTAAAGTCAACTGTTGTCATGAATTCCTCCTCGATCTTCTATTTGCTAATTGGCTTAGCGTTTGTCAATGATTTCGTCCACTGGTAAGCGATAGCTCGGCTCTACTTTTTCAGCCGCATAGCCAACCGTAATCAAAACTTCTGGACGGAAACGCTCTTCGATGTCCAATACTTCATTGATTTTTGATTTATCAAATCCCAAAATAATATTGGTTCCAATGCCTTGGTCCGTCAAAGCCAATACCAAGTTCATAGCCACAAGACCGGCATTCAAAGCCAAGTAATCGCTTGTCTGTTGGGCATCATAGCGTGCAAATTCAGCAGGAAGGTTTTGCATAAAGTATTGCAACTGCTCGTCTGTGAAGTTTTTCACCCCACCGACACGCGCAATCTTGCGAGCTCGTTTTTGCAAATCGGTATCTGTAAAGAGGGCGATGGTCACAGGGGCTTCCATGACTTGATCGTAGTTTGCACCATAGGCTAATTTTGCCAATTCTGCATTTTTTTGACGAACGACCACAAATTTCCAAGGTTGGCTATTGTGAGCACTTGGAGCTAAGGTCGCAATTTCGATAGCTGTCCGTACATCCTTTGGATCGACCGGCTGGTCAGTAAAATGCTTGATCGCATGACGTTTTTTGTTGAGTTCTAGGAATTTCATAGTCAACTTCCTTTTCTAATTCTATTACCTCTATTTTAACACAAAATGAAAGAGCTTGCAGGGTTTTACAGCCCAAGATTGTGAAAAAAGAAGCGGACATTTTGAAGATCCGCCTCTTTTTGGAAAGGTTAAATACATAAGAGATCCACCTAGGATTCATTGGAAAGGTCAAAATAGGCAGCTACTTCCTTGGCATAGTTGTATTTCTCATTTAAGCTAGCTAGCAACTCACTATTATGGCCCCGATAGTTATCCTCTCGTCTCAATTCTTCGTACATTTCAATAAAAGGAAGTTCCTTGTCCTTGCCATCTTGGAGCTCTGCTTCATAGTCATAGGCTACCTTCCGAAATTGAAGGTTGGTCACCCCATCTTCTTCAACATCGATCAGCGCATACTGGGCCCTATGGTTTTGTAGGGGCATCCAGTCAAAATAGGGCATACCAATGGTTCCTGGATTAAGAATCTGCTGGCCCTGACTGCCATAGCGAAGTAACTGTTTATGGACATGACCGTAGATGGCCATATCTGTCTGGTCATCGAGCAATTGATCAAAGTTCTCCGTTGCATTTGCTGGACGCAAGTCCCCACCATAATTCTTTTCTGGCAAGTTGTGGCTTAGTGAAAAGCGAATACCATTGACCTCCTTCTTCTCCACCAATGGAAGGGAGCGAAGCCAATCGATCCGCTTAGGATCTAGTCCTTCCATGAGGTACTGAGTGAGACGAAGAAGCTGGATCTCCTGCGGATCCTCCAGCCCGTACTCGCCATCCAAAGCCTCAAGGACACAATCGTCCCAATTTCCACGAACAGCTGCCGTAATAGGAATCGCATCCAGCAAGTCAGAAAGGTCCTCTCGTCCAGGTCCCGGTAGCAAAATGTCCCCTAAAAGCCAGTATTCCGTCGCGCCTAGAGCACGCGCATCCGCAATCACTGCCTCCAGGGCTCTTGTATCTCCGTGAATATCAGATAAAATAGCAATTCGATGGTTCATTTTAAACTCCTTATGATTGGTATGGTTCAGAATCTTCCGCCACTTCCATCAAGGGACTTGCTTCTGCTTGCTGTCCTTGATGGAGCTTGGCTTGCACTGCCTCCGCGACTGCTCGTGGGATGCCAACTGTGACGATCTCATCAACAGTGGCTTCTTTGATCTTGGTCAGTGACTTGAAGTGCTTCATCAGTAACTGCTTGCGTTTTGGTCCCAAGCCTTCGATACCGTCCAGCTGAGAGGAGAAGGAATTCTTGGACCGTAGCTGGCGGTGGAAGGTGATGGCAAAACGGTGAACTTCATCCTGGATTCGCTGGAGGAGGAAAAATTCCTGCGAGGTGCGCGAAAGTTCGATGACTTGGAGAGGATCGCCGAAGAGTAATTCATGCGTTTGGTGCTTGTCATTCTTTTGCAGACCTGCAATGGGAATATCCAGCCCCAACTCTTCTTGGATGACTTGCTTAGCGATATTGACCTGGCCCTGCCCCCCATCGATAACGATCAGATCAGGTGGCGTCAGGCCATCCCGCATAACCCGGCTGTAGCGTCTGCGAATGACCTCCCGCATGCTGGCATAGTCATCTGGCCCGACGACAGTCTTGATCTTGTACTTGCGATAGTCTTTTTTGCTTGGCTTTCCATTGACAAAGACGACCATGGCAGAAACCGGACTGGTCCCCATGATGTTGGAGTTGTCAAAAGATTCAATGCGCACAGGGATTGGGATTTGCAGAAGTTTTCCAAGATTTTCAATGGCACCTTGGGTCTTTTCCATGGATTTTTCAAGGAGATTGAACTTCTGCTCCAGACTGACACGCGCATTCTTGATGGCTAGATTGACCAACTGCTTCTTCTCCCCACGCTGGGGCTTGAGGACCTTGGTATCCACAAGGGCCTTGACCGCTTCCTCATCAATATCATGAGGGATCAGGAGTTCATTGGGGATCAGGTGAGATTTCTCCTGGTAAAATTGACCCACATAGGTCAAGAAATCCTCGTCCGGATCATTGTAGTAAGGGAAGAGATTGACATCCCGCTCGATCAGCTTGCCCTGACGGACAAAGAAAACCTGCACACACATCCAGCCCTTGTCCACGTAGTAGCCAAAGACATCCCGGTTCTGCAAATCCTTGGCCATGACCCGCTGTTTGGTCCGCAAGGTCCCAATAGCCTGGATCAGATCCCGATACTCGGCCGCACGCTCAAATTCCATGTTTTGCGCAGCCGTAGTCATCTTGAGCTTGAGCTCATCGATAATCTTGTCATCCTGCCCCTTGAGGAAATCAGAAACCTCCTGGGCCATGCCCTTGAAATAGGCCTCGTCCTTGTGGCAGACCGTGTGGGCCATACACTGCCCTAGATGATAGTAAAAGCAGACCTTGGAAGGCGGATTGGTACACTTGCGGAAAGGAAAAATCCGGTCTAAAAGTCGCTTGATCTCATTGGCCGCCCCTACATCCGGATAGGGACCAAAATAGAGGCCACCATCCTTTTTGACCTGGCGCGTGATGATCAGACGCGGATAGCGCTCATTGGTAATCTTGATGAAGGGATAAGACTTATCATCCTTGAGCATGATATTGTACTTGGGCTTGTTCTCCTTGATGAGGTTAATCTCAAGAAGCAAGGCCTCAATATTGGACTCGGTAACGATAAACTCAAAATCCACAATCTCAGATACCAGCGCTTCCGTCTTGGTATCGTGGCTCCCTCTGAAATAGGACCGCACCCGATTGCGAAGATTCTTGGCCTTCCCCACATAGATGATGGTACCGTTCTTATCTTTGTGAATGTAACAGCCCGGACTCGTCGGCAAGAGCTCGAGCTTGGATTTAATCAAGTTGTTCATACTCTCTATTATAGCAAAAAAGAGAGGTCTTGGCCTCTCTGTATTTTATCTGTATTTTCTATATCCGCCTTCACCAAGTCAAAAATAATTATTAAATGGTATATCAGACATCCAATCTCAATCCTTTATCTTCACTTGGCCTTTCTCATATGCTGAATACCAACTGCTATCTGGACTGACATACTCAGGTAATTCCTTTTGTGACTGTTCTCCTGAAAGGGTTAGAAGCCCATCATGTATCAAACAAGTGTACTTCTCTGAGTCTCTAACAAATTCATCATTTTCAGGATCATATGAGTAAGTACGTTCTGAACTCCCTTCCTTCACTGTGATCTGCTCTCCTTCTATTTTTATCCATGAAGTTTTATCTAGTGAGGCTGTTTTAGTAGATTCATTTTTTACTGTCAGATAGTATATTCCATCTTTTAATTTCATCTCATCAAGGTTAATCCTGATAATCCCTATAATCATAAGTGCAGGGATTATCAATAGAAACCATTTCCATTTTTTAGATGTATTTTTCATCAGTAGACATTGCTCCATTTTAAATTTTCGTTACTCTCTATTATAGCAAAAAGAGGGTGGGACAAAAGTCCTAACCTCTTAATTGTTTTTAGATTGTCAAGCAAGACGCAGTGGTTGAGTGGGCTCTACTACGCTGATTTCATCAGCTTTTACA
>NZ_JUPI01000147.1 GCF_001074805.1 Streptococcus parasanguinis | reverse complement strand
AGAATTCAACTTCACTAAACGTTTGGAAGGCCGTGAGCTTAAAGCCAACGAATTCAGCTTCGTGCTTAAAGATTCAGAAGGTAAGACTCTTGAAACTGTAAGCAACGATGCATCTGGTAACGTTAAGTTCAAAGCTCTTGAATTCAAGAAGGGTGACGAAGGTGTTCACAACTACACTGTAGAAGAAGTTAAAGGCTCAGACGCAACCGTTACATACGACACAATGAAAGCGAATGTAACA
>NZ_JUPI01000146.1 GCF_001074805.1 Streptococcus parasanguinis | reverse complement strand
ACCACTGCGTCTTGCTCGACAATCCAAAAACAATTGAGAGGCTAGGACTTTTGTCCCAGCCTCGGATCAAACAACGGCTCTCTTCTTATAGGGATATGGTATAATATAGCTAGTTTAATAAAGGAAAGAGGCAGTATATGTCAAAATTTAAACGCATGCACTTAGTTGTGCTTGATTCAGTTGGGATCGGTGCTGCACCAGATGCCAATAACTTTGTCAATGCAGGTGTTCCAGATGGAGCATCTGATACATTGGGCCACATCTCTAAAACCGTCGGTTTGAATGTACCAAACATGGCCAAAATCGGTCTTGGAAATATTCCTCGTGAAGTACCATTGAAGACTGTGCCAGCTGAAAGCAACCCAACTGGTTATGCGACAAAATTGCAAGAAGTTTCTCTTGGGAAAGACACCATGACTGGTCACTGGGAAATCATGGGGCTCAACATTACAGAACCTTTTGATACCTTCTGGAATGGTTTCCCTGAAGAAATTTTGACTAAAATTGAAGAATTCTCAGGACGTAAGGTCATCCGTGAAGCCAACAAACCTTATTCTGGTACAGCGGTCATCGATGACTTTGGACCACGCCAAATGGAAACTGGTGAGTTGATTATTTATACATCAGCAGACCCTGTCCTTCAAATCGCAGCTCACGAAGACATCATTCCTTTGGATGAACTCTACCGCATCTGTGAATACGCTCGTTCCATCACTTTGGAACGTCCAGCTCTTCTTGGTCGGATCATTGCGCGTCCTTATGTTGGGGAACCAGGCAACTTCACACGTACGGCTAACCGTCGTGACTTGGCTGTTTCACCATTTGCGCCAACTGTTTTGGACAAGTTGAACGAAGCGGGTATCGATACCTATGCAGTTGGTAAGATCAACGATATCTTCAACGGAGCTGGTATCAACCACGATATGGGCCACAACAAATCAAATAGCCACGGTATGGATACCTTGATTAAGACCATGGGACTTCCTGAGTTCCAAGAAGGGTTCTCATTTACCAATTTGGTAGACTTTGATGCTCTTTACGGTCACCGTCGCAATGCTCATGGTTATCGCGATTGCTTGCATGAGTTTGACGAACGCTTGCCAGAAATCATTGCAGCTATGCGTGAAGATGACCTCTTGATGATCACGGCAGACCACGGGAATGACCCAACCTACGCTGGTACAGACCATACGCGTGAATACATCCCATTCTTGGCTTATAGCCCATCCTTCAAGGGTAATGGTGTGATTCCAGTCGGACATTTCTCTGATATCTCTGCGACAATTGCAGAGAACTTTGGTGTTGAAAAAGCCATGATCGGTGAAAGCTTCTTAGACAAATTGAACTAAGATGACACGCTTCGCTCTCCTCGTAAGAGGGATCAATGTTGGCGGGAAAAACAAGGTCGTGATGGCAGAACTTCGAGAAGAGCTTCAAACGATCGGGCTGGATGGGGTAGAGACCTACATCAATAGTGGCAATATCTTCTTTGAATCTGCTGGTTCTAAAGCAGAATTGGTGGATTTGCTGGGACATTTCTTTTGTGATCACTACCCCTTTATCCAGTCTTTTTCTCTCTTTTCAGCTGAGGACTATGCGCAAGAACTCGCTGCTCTACCAGCCTGGTGGCAGGAGGATCTGGCCCGCAAGGATGTTCTCTTTTACACAGAAGGCCTCGATCAGGATGCTGTCTGGGAGCTGGTCTCTTCTTTTTCGCTCGGTGATGAAATCATCCATCGTGGGAATCTAGGGATCTACTGGGGCAAATACTCAGAAGAGACCTATACAAAGACCGCTTACCACAGACAAGTCCTCAAGATGCCGGATTACCGTCTTTTGACCATTCGCAATGCCAATACATTTGACAAAATTGGCCAATTTTTAAGGAAATCATAAAGGAGATATGCAATGACATTATTAGAAAAAATCAATGAAACAGCTGCTTTTTTGAAGGGCAAAGGAATGGAAGCACCTGAGTTTGGTTTGATCCTTGGATCAGGTCTTGGAGAACTGGCTGAAGAAATCGAAAATCCAGTCGTGGTAGACTACTCTGAAATTCCAAACTGGGGTCGTTCAACAGTTGTCGGCCATGCTGGTAAATTGGTCTACGGTGATCTTGCTGGACGCAAGGTTTTGGCCCTTCAAGGACGTTTCCACTTCTACGAAGGAAACCCATTGGAAGTTGTGACTTTCCCAGTTCGTGTCATGAAAGTTTTGGGCTGTGAAGGGGTTCTTGTTACAAATGCTGCTGGTGGTATCGGCTTTGGTCCTGGTACTTTGATGGCTATCACAGACCACATCAACATGACTGGTCAAAACCCATTGATCGGTGAAAACTTGGATGACTTTGGTCCACGTTTCCCTGATATGTCGAAAGCTTACACACCTGAATACCGTGAGACTGCTCATAAAGTGGCTGACAAATTGGGTATCAAGTTGGATGATGGGGTTTATATCGGTGTGACAGGTCCTACCTATGAAACTCCAGCTGAAATCCGTGCGTATAAGACACTTGGAGCAGATGCTGTCGGAATGTCAACCGTTCCTGAAGTCATTGTTGCAGCGCATTCTGGCTTGAAGGTTCTTGGTATTTCATGTATTACCAACTTTGCGGCTGGTTTCCAAGAAGAGCTCAACCACGAAGAAGTAGTGGAAGTGACAGAGCGCGTCAAAGGCGACTTCAAAGGATTGCTGAAAGCGATTCTTGCTGAACTCTAATCCAATGAAAGTACGACTCCAAAGTCTGCCCTACGGACTGAGGTTGCTTCTAGCCACCTTATCATTAGGGATTGGGACGGGCCTGATCGGAATTGCCTGTCATTATCTACTAGAAGGGGTGCAAGAGCTGGCTTTTGGCCAAGCTAGTTCGGATTTGCTCCAGCAATTTCAAGAAGCTGGAGGTCTCCGTAGATTTTTGGTCTTATGTGTGACTGGGTGCTTGGCAACTGGCTTCTGGTATGTCCTGCAAAGGCGTTATAAGATCCTGTCTATTCGTCAGCAAATTGACTTAGCTGGAGACAGGGAACCAGCGCCCTTAGCCCACCTCCTTCATGCAGGGATGCAGGTGGCAATTGTTGGAGCAGGCGCATCGGTCGGAAAAGAAGGAGCCCCACGTGAGGTCGGGGCTCTTCTAGCTGGTCGCTTGGCGAAGGGATTCTCACTAGCTCTCAAAGAGCGAAAAGTCTTGATTGCCTGTGGTGCTGGAGCTGGTTTAGCTGCGGTCTATCAGGTCCCCTTTGCCAGTAGCTTGTTCGTCTTTGAGACCTTAGGACTCGCCTACAGTTGGCAGAATTTTCTACTGGTTTTGACCAGTACTTATCTGGCCACCTGGGTCGCTCAGTCCATCGTTGGTCAGGAGGCTGTTTATCACATGTCCGCAGTCTCATGGTCGTCTAGCAGCTTCTTACAGGCTATTGTGATTGCTTTCTTGGTCACTCCCTTGGCTCTGGCCTTTGCTTTCCTCGCCAAGCGGGCTAGTCACAAACGGCGGAAGGATAGGACGATTCTTTGGGCTCTTCCTCTAGCCTTTCTAGTGCTGGGGAGCCTAGTAGCCTTTTTCCCTATCTTTATGGGAAATGGCCAGGTACTAGCGCAAGCCCTCTTGTCTAGCCAGTCGATTCCTTATCTTCCACTGACTCTTGCAGTGAAGGGGCTTCTGGTTTATCTCCTCTTGCGCAATGGTGCCTATGGAGGGACCTTGACACCATCATTTGCCTTAGGGATTGGATCTGGCTACCTAGTGACCTTACTTTTGACAGTCCTTGGGATTCATCTGGATCCTGCTCTAGGGATGTTACTTGGAGCGACCGTCTTTTTAGGGACGACCCTAGAAGCTCCTCTGACAGCCATTGCCCTGAGCCTTGGATTTACGGGCCAAACTTGGAGTTTGACAATCCCGCTTTTACTTGCGGCTGGTCTGTCTTATGTGATTCGAAAGAGATGGGAGAAGAAACGATGAAGGTACATTTTGTACTGCATGAAACCTTTGAAGTGCCGGGCGCTTATCTAAAATGGGCGCAGGAGCGTGGCCATCAAGTGACCACGACTAAAGTCTATGAGAATGAAGCCCTACCCGAGACAGTTGATGAGATTGACTTTTTGATCGTCATGGGAGGACCTCAATCGCCAGATGAAGATCGAGAAGCTTTTCCATACTACGATCCTCAGGCAGAGATCGAGTTGATTCAAAAAGCCATCAAGGCTGATCGTTATATTGTTGGGGTCTGTCTTGGTGCCCAGCTCTTGTCTGTTGCTTATGGCGCAGAGTATGAACACAGCCCTGAGCGCGAGATTGGGGTTTATCCTGTGACCTTGACGCCTGAAGGACTCACAGATCCACATGTCGGTGAGTTTGGAGAAACGTTTGAAACTGGTCACTGGCATGGTGATATGCCCGGATTGACAGAAGATGCTGTTGTTCTTGCGACCAGTCAAGGGTGTCCACGTCAGATGATTCGCTTCAGTCCGAAACACTATGCCTTCCAAGCCCACTTGGAATTTGATCCAGAAGCAGTCGATCTCTTGATTGCTGCTGACGGTGAAGATGTTTTGGAAGAACAAAGTCAAAAATTGACCTTTGTTCAAAAACCTGAAGCCATTCGTGCTTACGATTATCGAGAAATGAATGCCAAACTCTACGCATTTTTGGATTCATTAACAAAATAAATTAAAAAGAAAGGTAGAGCATGTGTTCTGATTTGAACACGAGCGGAAAGCTCTCCTAATTACTCAATAAAAAAAGAAAGGATGGGTTTACCGTATTCGCTGAACTGAATACGGGCGGAGAACTGTGTAAAAAAGATAAACTGTCTAGCATCTGCGATGCGTCGTCAGTTTCCTATTTTTACTTTGCCTCTTTAACGCCTATTCTAAAAAATAAAAAAGAAAGGTAGAGCATGTGTTCTGATTTGAACACGAGCGGAAAGCTCGGAAAATAGATAATCTGACTGAGAAATCAGGATTTCTCGTCAGATTCCTAATTTTCAGTCGCTTTCTGGTCGCTCTTTGTATCATAAACTATGTCTATCCATATTGCTGCTAAGCAGGGTGAAATTGCTGATAAAATTCTTCTTCCTGGGGATCCTCTTCGTGCGAAATTTATCGCTGAGAACTTCCTTGAAGACGCTGTTTGCTTCAACGAAGTTCGTAACATGTTTGGTTACACAGGAACTTATAAAGGTCACCGTGTATCTGTCATGGGAACTGGAATGGGGATGCCATCCATCTCCATCTATGCGCGTGAATTGATTGTCGACTACGGTGTGAAGAAATTGATCCGTGTGGGAACGGCTGGTTCTTTGAACGAGGATGTCCATGTTCGTGAATTGGTCTTGGCGCAAGCTGCCGCAACCAACTCAAACATCATCCGCAACGACTGGCCTCAATACGATTTCCCACAAATCGCTAGCTTTGATCTTTTAGACAAGGCTTACCATATTGCCAAAGATCTTGGTATGACCACTCACGTCGGCAATGTCTTGTCATCAGATGTCTTCTATTCAAACTATGGTGAAAAGAACATCGAGCTTGGTAAATGGGGTGTCAAAGCTGTAGAAATGGAAGCAGCAGCCCTTTACTATCTTGCGGCTCAACACCATGTGGATGCCCTTGCTATCATGACGATTTCAGACAGTTTGGTTAATCCAGATGAGGATACAACCGCTGAAGAACGCCAAAATACGTTTACAGACATGATGAAAGTTGGTCTTGAGACCTTGATTGCAGACTAATGACAGAATATCTTCATGATGAATGGCTCTACGATCTCCAAAATTATCACTACAGCCGGGCTCTGCGCTCTATCAAGCAGCAGGAAGAAGTACCGGATTTGTTGGTGAGTTTACTGCAGTTAATGGCGGAGCGTCGAGAGCTCAATATCCAACCCGTCATGAATCAAAAGTTGAGAACCGAGTTGCTAGAGTCGACTGGTTTTCAGCTTTTTTGGCATGAAGATCCAGAAGATGAGCAGTTGGCCAACTACCTCTATGACCTCGAGGCGAAGTTGCGAAATGAGCAGATTATTGACTTTGTTCGTGCCGTCAGCCCAGCTATCTATCGGATCTTTATGCGTTTGATTCAGTTGAAAATCCCTGATATTACCAACTATATTCATAACTCCAAAGAATCCAGTTATGACCGTTGGAAGTTTGAGAGCCTGCATGCGTCTGACAACCCTATCCTGCAGCAATTCCACAGCGAAAGTGTGGTCAATTCATCCAGTTTGACGGAGTTGATTGTGCAGTTGGATTTGCCAGATAGCGTCAAAGTTGCGGCCCAACAATTGCGGGAGTTAGAAAAATCAGTTCGCAACCCCTTGGCCCACTTGATCAAGCCCTTTGATGAAGAAGAGCTCCATCGGACGACGGGTTTCTCTTCTCAGGATTTTATGAAGAATTTGATTGACCTTGCAAGCTATACAGGTATCCATTATGATCAAGTTAACTTTTATTTTGATCAGGCCAATGCTGTCATGGAAGAGATACTAAAGGAGAAGTAGATGGATAAGATTGCTCAACTACAGGAGATGATTGATCAGAGTCAACGGATTGTGTTTTTCGGAGGGGCAGGAGTTTCCACGGAGTCAAATATTCCAGATTTTCGAAGCTCAGACGGTGTCTATAGTGTTCAGGTAGGGCGGCATTTGACAGCTGAGCAATTGGTCTCCCATACCATGTTTGAGCGCTATCCAGAGGACTTTTTCGACTTTTATAAGAAGTACTTGCTCTACCCAGATGCCAAGCCCAATGCAGCCCATCGGTATCTGGCACGGCTTGAAGAGACTGGTAAGCTCAAGGCGGTGGTGACACAAAATATTGATAGTCTCCATGAAATGGCTGGTTCTAAAAAAGTTTTGAAGCTCCATGGCAGTGCCGACCGCAATTACTGTAAGGGTTGCCAGCGATTTTATGATTTGGAGGCCTTTCTAGCTTTAGAAGGCCCGGTTCCACACTGTCTGGACTGTGGCGAGGTGGTCAAGCCTGATGTGACCCTCTACGAGGAGCCTCTCGATATGGACATCTTTAGCCAAGCTGCTCAAGCTATCCAAGAGGCTGATCTGCTGATTATCGGTGGGACCTCACTTGTGGTCTACCCAGCAGCTAGCTTGATCCAGTATTTCCAAGGGAAGAAGCTGGTTGTCATCAATAAAACCAGTATCCCACAAGACAAGCAAGCAGACCTGGTCATTGAAGGAAAAATTGGGGAAGTATTTTCACAATTAAGACAATAAAAAATATCTGAGTGAACATGGATCACTCAGATATTTTTTTACTTATCAAACTTCACTTCCTCAAGCAAGTACTCGATGAATTTTTCTCCCATTTTTGAGAGGGCTGTTTTTTCATGTTTGATGTAGACCAGCTCGATCGGGTCTTCGATATCAAGGGGAATGGAGACGATGTTATTTCCGTTGAGATTGCTGTTGAGGATCCCGGTCGCAATAGTGTAGCCATCCAGACCAATCAAGAGATTAAAGAGGGTCGCCCGGTCACTGACGACGATGGATTTTTTATGATGCTCTTGAGAGAGGATCTCTTCTGAGAAGTAGAAGGAGTTGTGGGTTCCTTGGTCATAGCTAAGGTATGGGAAATCTTCCAGATCAGATAAGTGGACGATCTCTTTCTTGGCAAGAGGATTGGTCTTGCTGACAAAGATATGAGGTTGCGCTGTAAAGAGGTGGGTGGCAATCAGGTGATTATCATCCAGCATCTTAGAGAGGACATCTCGGTTGTAGCTATTCAAAAAGAGTACGCCAACCTCGCTTCGGAAATTC
This sequence comes from Streptococcus parasanguinis, assembly GCF_001074805.1. Classification (GTDB taxonomy): domain Bacteria; phylum Bacillota; class Bacilli; order Lactobacillales; family Streptococcaceae; genus Streptococcus; species Streptococcus parasanguinis_A. The sequence continues at coordinate 13,476 of NZ_JUPI01000146.1, read as the reverse complement.
TTGACGTCATCGATGATCTCCCAAGTCCGCGTCTCCCGTAGGAAGAGCTCGTATTTTTCCATGTCGCTTTTCTTCAATAGAGAAACGAAGGCCTCAACCACGAAGGCGTAGTGCTGTGAAGAGACGCTGAAAAGCTCACGAGAGCCCACGGGATTTTTATAGCGCTCGGACAAGAGGTCAATCTGCTCCACCACCTGGCGGGCATAAGAGAGGAACTCCATCCCATCGCGAGTTAGAGTGATTCCTTTGGGATTCCGGATAAAGATTTCAATTCCCATCTCATTTTCCAAGTCCTTGACGGCATTGGAGAGACTGGGTTGCGTGATAAAGAGTTGTTTTGCGGCCTCATTCATAGAGCCGGTTTCGACGATTTTGATAATATATTGTAATTGTTGTATTCTCATACTTTTATTCTAACATAAAAATGCGCGTTTTTCCCGTAAAATGTGGTTTTTCAAGGATTGTATAAGAGAGTAACACGGGCTGAAGTAGGTAATCAGAAGGAGGCTAAATTAAATAGTTAAAAAAATAGAAGATTTGAAACAAAATCTCCATCTAGGGACTGATTTTGATGGAGAAATCCAGTTTTGCCTTGCTCAAGGAGAGATTTGATTGATAGAATGGTAAAAAATGGATTGAGGAGATCTTATGAAAAAACTAGTTTCCTGGTATAAGAAAAAGGATAAGGAATTGGAAACCCATTTCACAGCCGGTCTGTTACAGATCAATTTTGTGACCAATGCTTTGATTCTATTGGCCTTTTACATCTATTTTGTCATTCGTGAGTCGCTCTATGCCCTGTCGGATCCATTCATTCATTTTAGTGTTTGGGATATTATTGCCTTCACCGTGGAGGTTTTGCCCTATGGTGTGACCCTAGCCCTTTTTGTACCCAATGTTTTTGTGATTATCTATGGGATTGGGCGGTGGTCCAGTATCCAGTTCAAAGAAGCAGAGGAAGAAGCTCTCAAAGATCCAGATCTGTTTGAAGAGAGAGGACCAGAGAAGGGAGAAGAGCTGATAGAAGAAGACGCATTCACAACTGAATCACCGAGTCCTGAGCCTGTCAAAAAGAAAAAGAAACAGCCAACAATCGTTCTTTGGTTTGGTCTCTTTGGTTGCTTTCTCGAAGCGATTTTCATTTTCATCGTGAAAGAGATGACCTTTTACGATTGGAGTGAACCCCTGATTAATTCGCAGAAGCACGCCCTGATCTGGTCGGGCGCCTATCCAACCTTCTTCACCTTTGCTGCTCTCACCTTGCTAGCCTTGATCATCTATTCCTATCGGGATGCTAATTCCCTCTCTCCATTGGCTAATATCTTCTGTATTAGTGGCATTCTGGGAGGAGTGGTTCTCCTCTTAGTTTTTGATAATCAGCTGCAGGTAGCATGTTTTCACACCTTTTTCTTACTGATCTATTCCATAAATCTCTTGTGGGTTCGTATCAAGGAGTGGCAGGAAGATCGAACAGAGACCACCTATGAGAATCGTCTGCTTCAGTATTTCCATCAGCTCTTAAACAAGTCACGTAACTGGCCTTGGCTAGCGGTTCTGCTTGCCCTTCCGACGCTGGTTCTCGTCGTCCTCATTCTCATGCTCTTTGGGCAACAACCAGATTCCATGATCAAGGCCTGGACCAATACAGCAGACTGGGCCTTCTCGCAAAAAATCCCTCCTCAGAATCTCATCATTGATGAGCATTATCTCTGTACGGTTGCGGCTGGTGGTCATGAAAAGGTGGTCAAGCCCCAGCGGATGGGAGTCCGTCACGGTCATCCAGTCGTTGTCAATCGCCAGCTCTGTATTGCCAATGCTTTTGAGCAAGTATTAGAAGAAAAGACGCCACGTTTCCATCGCTTCTTACGTCGCAATTATGACTGCTATGGCTATCCCTTTGCCAAACATATCAAGAAGAAATGGGCTATGGACCTGATTTACTACCTAATGAAACCCTTGGAATGGCTCTTTTTACTGGTTCTCTATCTAGTCGATCGCAAGCCTGAAAACCGAATCGCCATGCAATACATCAAACCGATCCCAGAAGATTTTGATCCCAAGAAAGCTTCTTAAGTCACCGATTTCTACTTGACAAGCGACCAGTAGCGCGATATAATGAGAAAAATTTAACCTTTAAGAGGTCCAGAGAGGCCTGCAAGGAAAGACAGAAAAAAGTTCAGCAGACGGAGTCTAGCTGATCATTTGTAGGACCTTGCTTTCGCGAGGTCTTTTTTGCTGGAAGAAAGAAGAGGAAACCAATGGTCAGTGACAGCTGTAAAAAACGGTTTGGAAAAATCATGATGGAAGACATGGAGTTAATTGCTCAAGAAGAGATTGCGCCCCGGATTTTTTCAATGGTCTTGAAGGGGGAAATGGTGGAGCAGATGTTGCCGGGGCAGTTTCTCCATATCCGTGTGCCGGATGACTCTAAGCTCCTTCGCCGTCCCATTTCTATCTCAGAGATTGATCTAGACAGCCAGACCTGTCGCCTCATCTATCGGGTAGAAGGAGGCGGAACGGCCATCTTTTCTCACTTGCCTGTCGGTAGCTTTCTCAGTGTCATGGGCCCTCAAGGAAATGGCTTTGACCTAAAAGATCTTGGTCAAGGGGCGCGTGCTTTGATCATCGGTGGCGGGATTGGAGTGCCTCCCTTGGTCCAAGTGGCTAAACAACTACATGAGCAAGGAGTAGAAGTACATTCTGTCCTTGGATTTGCTACTAAAGAAGCAGTTATCCTTGAGGAAGAATTGAAGCAGTATGGGCAAGTCACTATTACAACTGACGATGGCTCTTATGGCATAAAGGGATATGTCTCCACCATCGTTGACCAGATGGACCAGGAGTTTGATGCCATCTATTCTTGTGGGGCTCCTGGCATGCTCAAATATGTCAACAGCAAGTTCTATGACCACCCTCGCGCCTATATTTCCATGGAATCCCGCATGGCTTGTGGGATGGGAGCTTGTTATGCCTGCGTGGTGCATCTGGAAAATGCAAGCCAAGCAGCAAATAAGCGCGTGTGTGAAGACGGACCGGTCTTTGAAACTGGTACAATTGTGATGTAGGGAGGAAAGTATGACAAGCAATCGATTAGCTGTATCCTTACCAGGATTAGACTTGAAAAATCCCATTATTCCAGCTTCTGGCTGTTTTGGGTTTGGCCAAGAATATGCCAAATACTATGATTTAGATCTTCTTGGATCCATTATGATCAAGGCGACGACTGCTGAGGCTCGCTTCGGAAATCCGACACCACGTGTTGCGGAGACTCCTGCAGGCATGCTTAATGCCATTGGTCTCCAAAATCCAGGCGTAGACGTTGTCCTAGCAGAGAAACTCCCTTGGTTGGCCCAGCATTATCCAGATTTACCGATTATCGCCAACGTAGCTGGCTTCTCTAACGAAGAGTATGCGACGGTTTCTAGAAAAATCTCGCAAGCACCAAATGTCAAAGCGATTGAGCTCAATATCTCTTGTCCAAACGTAGACCATGGGAACAACGGCCTCTTAATCGGTCAGGTTCCAGAGTTAGCCTATGCAGCTGTCAAAGCAGCAGTGGAAGCTTCCTCCGTCCCTGTCTATGTCAAATTAACGCCAAGTGTGGCAGACATCACCCAGGTCGCAAAAGCAGCAGAAGACGCAGGGGCCGCCGGCTTAACCATGATCAATACCTTGGTCGGGATGCGCTTTGACCTCAAGACTGGCAAACCGATCATTGCAAATGGTACGGGAGGGATGTCAGGACCAGCTATCTTCCCAGTGGCCTTGAAACTCATCCGCCAAGTAGCCCAATCCACTAACCTGCCCATCATTGGAATGGGCGGTGTCGATTCAGCAGAAGCAGCCATTGAAATGATGATTGCTGGTGCTTCAGCGATTGGGGTCGGGACGGCCAATTTTACCGATCCTTATGCTTGTCCAACTATTATCGAAGATCTGCCACAGGTCATGGATCGAAATGGCATTGACACGCTTGAGAATTTTCGGAAACATGTACGGGAAAATCTACTGTAAATCCTTGACTTTTCCCAAATATCGTACTACAATAAATAAAAACCTTTAAAGCAGTCCAGAGAGGCTCCTAAGGTCTAGACGGTGAATCAGGGTAGATACTACCTAATTTTCGTGTAACCTTGCCTCGGGCAAGGTTTTTTTGTGGAAAAAATGTCACCCATTAAAAGGAGAAAACCATGCGTGAAGAACGTCCTATTATTGCCCTTGACTTCCCAGCTTTCGAGGATGTCAAACACTTTTTAGAGCATTTTCCTGAAGATGAAAAACTATTTGTAAAAATCGGTATGGAATTTTTCTATGCAGTTGGTCCTGAAATTGTACACTACCTAAAAGGGCTTGGACACAGTATCTTCCTTGATTTAAAATTGCACGATATCCCAAATACAGTCAAATCAGCTATGTCTGTATTGGGTACTTTCGGAGTGGATATGGTGACGGTTCACGCAGCCGGTGGTGTAGAGATGATGCGCGAAGCCAAAGCAGCTCTTGGTGAAGGAGCTAAGTTGGTAGCCGTAACCCAGTTGACTTCTACCAGTGAAGAAGACATGCGTGATTGCCAAAACATACAAACAACGGTCCAAGAATCAGTCGTTAATTATGCCCGTAAGGCGCAAGAAGCTGGCTTGGACGGCGTAGTCTGTTCAGCCCATGAAGTAGCCTTGATCAAAGATGCCACTTCATCAGACTTTGTCTGTGTCACACCAGGGATTCGTCCTGCAGGAGCTGAAATCGGTGACCAAAAACGGGTTATGACGCCACAAGAAGCCCATAAAATTGGATCGGACTATATTGTTGTTGGACGCCCTATTATTCAAGCAGAAAATCCATGGGACGCTTACCATGAAATTAAGAGACAGTGGAATGCGTAAGAGCTACTAAAAGTGGAACTTTTGTAGTTCGAAAGTCCGATGGGACCTACTCTAACTTACTCACTAACCTGTAAAATTGTTCTTTAAATCTATTTTGGATTTAATTCGTATATGATTAAAATCGTAAAAAGGAGTTATCATGTCATTAGCTAAAGATATTGCCAGCCATCTTTTAAAAATTGAAGCCGTTTATTTGAAACCAGAAGAACCTTTTACTTGGGCTTCAGGGATCAAGTCTCCTATTTATACGGATAACCGCGTGACCCTTGCTTATCCAGAAACTCGTACCTTGATTGAGAATGGATTCGTGGATAAAATCAAGGAAGCTTTCCCTGAAGTAGAAGTGATTGCGGGGACAGCAACTGCGGGTATTCCTCACGGAGCGATTATTGCCGACAAGATGAACCTTCCTTTTGCTTACATCCGTAGTAAACCAAAAGATCATGGTGCTGGAAACCAAATCGAAGGCCGTGTACCGCAAGGTCAAAAGATGGTGGTGGTTGAAGATTTGATTTCTACTGGTGGTTCTGTTTTGGATGCTGTCGCAGCTGCGAAACGTGAAGGAGCAGACGTACTTGGTGTGATAGCTATCTTCACTTACCAATTGGAGAAGGCAGATAAGAAATTTGCGGAAGCTGGCGTTCAACTTGAAACCTTATCAAACTACACAGAATTGATCCATTTGGCTGAAGAACAGGGCTACATTACTTCTGAAGGTTTGGAACTGTTGCGTCGTTTCAAAGAAAACCAAGAAACTTGGCAAGACAAATAATATAACTGAAGCGTTTCTAACGCTTCTTTTTTATACTCTTTTCACTAGTTGGTGGTTAACTTGAAACCCAAAGTAAAATCCGGTATGATAGTAGTAATTGTTTTCATTAGAGGAAGGATAAAGACTAATTTAAGGGAGAAAAAAATGACAAAAGAACATTATTTGCAATTGAAAAAGCAGGTTCGCGTCTGGTTTACTGTCAATATCATTATTGGCTTGATTGCGATTGCAGGAGGGATTTTAGTGATCATTAGTAAATCACGTCATATCCCATATTTACTAATGTGCTTGGGAGCAGTGACCTTGATGAACCAAGCCTTGATTTATCCTGTTTTCAATGGAAAAAAAGAAGCTGAGGAAGCACATCCAGAGTGGAAGGAATTATCCACTAAAGATTCTAAAATACCTGTGGAAGATCTACAGAAAGGGATTCTCGTATCAGCTCTAGCTCTTCTGATTGTCATTATTGGTTTTTTCATGGTCTATCGTCCTCTTCCGACAACAGATGCAGGAACTGAAGTGATCAAAACCTATCGCGAGATTCAGTCTGTTCCGGAAAGTTCAACAGACAAAGAATCTAGCTCGATCTCCAATTTGACTCCGAAAGATGTTCAAACCTTACAAGAATTGAAAGAGGATATCGAATCAAACACCCCATCAGATTCGCCATCATTGGATATCAACAAAGCAAAAGATCTTGCAGAAAAGGCACAACAGCAAAATTGGTTGAAAAGAGGAGAGTAAGGATTCCTTTTCTTTACTTACTTGACAGATTTATAGGAGATTTTAATTGATAAAGAGAAATTCATTATCGATTATTGAAACAATTTTTATTATTGAGAAAGATCACGCGCAAAAAATAAATTGGTTTTCTAGAAAGGATTTAATGGTTTTGTTTTGGCTTATTTTGGGAATCTTGACCCTTGTTTTTCTGATCCTACTGCTGATCTTTTACACTTTCTATCGTCGTGAAATGAAGATAAAAACAGAATCAACCGCAAAAGTTATGGGAGAAGTCGTTGCTTTTGATTCTAAAAATCAATTCCTTATATCCTTGCCTGTGGTGGAATATCAAGTCGGCAGCGAAAGCTACCAAAAGACATTCACTTATGCTTATTATAGGGAGACCTCTTCTCAGTCAAAACAGACAGATGTTTTCGATAGAACCTATATTTGTGGAGCAGGCAAAAATCTGAACTTACGAATGATCTTTCCAATAGGCTCTCCCATGACAGTCTTTTATAATCTTGACAACCCCCAGATTGGTTTTGTCGAACGCTATGCCGGCTTAGTCGGTTTCTATAAAATTGGAATGGTTTTAACAGCTATTATCTATCTCGTGCTATCAGGTATTCTAGTTTTGGTATTTTGAATTACTACCAGTTACCTGAATTACGAAAAACTGAACGCACTTTTAAAATATTAATTTAACAAGAGGTTTTTCAATGCTCAAAAAAGGAACATGTTTTAATATCAGTTTGAATGGGAAAAAGCCTCTATGGGGATTCTTTTTGTTGGTAACAGATCAAGGGGAAGAATTCATCATCAAACGCAATAGTAAGATTCCTTTTGATAGATACCGTAAAGTGTATCAGACCACCTACTCGTTAAAAGATCAAATTTTTTTAAAGAAAGCACCGGCAAATGTTTATTCCTTGATTGGTGTTCCACTAGGTTTGTTATTAGCAAGAACATTTAGAAAGATCCTTCCCATGGACCTTTTCTTTGGAAAACTGAATCTTGATTTGGATGTTAGAGAAGGGGCGATGAATGTCCTTTTGTTTCTCTTCGCAGTCATCGTCACTTTATGGTTGGTCTCTGTTGCCAGAGATATACAGTTGAAACGCTTTGTTGAAAAAAATGGAGCAGAACTCGTATTAGTTGGTCAGATAAAACCAGTAGAGTATCTTCAAAAAACGTCAAATGGAACCGAGGTGTGGTGAATGCGAAAAATGAGAAAACGTCAATTGTTTGCCCTTATTTGTTTAAGTTCTCTCGTCCTGTTTTTAGCGTATTTTGTTCAAATGCGCTTGTTTTTGGCCTTGATTTTATGTTTAATTGTGATCTTATTTTTTAGAGGACTCGAATTCACAGAGCCTCGGGAAATTGAATTTGATTTCAAGGAAGATTGCAAATAACAAAGATAATTCCTTAACCTAAATGATTTCGTATCACCCCAAAACAGCAGAAATGCTGTTTTTTTGATATAATGGACCTATGTTATCGAAAAGTAAACGTATTCTATTTGGGATGCTTCATGTTGTCATGTTGCTAGTGATGGTCCACTGGTTCTTGATCAGTGTGACCTATCTGAGAGAGATTTCATGGTTAGCCATTTTAGGTGCTGGATTGCTATTTCTGCTAGCCTGGTTGAAACGCGACGGGGTAAAAAGAGCCATTGCTTGGTTGACCCGTCATAAAAAAGGCTTCTTGCTTGGCGCGATCATCTGTCAGTTAATCTTTATGGTTTGTGCGGAGCTTTTGATCCGTCGGGATGCTGCAGTTGTTTTCAAAGGGGCATTTGATCTTCTTAAACAATCTTCCATCACCAACTACCTCAGTCGCAATCCCAATAACATTCCGCTCTTTCTCTATGAAAAGTTTTTCTATCTTTTATTCGGTTCTAGCGGTTTGTGGGTTATGCAGGCTCTCAATATACTCTATGTCAATCTGGGTGCCGTCCTCTTGTACAAACTGTCCCAGAAGCATTTCAATCAGAAAACAGCTGATTTAGTTTATCTCTTTTATGTCAGCTTGATCTGTTACTCGCCTTATTTCTATTCCATGTATACAGACATTCCTCCGCTTCCTTTGATCGCTCTTCAATTGTGGTGGGCCTTGGATCTCTTAAAGGAAGACCAAGCAGGGATCTCTTGGAAGAAGATGTTTGGTTTAGGGATTTTATCTGGCGTGACCATGTTGATCCGTCCAACGACGATTATTATCATGATTGCCTTTTGGGCTGTCCTCTTCTTCAGAGGAAACTGGAAGGCCTTTGGCAAGATTGCTACGGTGACCGTCATGATGACGGGCTTTGTCTTTGCAGGATTGAATACAGCGGTCAATCATCAAACAGTTGTACCAATCTTGAAACAAGAAGGGCTGGCTAAGGGACCACTCTTGTTTATCAATCTGGGCTTGACAGATATGGGGCACAACCAAGAAGATATGAAAGAGGGCTTGCTGGCTTATATCGATGAGGACAAACGCTCGGATTACAACAATGGGCTCTTTAAGAAAGAAAATGTGATCAAAGAAATCAAGCGCCGTCTCAAGGAGTACGGACCTTTCGGTTTGATCGGTCATATCTACTACAAGCAATCTTTGACGGTAGCAGAAGGAACCCTAGGCTGGCTATACCGAGATGTAGAGTATGAGAAGACGCCATATATCAATCCTCTCTATGCACCCCTGACTAAAAATAATGGTCTGGCTAAATGGGTGCGAACCTATTTCCTCAGCACGGATCGCCCACAGTACAAGTATTATGAATTTGTGAAACAGTTGATCTGGATCGTCTTGTCAGCTGGCTTGGTTGGGGCTTATCTCAAACGTCGAGATACAGATGCCTTTAACTTCCTTTCCTTAGCGGTCTTTGGCGGCTTGCTCTTCTTAACCATCTTTGAAGGTGGGAAGACCCGCTACCTCATCCAATTCTTACCGCAAATTTTGCTAGTGGCTTCGATCGGTCTAGCAGGATTTACCAAGAAAGAAAATACCTAAAAATTCTCGCTTGTTTAACAGGCAGAACCCGAGGTTGGATAAAATGGTCCAGCCTCTTTTTTATCCAGTGGATCTGTGTCAAATGTGGTATAATGAAAGGTAAGAATTTATTGGATAGCGGAGAGTTTCCATGCAACATTCCCCCTGGCACGAAGCCATCAAATCCCATCTTCCGGAAGGGTATTTTCATCAGATCAATGACTTTATGAATGAGGTCTATAGCAAAGGAGTGGTCTATCCACCGCGTGACAAGGTCTTTAAGGCCTTGCAGACGACTGAGATGGATCAGGTCAAGGTCTTGATTTTAGGCCAAGATCCCTACCACGGACCGGACCAAGCGCAAGGTTTAAGTTTTTCTGTGCCGGATCATGTCCCAGCCCCCCCTTCTTTGCAAAATATTCTCAAAGAATTGCGCTCAGACATTGGGGAGAAGCGGTCGCATGATTTGACCTCTTGGGCAGAGCAAGGAGTGCTCTTGCTCAATGCCTGCTTGACGGTTCCTGCTGGTCAGGCCAATGGTCATGCGGGACAAATTTGGGAGCCGTTCACAGATGCTGTGATCAAAGTGGTCAATGAGTTGGAGGAGCCTGTTGTCTTTATCCTCTGGGGATCTTATGCCCGTAAGAAAAAGCCTCTGATTACCCACGATCGACATTTGGTCCTTGAATCAGCTCACCCAAGTCCCTTATCGGCCTACCGAGGATTCTTTGGTACCCAACCCTTTTCAAAAACCAATCAATTTTTGACAGAGGCGGGACGCGAGCCAATTGATTGGTTAAGATAGGAGAAAGAAATGCCACAATTAGCAACAATTTGTTATATCGACAATGGGAAAGAATTTCTCATGTTGCATCGCAATAAAAAGCCCAATGATGTCCATGAAGGTAAATGGATCGGGGTTGGTGGAAAATTAGAACGCGGGGAAACCCCTCAGGAGTGTGCTGCGCGTGAGATTTTTGAGGAGACCGGCCTTAGAGCCAAGCCAGTCTTGAAAGGGATCATTACCTTTCCGGAGTTTACTCCGGATTTGGACTGGTACACCTATGTCTTCAAGGTAACAGACTTTGAGGGAGAACTGATCGAGTGTAACGAAGGGACCTTGGAGTGGGTACCTTACGATCAAGTCCTCTCAAAACCAACCTGGGAAGGGGACCACACTTTTGTCGAGTGGTTGTTAGAGGATAAACCCTTCTTTTCAGCAATGTTTCGCTATGATGGGGATCGCTTGCTAGAGACCCATGTCGATTTTTATGAATAAAGGAGAATGCAATGGTTGTCATTAAAAATGGTCGTGTCATGGATCCAAAGACTGGTTTGGATCAAGTCTGTGACCTTCGCATCGAAGGAAAGAAAATTGTAGAGATCGCTGAAAATCTCCCAACGGATGGACAAGAGGTCCTTGATGCCTCAGGTCTAGTGGTAGCTCCTGGTTTGATCGATGTACACGTGCATTTTCGTGAACCTGGCCAAACCCATAAAGAAGATATCCATACGGGTGCTTTAGCAGCAGCTGCGGGTGGGTTTACCCGAGTGGTTATGATGGCCAATACCAATCCGACCATTTCAGATATTCCTACCTTAGAGGAAGTCTTAGCTTCTGCAGCCAAGGAAAATCTCCACATTCATACAGTTGCGACGGTGACCAAAAATTTTGACGGTCAAAACTTGACAGATTTTGGAGGCCTGCTTAAGGCTGGTGCGGTAGGATTTTCAGATGATGGGATTCCCCTTCAAAGCACCAAGGTTGTCCGCCAAGCCTTGGAAGAAGCTAAGCGTCTAGGAACCTTTATTAGTCTGCATGAAGAAGACCCTGAGTTGAATGGTATTCTTGGTTTGAATGAGAACATTGCCAAGGAACATTTCCATGTTTGTGGGGCGACGGGTGTAGCTGAATACTCGATGGCTGCGCGGGATGCCATGATTGCCCATGCGACAGGTGCTCACCTCCATATCCAACACCTTTCTAAGGAAGAAAGTGTCAAGGTTGTGGAATTTGCCCAAGGGTTAGGAGCTCATGTGACAGCAGAAGTAGCGCCCCAACACTTTTCAAAAACAGAAAGTCTGCTCTTGACTAAAGGAAGCAATGCCAAGATGAACCCACCCCTTCGCTTGGAATCAGACCGTCTAGCAGTGATTGAAGGCTTGAAGTCAGGCGTCATCTCCGTAATTGCGACAGACCACGCGCCTCACCATGCGGATGAGAAGAATGTTCCTGATATTACCAAGGCACCATCTGGAATGACCGGTCTTGAAACCTCACTTTCTCTTGGTTTGACCTACTTGGTCCATGCAGGACATTTGAGCCTCATGCAATTGCTAGAAAAGATGGCCTATAATCCAGCACGTCTCTATGATTTTGATGCTGGATATATTGCTGTGGATGGACCAGCAGATTTGACCCTCTTTGATCCGGAAGCAGATCGTCTGGTATCGGATCATTTCGCCTCAAAAGCTGGAAATTCACCATTTGTGGGTGAGAGATTAAAAGGGAAGGTTGCTTATACTATCTGTGATGGACAAGTGATTTTTCAAGGATAAGCGATCGTATTCATATGAATCTTAAAAAAATGATGCAAGGCTTGGTTTTCTTTTTAACCAGCCTTCTTGTCTTTGTCTTTCTATTTCGTGCTTTGCTACCGACTGCATCGCCTCGCATGACCAAGTCCAAAACGGCTGCGAAAGAAATTACCTATACTTATGTAGCTCTAGGAGATTCACTGACCAAAGGTGTGGGTGATAGCACCAATCAAGGTGGTTTTGTGCCCATCCTTGCCCAAAGCCTATCCAATGAAAACGAAGCTCAATACCATGCGGTTAACTATGGTGTTCCAGGAAACACCAGCACACAGATTTTAGATCGGCTCAAGAAGCAAACAGACCTTCAGAAGGATCTCAAGAAGGCGCATGTCATGACCTTAACGGTTGGAGGAAATGATCTACGCAAAGTCGTTGTCGATCATCTGAGTGATTTTTCTCTATCAGATATCCGAAAACCGCTCAAGAATTATACAGCAAACCTCAAAGAAATTATCACAAAAGCAAGAAAGGACAATCCCCATCTTCCTATTTATGTAGTGGGGATCTACAATCCTCTTTACCTGAATTTTCCTGAATTAACCAGTATTCAGACGGCTGTAGATCGTTGGAATGAGACGACGGAAGAAACCATCGCGCAATTTGATCAGGTCTATTTCGTTCCGATCAATGATCTGCTATATAAAGGAATTGATGGCAAAATGGGTGTGTCAGAAATTAGTGACGGGAAGACAACCGTTATCAATGATGCCCTGTATGAAGAGGATAGTTTTCACCCCAACAATACGGGCTATGAAAAGATGAAACAAGCAATATTGGAGAAAATCAATGCCACGAAGAAAACTTGGAGTCAAAAATAATCCCATAAAAGAGAAGATTCCCTTCCTTCAAAAAATCAATATTTGGAAATGGTTGTTTTTAGGCTTAGTCAGCCTTCTCTTAGCCTTTGCTTTAGTCGTGCAAGGACGCTTAGCGACGCCAAGAGAAGATGTTAGCCAGCTTCGTCAAGCAGTTGGCACCAAAGATGTCAAAGTTGGAACTATGACAACGACTCGTGATCAACTCAATGATACCATCAAATCGCTTCTGAAAAAATATAAGCTGTCCGACTACAAGGTCTATGCGGATAATCAGCAAATCCTCTTAGAGGGACAGTTGAGTCTATTAGGAAAGGACTATCCCTTATATATTTACTTTCAACCATCCAAGTTGGAAAACGGGAATATTCTTTTAACAGTGAAGGATTTTTCAGTCGGTACCTTTCAAATTCCTCAAAAAATGGTTTTGCAGCTTTTGAGCAAAAATAAAAATATCCCAGATTTTATCCAGATTTCGCCAAAGGAGTCTACCATCACCATTGTCTTACCAGAAATTGATAATGACTTTGGAATCTATGTCAAGGCCAATACCATTGATCTCTATAATGACAAGATCGTTTTTGATTTGTATCAGAAGAAGTAGGGTGGAAGAGGCTATTCAAATTGAATTCAAAGTCATCTTAAAAACTTTCCTTAGGTGAGTACGGACGTCAGCGAACTTCTACGAAGTTCCATGACTAATTAT
>NZ_JUPI01000145.1 GCF_001074805.1 Streptococcus parasanguinis | reverse complement strand
GCGGAGGTGGGACGACGAAATCGAATTCTAACGAATGACCGATTTCTGTCCCACTCTCTCTTTTTATTCCCCGATCTCTTGGTAGAGAGTGCGGATTTTTTTGCGGTAGATGCTATAGCTGATCCCAGCTCCGATTAGCAGGATGACACTATAAAGGATCACAGCCAGTAGAGTGCTGACGGAATGATAGGTCCAAATGAAGCTAACAATGATCAAGAGAAACATCACAAAGATAAAGACAATCAAGAGGATAGACTGAAGAACTGCATTCCCACGATGACGGGTCATCAACTCTGTAATATTGGTCCAATTGGTACTAAAATTTTGAAAATCTTTGACATAGTCTCGAATGCAGATCGGAATGGTGGTTACGACCCAGATCAGCAACATGGCAAGGATGGCCAAGGGATGGACACCAAAATAGAGACAAACACCAACCAGAAGAAGGACAGGAAGGATGGATTGCACCAGATAGAGCAACCAAAACTTCAGGAAGAGATAGCGCTTGAAATCAATAGGGAGCGATCTCAAGTACTCAAAGTTTTCACGCTCCAGCGAAATACCGATACTGGTCAAGCCTCCAAAACTATTGAAAACACCGATCAAGAAGGCAACAAGGGCCAGTGGCACCAGATACTGGGGTGTCAAGTAAGGACTGAGGCCGCCGATATTTTTCGATGCTCCTGCTGCTCCACTGAGGAGGAAAATATAAGGCAGAATGCTCATCATCAAGAGAACTTGCACTATAAGGGTTCCATCAAGCAAGAGTATGCGATGATACTGAATGACAAATCGTCTAAAGGAGTCTTTCTGACCCACATGGATCGCTTTCACGCGCTCTTTGACGGTTTGGTTGGTCGAAACCGCAAGGGCTGCTTCATAAAACTGCGGGATCACGATTTTGCGAACCAGGCCGATCAGAACTAAAAGCACCGCGATCCAGCCCAGGAGGCCAAGGATGGCTCCTCCTTCAAAAGGATGGAGAATGAACTGATGAAAGGCAATAAAAGGCGGAAAAAGAATGGGAATATCTGCACCCCCCGTCACTTCTACCCGATGGGTCTGGACTAGATTCAGATAGAGATAAGCTCCTAGACTCAGAAGAGAACCAATTCCAACCATGATGTTGGAGACCAGGGTCGTGTGTTTTTTGAAAAAGAGGGTCTTAGTGATCAGATGGGATAGGATGATCGTCGCTAAAAAGAGAACGCCTAAGAGAATTAAGGCACAAAAGAGGCCTAGCAGGATCCCTAACGGATTGAAACCACCTGCCTGCACAGGGAGGATCAGAAAATAACTAATCAACGGGAGAATAGCCATGAGAAGAGTCAGGATGACCGAGATGCTCTTTCCTGCTATGACTTCTGCATCTGAGAAGGCATAGGGGCGGTAAAACTGCAGGTCCTTGCTTTCATAAAAGACATTGTAAAAACTCATAAAGCCTTGGGAAATGGTCATCAAGGAAAAGAGGGCGACCATATTGACAAAGAAGGCTGGTTGGTTGACAAAATCATAGATACTAAAGAGCAAGCCAAACAAGACGAAATAGAAAAAACCTAAAGTGAGATAGTTGAGCACCGATTTGCGGGCAACATTGAGTTTGACGTCCGGTTTTTTGGCCTGTTTGGCACGTAATTTTGCGATCTGGGCGGGCTGACTGGCATAGATGATATTGACATTGACCAACTGTTGGATGATCTTAAGACGCATGATCGCCACCTTCTTCCTTCCGCCCCGCTAAACTGAGATAGATACTTTCCAGGCTTTGTTCTGGGTGTTGGCCCTTCAATTCCTCGATCGTCCCATAGAAAATGAGATTTCCCTTTTTCAGAATAGCAATTTTATCACAGAGTTGTTCGGCCACTTCTAAGACGTGGGTAGAGAAAATAACGGTCTTTCCACGATCCGCATGTTGGCGCATCATTTGTTTTAAATCATAGGAAGCCTGTGGGTCCAACCCGGTCATCGGTTCGTCCAAGACCCAGATATCTGGATCTGATAAGAGCGCTGCAATGACGAAGACCTTCTGGCGCATCCCATGTGAAAAGGATTCAATTACTTCATAGCGGTGGCTCTGAAAATCAAAGATCGTAAGAAGCTCTTCCAAGCGTTGGTCACAGTCTTTCTGACTCATATCATAAGAGGTCGCAACCAACTCCCAAAATTCATTGGCTGTGAGACGCAAGAAAAGATCCGGCGAATCCGCCACGTAACCGATCTTCTTTTTGATCGCAAGCCGATGGCTATAGAGGTCCTGACCGTCCACTTCAATCGTTCCAGTGCTTGGAGTGATGACACTGACCAGGCTCTTAATCGTCGTTGACTTTCCGGCTCCGTTGTGGCCAATCAGTCCGACAATTTGCCCATCTTCGATGGTCAGATCCAAGTGGTTGAGGGCAATGTGCCCATCGTAATCTTTGGTAACTCCGTGAAATGTAATCATGTTAACTCCCTTTACGATCCTCACGGGGACCGTTTTTCTTATTCTGTTGATAAGCGATCATCGAAATGGTATAGCAATTCTAACAGATAGGTTGGAATGGTCTCCAAGAAATCTTCTTGGTAAACCCGCTCTCCTCGCTTATGCAATTCTTTGCCCCAGGGCCCGAGATTGATCGCTGGAACCTGAATTCGAGCAATTTTTTCCAGATCCAGATCATAAATTTGAGCCGGAGTGGCGAGGCTATCTAGGACGACTTGATAAGAGGCCACATCCTTTTCCAAGGCACAATAGCTGGTGTCGTTAATCCCCATAAAATATTCTTCGACCTTCAAGCTATAGCCTCTTTGGTCCAGATACTGGCGGTAATCCCCGATCAAGGACTCGATTTTGAGTTCTGTATTGTCCAAAAAGCGACAATTCATAGAAGGATAATATGGAGGCGCAAAACCAATGACCACCATGGGATCCTTATCTCCGAGAAACTCAAGGAGTCGCTGGATTTGCTGGATTGCAAGGCTCTGGTAGCTGGTCCCATTACGAAAATCGTGTTCCGCTTTTTGGTTAGAAACTTCTCTAAAAGCTTGGTAACCTTCTAAAGCTTGGCATCGTTCCTCTAGTTCTTGATAGGTGATGACTTTTGGCCTTGCAATAATATGGTCTTGCCCAGCCTGATCCTGCAAGTGTTCATACTTCTTGTAAAAGGCTTCCAAGGCCTCCTGACTAAGCTCATAAATCCTTTGCAAGAGCTCTTGGGGTGTTTTCTTCAAATGCAGTACACTGAAATAACCAGCCGCATAGAGCACTGTCGATACATCGTACTGCTCCTTCAAATCTCTGAGATAGGACCAAGAAGGAAGGGGAGACGTTTCTCCCAGCGCCTGATCTGCCAGATCGGGATGAAGATCTAGCTGGCCTGCGATGGCCACTAAGAGCGACAGAGCATTGATCCCTTTAAGAGGCTCCTTCATATGGGATAAGACGCCTTGCGCCACAACGACTGGCATGAGTTTACCCACTGTGCCAATGTGAAGGACTTTTTCTTTTTCTAGATCCGATTCAAAGGGCTCCGAATCTACTGCTAATACATAATTCAGATCAAACTTTTCCTGCAAATCTGTCAGGAGCCCCAAAGCTCCCCGCATCCCACGTGAATAGGATTCCTCGTCTCCAACAGAGAGATAGAGCAGATTGACCTGACCTCCTGAGGGATCTGCTGCATAGGCTTCCAGTACCCCCAGTTGTAAGGCTAGAGCTGCTTTCATATCGCAAGATCCTCTGCCAAATTTCCATTGACCAGAAGCTAAATCAGCCTGGATATCTGGTCGCATATCTAGTGTTTTCAAGGCTGCTGCTACTTTATCAGAATCGAGCGCGATCTCCGACAAATGTCCATAGTCTTCTAGATCGACTGTATCATGGTGGTGAAACAGGATAAGAGTTTTTTTCTTGCCTTTATCGACCAAGGCCCAATTGACCGATCGATGCAAGTGATCCTGTGGCACCTGATAGTGCCCAAAGTGGTCTGGATGTTCCTTGAAATAGGGAATCTGGGCAAGCCGTTGATCCAGGTAGGCCTCGATTCCTTGTTCTGTCTCAGTATTGGTGAAGCTTGGAATCGCCAAGGCTTGGGTAAAAATCGCTTCGATGCTCTCTCTATTGGTTCGTTTCACTTTTAAAACCACCCTTCTTTGCTACTATATTTATAAATGAAATAATTGATCTCTCTATTATCAGACTTCTATGTCTCTGTAGCCAACAGGCAACCATGACTCTATGCTAGTAACTCCTGACTTCACTTCTTTCCTGTATGCGATTTCTTTTCTAGAAAGGGCTTGCTTCCAGCGCAAACGTTTGTCCCATCCAACTATTTTTGGTAAAATAAGGACATTCACATGAAAGAAGAAATAACAATGGAAAATCAAACCTTAATGCAATATTTTGAGTGGTATTTGCCTGCTGATGGCAACCACTGGACGCGTCTTGCTGAAGATGCGCAACACTTAGCAGACTTGGGTATTTGTAAAGTCTGGATGCCACCTGCCTTTAAAGCTACTTCTAACAATGACGTTGGTTACGGTGTCTATGACCTCTTTGATTTGGGCGAGTTTGATCAAAAAGGAACGGTTCGCACCAAATATGGTTTCAAAGACGATTATCTTCAAGCCATTCAAGCCCTCAAAGCTGCGGGCATTCAACCAATGGCCGATGTCGTTCTTAACCACAAAGCTGCAGCAGATGGTCTAGAGGAGTTCGAGGTCGTTGAGGTCGATCCGATGGATCGAAACAAGATCCTCACTGAGCCCTTCACCATTCAAGGATGGACTAAATTCACCTTTGATGGCCGAAATGGAGCCTATAATGACTTCCACTGGCATTGGTACCACTTCACCGGTACTGACTACGATGCTTCTCGTAATAAGAATGGGATCTACCAAATCCAAGGAGACAACAAAGGTTGGGCTCATGGGGATCTGGTGGACAAGGAGAATGGAAACTACGATTACCTCATGTATGCGGATCTAGATTTCAAACATCCCGAAGTCGTGGAAAATCTCGATCAATGGGCTGACTGGTTTATCGAAACGACTGGTGTAGAAGGTTTTCGTCTGGATGCCGTCAAGCATATCGACTCCTTCTTTATGAAGAATTTCATCCATAATATCACAAAAAAATATGGAGAAGATTTCTACGTCTTTGGTGAATTTTGGAATGGGGATAAAGAGACCAACGATGAATACTTGGAAAGCATTGACTACTTATTCGACTTGATCGATGTAGCACTCCACCAAAATCTTTTCAGAGCTAGTCAAGAGGGTGAAAATTTCGACCTTCGAACTGTTTTTGATGGAACACTGGCGCTCAATCATCCTGAACAGGCCGTAACCTTTGTGGACAACCATGATACCCAGAGAGGGCAAGCCTTGGAATCTACCATTGAAGAATGGTTCAAACCTGCAGCCTATGCCTTGATCTTGCTCCGTGAAGCTGGTTTGCCTTGTGTCTTCTATGGAGACTACTACGGTATCGAGGGCAAATTTGCACAAGAAAGTTTCCAAGAGGTTCTCGATCGTCTCTTATGGGTTCGTAAAGATCTGGCCTACGGGGAACAAACGGACTACTTTGATGATCCTAATTGCATCGGTTGGACACGCTCAGGTACAGAAGAATTAGCACCAATCGCCTGCTTGATTTCGAATAACCAAGCTGCTACAAAAGTCATGGAGATTGGCTCATCATACGCAGGACTCACCTACTATGATGTCCTAGAAAATTGTAGCGAAACTGTCCAAGTTCAAGAAGACGGTACTGCCGAATTCCCAGTGGCAGAACGCTCCGTCAGCATCTGGGTAGCCCAAGATACAGAGGGCCAATAACCAATATATGTGATTTTCTCCTAGGATCTACATCTTCCTAGGAGAATTTTTTCCTGTAAAAATTTTATAGGAAACACAGCTTCATTTTAGCATGATAAGAAAGCGCTGTCAATGGGTATCGCGTCTATTTGACTGAAATAAAAAGCATCAAAAAAAGCTGGAAAAAATTATCCAGCCTTCGATGTTTGATAGAAATAACTGTATGACGCAGTGGTTGATTGGTATCTTCGTTCGCTTATTAAGCTCCGAAGATAACCTAATCAACTTTGCGGGGGTGGGAAAACGAACTCTCTTTAACTAGTCGGAGTTCTTTCCCACTCCCTTTCTTTTTAGCTCAATTCTGCAATGATTTCTTTTAATTGGGCTTTCGTATGAACTCCAGCCACTTGTTTCACGACTTGGCCATCTTTTTTAAAGAGAAGAGTTGGGATCGACATGATACCGAATTGACGCGCTGTATTTGGATTTTCATCGACATCCATCTTACAGATTTTCAAATCATCTTCATGGACTTCTTCTGCCAACTGATCCAAGATCGGTGCTTGCATGCGGCATGGACCACACCAAGTTGCCCAAAAGTCAATCAAGACAAGGCCTTGGCTGGTTTCTTGTTCAAAAGTTGCATCTGTGATTACGTGTGCCATATTTCCTCCTTTTTCAGTAGGCATCTACTGATTCTGCATTTCTACTTTTATTTTACACTAAATGATGCCATTTTAGAAATTTTTGCTACGGGGACTCCTTAGGCATCTTCTTTCTTCTTGCGCCAAAAGATGAGGCTAGAAGCAGTCAGGGTAAACAGACCTAAGAGACCCAGAGCATGTTCTTTGCTACCTGTTTGTGGAAGCGTATGGTCCTCATGCCCTCCTTCTACTGCAGGAGTTGGAGCTTGAAGATCTTCTGCCAATCCTGATGAAACAAATTGAGGGCCATAGGATACAGCTAGAGCAAGGTGAGGGTGCTCTTGGGCAGCTGATGCGGTCTTCATCTCAACGACCTTCTCAGGAAAATCTTGGCTTGGTTGGACAAGGTGTTCTGGGGTTGGAAGGGTATATTCTTCCTTGTAGTGCACTTCTGGTGCTACTAGAGCAGCTCCTTCAACTTCTGGCAGGTTTGTATAGTCTGTATCGCTTGCACTTGGTAGATAGCTTGCCTTTTGGGCGCGGGTCTTTTCGACAATTGGAATCGCAGCCTGGATAGAATCTGTCTTGAAGGTCACTTCATAAGGGTGCTCCACCGTTAGGTCAGACGGGTCATAGGTGTTAAAGACTAGAGCTAACTTGTGACCTTTCTTAACTGTATAGAGATTTGGTTGGAGATAGACCGTATAATCATGGTATTCCCCAACTTTTGGCTCGATGCTTGCGCGAGAGCTTGCTGAATCGTAGCCAGACTCAGGATTGGCAAGGTTGATCCAGCCTTTTGCGATCACCTTGTACTTGGTCTTGATGGTTTCGTATTCAGCTACAGATAAGTTGCTTAAATTGCTTCCCATCCAGAAAGCGTCGGCTGTTTTATCTTGCTTGACGCTACCATTTCCTACCACGTCAAAGTCCTCATCTGCCACGTCTACTAAGAGGGCATTGAGTTGGAAATTCTTTCCTTGACCTTTGGCAAGACCTGCCTTGAAATGAACGGGAATGTGGCCCTTGATCGTAGTGTCCTCAGTGACCTCAGAAACAAAAGTCAGATTAGCCTTAGAAGAGGCTTTGCTGACTGTTTCATTACGGTTAGCGATCTCAACACCCGCAGCCGCATAGTCACTTGAAATGGTTTCTTCCAAGCGTTTCGACTGAGCATTCAAGAAGAGACGTTGACTGCTCTTCCAGTTATCATAGCTGGTCCACTTACTTGGATCATAGTTGTTTTGAGCTAGAACAGCTGGCAAACTTTCGACGTGATTGTCCACACCATAGAGGTAGTGGGTCAACCAGGTATTGAGCAAATCATAAAAATCTTGACCATTGGCGGTGATGCCGTATCCACGGGACATAGCAGCTGGATAGACGTGGTCTCCTTGGTGGAGATAGAGCTTGACATCTTGGCCCGCTTTCTTGAGCGCATCGTACATGAGTTCAAAATGTTTGGTCTTGACATTGTCATCGTTCAAGCCATGGACGATCAGGGCACTGGTCTTGAGATTTTCTGGATGAAGGGTATAATCCCGCTCCTTCCAGACATCACTGTAGTTGCGATCATGAGCGTACTGGTCCTTGTTCAATTGGTTGATGTAGTTGGAATAGTTTTGCCAAATCCCTGCCCAATCGTCTTGGTCCAGCATTCGCGTGCTAACGTAGAGAGAGAGCCATGAAAGGTCACTATAAGGTGCATTGCCAAATTGGGTTCCTTGGCTATTGAAATAATCATACCAAGAAGCAATCCCTGCTGCTGGAACGATGGTCTTTAGGCCTTCTACGCCTGTTGCAGCCACACCAAAGGTCGTGGTTCCAGCCCAGGAGAGACCCGTCATAGCGACATTGCCTGTTGCCCAGTCGGCCTTGATTTCGACATTGCTGGTCTTATCGGTGTAGGCCTTGCGCCTGCCATTGACCCATTCGATGATATTCTTGAAGGCATTGATTTCGAGATCAGACCCTGTCGTGTTAAATCCTTCTGATCCCTTGGTCCCAAGTCCAGCACTCGAGATAAAGGCATAGCCTCTGACCAAGAAATAGTCGTACCAGTTGAGATCTTCGTAGTCATAGATATACTCGTAGGGACTGTAGTAGTACCAATCCGATGCTTTGGCTTTTTTCGCTGCTTCTACTGTCGTCTCACTGCCAACTGGCTGTCTCTTTGCAGGTTTGCTGTGCAGTTTCTTCATGTCGTAGCTGCCGTCTGTCGGAAGCCCCAGACTTTCAAGGGTCACGTAGTTTTCATCGAGCGTCCCCGCTACGTAAGGACGCGCTTCCAGAATGGTTGCTGCCTTAAAATCGCCTTGCGCGACTGCTTTTGGTAATTGAACAATGGCTTTGACCAAGTCTGGCTTGCCATCTGCATCGGTGTCGAAGTCCGTTTCGACATAGACTGGGAAGCGCACAATTTGGCTGTCCTCATATTTGTAGTCTTCGTCTGCTTTTTCTCCCGTCGTATAAGAGAAAATAGGCTGGGCACGACCATTTAAAAAGAGAGGGCTTTTCTTTTCAGCCCGGTAGGCATCATAGAGTTTCTTAGCTGTTTCGTACATCTTGGCCAATTCTGGCTGACTGACCTTACGAGTCAGATCTTCTGATGTTTCAATCAAACCTAAACTTTTGGCAAAGCGTTCCCGATCTGCTTGGCTTTGGCCCAATTGGCTTGGATCCGTTGCTGCCCATTGAAGCAAGCCATTAACAGCATCTTGCACTGTCAACTCTTTAGAGGTCTGATCCGCTGCAAGGGTCGAACCTGTGACTTTTGCCAAATCCTGACTTGTTGCCGGTGCTTCTGAAGTAGGAGTGGATTGAGGTGCAGCTTCCCTGTTTGTTACTGCTGGAGTTGCTACTGAAACAGTTGGATCACTTGGGGCTGTGTAGGCTTCTCTTGTAGGAGCTACTTGATTTGCAACTGCTGTCCGATCCAGCGGTGCCTCACTTGAGCTTGTCCCTTCTTCACTAGAGCTAGTACTTTTGTCACGTGCTGTCGGTGTTGCTTCAGTAGATGGAACATGGACCACTTCTGTCGATGGTACTAACTCTTCTGTCTGCTCATCTGCTGCTACTACTTGGTGCAAAACCATTGGCGCGATCAGTAAGCTCGATGCGACAATGGAAACCATTGTTTTCTTTTTCATGTCAGTCTCCTAACTTTTTGTAATCAACACTCCCATTATACTATGTAAGCGTTTTAATATCAAACAGATATTCATCTGATCCACAAAAAAACCGAGGCATCAGCCTCGGTTATCGATTCTTATTTAACGTGTTTCTTAAGATCTTCTTGTGCTTTTTTGTTTGACTCTGCTTGTTCTTTTTGCCATTTTTCAAGGGCTTTGTTGTAGTCAGCACTTGTCACAGCTTTATCTTGGAGTTTCATTCCTTTGTAGATCACGTGGTCTTTTCCTTTACCACCAGTCCATGCAAATGGAGCTGAGAATGGTTCGATACGTGTCAAGAATGGACGTCCAGTTGATGAAGAAGTTGGCATAACAAGGGCGCTATCAGTCAACCAAGCTTGCGCAGCCGCATATTTTTCATAGCGTTTGTTGACGTCTTGTGTTTCTGCACCAGCATCTTTGATCATCTTTTCAAAGTCGTACAGACCAACTTTTTTAGCTGCTTCATTGTTTTCACTTGGGTCAAATCCAAGGAAAGTCTTAGTATTTTCACCAGATGAAGCTTTCAAGATATCCATGTAAGTTGATGGGTCTTGGTAGTCAGGGCTCCATCCAACATTATCAGAGAGATCCCAGTCTTCGCCAGCCGCATTTGGCGCAAAGAGGGTCACATTTTGAAGGTCTTCTTTCGAAAGCATTTGGATATCGATAACGACATTTTCTTTACCAAGCGCTTCTTCAACTGATTGTTTGAAAGATTGCACCCGTTGAACTCTTGATGGAGTGGTTTGGTCCACAGGCATATCGATGTGAATTGGGAATTTCACACCTTCTGCTTCCAAAGCAGTTTTCGCTTTTGCAAACTCTTCCTTCGCTTTCTTCGCATCAAAGAGACCGTTTTGACCATCATCTAGTTTAGTAGATTTCCACTCATCTCCGTAGGTATCCAATTGTGTTTTCACCATTTCACCGAAGGTCTTGCCATCAGCTTGGACAAATGTTGGTGGAATGTAGAGGTTACGGATGATCTTGCTTGCTCCGTCTTTTCCGTTCAATTGAGCAGCATAAGCTTCACGGTTGAAGGCAAAGCTGATCGCTTGACGGAAGTCCTTGTTCAAGAGGGCTTTCTTAGTAGATTGTTTTTCTTCATCGGTCTTCTTAGCTGTGTGTTTGTAAGATTGACGGTCGATGTTGGTACCAATAACATAAGAAGCAGCATCTTGAGGAGTGTAGGTGATTTCGTCTTTAAATTCTTTGGCTTGCTCTGAGTAACCAGATCCAGTTGGGAAAAGTTTTGCCAAGCTAAGAGCATTTTCACCGAATGATTTCGCCAGTTTACTTTGGTCTTGTCCATCGTAGAATTCCAATTTTACATCTGAGACGTAGACCTTGTCTTTATCCCAGTAGTTTTCATTCTTAGTCATTTCGATAGAAGATTTTGAAGTAAAGCTCTTCAAGATGTAAGGACCATTGTAAAGAAGGGAGCTAGTATCACTTGCTTGAGCGAATTTATCCCCTTTTGATTTTACGAATTTTTCGTTGACAGGGAAAGTGATCCCAAGTGTCAATTTAGAGTTCCAGAAAGATTCTGGTTGGTTCAAAGTGATTTGAAGGGTATGATCATCAACTGCTTTTACTCCTACAGCTGAGAAATCTTTATTTTTACCGCTGACGTAGTCATTCAAGCCTTTGATAGAATCTTGGATGATGTAGAGCATTTCTGATTTGTTATCAGCCGCATATTTGATCCCTGTGACAAAATCTTTAGCCGTGACATCCGCATACTCTTCGCCTTCTGAATCATACCATTTAGCATTATCACGAAGTTTATAAGTATAAGTCAAGCCATCTTGCGAAACCGTCCAGTCTTTTGCAAGAGATGGAATCAAGTTACCGTACTTGTCATTTTCAAACAAGCCATCAATCAAGTTTCCTGTGATATCGTGGGTTGCTGCTTTACCAGATGTGATATAGTTCAAGTTTTCAGGCTCCGTCTCATAGACATATGAGAATTTTTGGCCGTTGCTTGAGCTAGATGATTTCGAACCACCAGAACAAGCTGCTAGGATCCCTGCTGAAAGGAGAGCAACTCCCGCAAGTGCAATGACATTTCTTTTTTTCATGTAAAACTCCTTAAGAAATTTTAAGTTTATTTTAAGATTATACCACAAAGATTTTCAGAAGAAAAGGAATTTTCAGAAAATTTTAGTTTATAAAAAAACTACTCCGGAGAGTAGTTATCAATTTAACTTTA
>NZ_JUPI01000144.1 GCF_001074805.1 Streptococcus parasanguinis | reverse complement strand
CGATTTCGTCGTCCCACCTCCGCACAGTTGAGTAGGGCTGTAAAAGCTGATGAAATCAGCGTAATAGAGCCCACTCAACCACTGCGTCTTGCTCGACAATCCAAAAACAATAAAGAGGCTAGGACTTTTGTCCCAGCCTCTTACAGGTTAAAGTAGAATGCCTCATTCCTCGTCATCCAACTCCACTTCACCGTGGATTCGGATATATTCTTCATTTCTGCGGTCATCTTCTGCCCAAACCGGATCTCTCACATCATCCATAAATGGAATTTCCTCAAGACTCAGCTCATTAGCCTGTTCATAACTCATCGAAAGGATAGCTTCATGCCGATTTTTAAAATCCTCTACACTTAACCAGCTCTCTTTATCATCTTCGCTAATCTGACCGTCAATAGCAGTCGCAACCTCAATGGCCATAATATACATAGCACGTTTATCAACAGTGAGAAGGTCAAGGTGGGTAGAAGCTAAACGGAGACAGTCTCCTTTTTCTCGATAGTCTGTTACTGGATTGTCTTCAAAATCTAATTCAAGATTTTCATATATATGACTTTCAAATTCGTTGGTAAGCCCTTCTTTCAACTGAACATTATTCCATCTTTTATCATGCGTCCACTTATTCAATTTCAAGTGAATAGTTGGGTCTGTTTTAAATGGGCGAGTATTCCCAAAATAAGAAAAATCTACTGTCTTCCCATCTTTAGTATCAAACCACATTCTCTTCGCTAGTTCTAAATAATCAAACGGAATTTCTTTGGTGTAATCACCTTTTATATATAATTTCAATCGTCTTCCTCATCGTCATAAATTCGTTCACCATGGATTTTGATGTATTCTTCTCGAAGCCGTTCCTCCTCTTCCCATAGAGGATCTCTTACCGGTACCATTGTCTTTAATTCTTCCAAACTGATTTCAACAGCTTCATCATAAGTCAGTGAAAGAACATCCTTGTGCAACTCCTTAAAAGTCTCTACATTCACCCAGGTCTCTTTGTCATCCTCGCTAATCTGACCATCAATGGCAGAAGCTACCTCGACTGCCATAATATACATCGCACGTTTATCAACTGTTAAAACATCTATATGAGAAGTTGCGATACGTAAATAATCCCCACGTTCTCTCCACTCTGTAATGAAAGTTTTTTCAAATTCAAGGGATATATTTTCATATTTATAGGAATTCCACGGATTGTTTAAATCATAAGAGGGGATATTATCCCATCTTGAGTCACAAAAACGCCATTTATCAAAGCTTACTACAAAGTAAAAATCGTCTTGCAACATCTCATCATCACCAACGTTTGAGTATGTAATAGGATAACCCTGCCATTCCTTAAACCACATTTTCCAGAGCAACTCTCTTGTCGTAAAG
Organism: Streptococcus parasanguinis; assembly: GCF_001074805.1. Lineage (GTDB taxonomy): Bacteria > Bacillota > Bacilli > Lactobacillales > Streptococcaceae > Streptococcus > Streptococcus parasanguinis_A. Next base: position 14,997 of record NZ_JUPI01000144.1, on the reverse strand, counting down.
GTTATTTTTTTCTTAAAATCACTTTTGATATAGAGTCTCATAAATCTGAGATATCGCCTCCATGTGCTAGTATATATTTTTTTCGACGATTGGCTTCTTCCTCCCAAAGAGGGTCGTCTACCACATCCATCGTTTGAATTTCAGTCAAACTTAGTTCATTTGCTTCTTCAAAAGTTAGAGATAGAATATCCTCATGTTTTCTTTTAAACTCCTCGATTGTCAACCAGCTAGCCTTATTATCCTCGCTAATTTGCCCATCAATCACCTTTGCAATCTCAAGCGCCATAATGTACATAGCTCGTTTATCAACTGTCAAAACTTCTAGATGGGTGGTTAAAATACGGAGATAGTCTCCCTTTTCATTATAATCCGTAGCAAATGCATCTTCAAAATTAATTTCAATACATTCGTCAAGATGTGAAAAGAGTCTTCGTACTCCTTCCTTTAGGGGGACACTAGACCATCTCTTATCCGCAGTGCCTTTCCTCAAGGATAAATTTGAGAAAAAATCTTCTTGTAATGCATCATTGTTCCCAGCATTTGAGTATGAAATTTGCTCATCTTCTGGAAACCACATTTTACCAGCTAGTTCTAAATAACCATAAGGTACTCTTTTTGTATAATCGCCTTTTAAATATAATTTCATTGTTCACTCCTTATTGCGTCAAGTATTTAAAAGCTTTCCACATATTTTTGATAACTTCTTCTTTAGCTCCTTTTCCAAGTCCATTTAGTTCAGAACGTTTGCTTACCCAGTCTACAATATCCTGCCTACTTGAAATCCTTGAAACCTTGATATCTATGTCGAGGTCATAACCTGATTTTCCACTCCCCGATTGAACTTGGATTTTCCCACTATCTGGCTCCGCATCAACTCGAATATTATCGACTTTTTTACCGTTAACTCGTCCAGAAATCTTTTTTCCAAAAGACTTACTCGTCGGTTTATTTGCCTTCCAGCTGTCGTAGTTGCTAGAATAATTAACCTGAATTTCAGCGTTTGCGCCACCTGTTTTACTAATAGCAGATCCTACAGATACTACACCACTCAATATGAGTGCATTTCCTGCATCTAAAGCTACCTCTGCTGCAGTTGTTCCAGCAATAAGACTTGCCCCACCTGTCTCAGGAGCTAAAGCTAAACCCCCAGTTTCTGCTGCTACGCTAGCAAAGTCAAGCAGTAAACCTGATAACATCTGACTAACCCCACCCCAAAATTCAGCAGAATTAGCATCAAAATTTTCTTGAAGAAGTTCTTGATATTTTTCGTTGATCAATCTCGTAGAAGCACTATCATACTTCCCATTTTTTAGAACAGAAAAGTTATCATCTTTTTGATAATGTCGATCTTTATAAGCACTATTATCAAAAATTTCAATTAAATTCCCTTCATTGTCAATTTTTAGAGTATGGTTATAATCATCAATTATTTTTTTCCACTGTGACCGATCATGTCCTTTTAGGCGTTTTTTTAACTCTTCCCGATAATAGGTATCACCATCATCTGATAATAACATATCTCTCGACGCTTGATTTAAAGTCCTTGTTAAGGCATCCTGATAGTCTCTTTTAGCGTAGGAAACAACTTTTGTTTGTTTCATTTTGTCAAACCAAGTCATGTCTACACCATCCGCATAGTAATTTCCGTTGCTATCAACTATAATTTGACTTAGTTGTCCTGCTCCTTCAATCGCTAAATTAAGAATTTCAAGACTGTCTGAAAAATACTGATTGACTTGCTCAACAAACCACTCTAATTTTTCAATTTTTTCTTCAACATCTTTGATTTGCATCCGTGTTTTACCAGCCAATTCATGAAGTACTCTATTTTCTGATAAATTTTGATCCAGATTTGCAGTAAGAAATGCTCCTACACGATTCCAAAAATCTTCATTCTTTCTGATCAGATCTTGATACTTTGAAAGCTGTTTTTCCCAACTCTGTTTTTGTGTCTTCAAATCATCTAAATCTAATTCTCCATATTTTGATACAACTGCATCTGCGTTTTTGTATGAATTTAATTCAATCTGAATATCGTCGATCGCTTCTTGTAATTTTTTGATACATGGGATAATAATATTCCCAAATAAATTTTTCCCTGCCTCATATGCAGCACCTTGAAGTATTCCTGCTTCGATTTCTGCAATTAAATGATCACTTCCACTAGTAAGTTTTTCTGTAATCTGAGTAGCAATTTGAATATTACTGCTCATAGCTTCAATCAGAGCAGCAGATTCTGATGAACTGTATCTCACTCCCACGGCAAACTATTCCTTTCTCTTATCAATTTTTCTCTCTGAATGTCTAAGTTTTTTAAAACATTCCGAAACTCTTCACTGACACCATCCATCTGTCTAACCACAAAATTTCTTGCAATTAAATCCATTTCATTCTTTTCTTGAAAAAATAAGATATTTTGAGATGAAATAGACAACTTTTCTTCTGCTTCTCGTGTGATCAACGAAAGATCTTCTAAAAATTCATCTAAACTTTGTTGATACTCACGACTTAAATTTAAAATAAGATCTTCTTGTCGCTCTGTTTTCACAATTTCTTGGAATAGTTTATCTCGCTTATTTTTATTAACATCCTCCATCATGGTTAGCTTTCCCATCTTTGAGCCTGTTCTACATCACGTTTTTCAAGCACAGCAGCAATTTGAGGAAATTTATTAGCTTGAATTAGAACAGCTTCACTAAATTTACCCACAGCTTGAAGTAAGTGATTATTTACTTCTTTTCCCTTCTCCATACCTGCAATACCAGCAGAATAACTAAACTCTACTTGTTTATTCTCATTTTGTGATACATCAACACCAGTCAACTCACCAATAGCCGCTTGCGCATCAATTGGGCTGGATTTTATTTGGAGTTTATCCATATATTCACCCTCAAATCTTATTATTCCCCTCCATCATATCATAATTTGAAGAAAAATACTCTTTCTTCCATGAAAAAACATACTAAATTTTCTGTAATTTATTAATAGTTAGAGACAAGTCTTTCAAAAAATTGTAACCTCCATTCAAAAAGCCCCCAGCTATAACTGAGAGCTTATCTAATTAGCGATAGCTGAGAGCACGTTTGATAGTCTTCCACGGTCCGAGGTCATCGGTTTGGAGGATTAAGCTCGCGTAAATTCGAGCGATGAGCACTGTTCCCACGATGGTAAAGAGAACCGCAATTCCCAATGAAGCCCAAGATTCAAGACCAGTCGCATAGCCATTGATGGTACGGAAAGGCATGAAGAAGGTTGAAAAGAATGGAATGTAGGAACCAATCTTCAATAAGAAGACATCACCGGCGCTTCCCAAGGTGGTTACCCCAAGGAAGCTAAAGATAACTAACATCATTAGTGGCGAAATCGCTTTTCCTGAATCTTCAGGTCGTGCAACTGTTGAGCCTAAGAAGGCAGAGAGCACCACATACATAAAGATTCCAAGGATAATGAAGAAGACGGTATTGAGCGAGATCGACTCTGCAAGGTGTTGGGTAATCGGAGAGTTTGGAGCGAGAATATCCTTGACAACTGGGATATCTGCTCTAAAGATCCAAACAGCTACTAAACCAATCACATAGACAAAAATATGGGTAAAGATCACACCGAAGAGTCCGAGCATGCGTGCGAAGAAATAGTCGGTTGCTTTGATACTAGAGAAGACCACTTCCATGATCTTAGTTCCCTTTTCACTGGCCACTTCTTGGGCTGTGATACTAGAGTAGAAGATCAAAATCATATAAAGCAACATTCCCAGACCACCTGCAACCATGGTTTGCACCATTTTCAAGCCTTCTTTTTTCTCATCAATTTTTTCTTTGAGAGAAACCTGTTGAGACAAGGCTGTCAGTTGCTCTTTGCTTAGATTAGCACGCGCTAAATTGATCCCTTGTTGGACCTGGCTTAATTTCGCAGCGACAAGGCTTTTCAATTCCATTTTCATGGCTTGGTCGCCCACATAAGTGGCTTCTAGCTGGCCATCTTTTTCATCGACCGTCAAGTAAGCAGCGGCTTTCTCATCCTTGATGGCTTTTTTAGCTGCAGCTTCATCTTTGTAGTCCAAGGTCAAGCCATCGGTTCCTTTGAGGCTTTCTTTGACAGCTGGCACTTCGGTCACCAAGACCACCTGATTCTTCGCATCTGTAGAAGAATCCGTTAGATAACCGATTCCAACGCCCAATCCTAAAAAGAGGAAGGGACCGAAGACCATGAAGAGGAAACTCCATGATTTCACTTGTCTGATATAGGTTTCTTTCATTACGACAAACATCTGTTTCATACTTCTACTCCTGATTCAAGTTTAAAGATCTCATCAATAGTTGGGGCTTGGTGGTCAAAGGTCGCAAGGTAGTGGCCCTTGGTCAAGCGGTCAAATAATTCTGGACCCGCTGACGCGTCATCCAAGATCAGCTTCCAAGTCCCTTGCTTGGTCATGCTGACCTTGGTCACGTGTGGCAGAGCTTCTAGCTCTTCTTTGCTAAAGTCGTTAGAGACAAAGAGGCGAGTCTTGCCATAGCTATTCCGGACCTCTTGGACAGGCCCTGAAAGGACAACCGAACCATCACGGATCATTAGGATATCATCACACAACTCTTCGACGTTGGTCATGACGTGGTCAGAAAAGATAATGGTGGCCCCACGCTCTTTTTCTTCAAAGATGACCTGCTTGAGCACTTCTGTGTTGACCGGATCCAGGCCGCTAAAGGGTTCATCTAAAATGATCAATTTAGGCTCATGGATCAAGGTGATGATCAGTTGAACCTTCTGTTGGTTCCCTTTTGAGAGACTCTTGATTTTATCAGTCAATTTCCCTTTTACTTGGAGTTTTTCCATCCAGGTCGGTAATTTTTCCTTGACCTCGGCAGTGCTCATTCCTTTTAAGGCAGCCAAATAGCGGACCTGCTCAAAAATCGTGAGTTTTGGCATGAGACTACGCTCTTCAGGCAAATAACCAATTTCTTTGTAAGTTTCTTGCGTAATCGCTTTGCCATCTAGGCGGATCTCACCGCTGTAGTCCAAAAAGCGCAGGATGCTGTGGAAAATGGTGGTTTTCCCAGCCCCATTTTTCCCAACCAAACCAAGGATATGCCCTTGTTGAGCTGTTAGATCCACTCCAAAGAGGACCTGCTTATTGCCAAAGCTTTTTTCTAAATGTCTAATTTCTAACATGGATGACTCCTTTACTCTTTATAATAACGTTTGGTAATCTTGTACTGTGAAATAAGGATATAAATATAGATGATGGATACAACGAACAAAGCTAAGAGGATATCCGTATGGAAGGCAATTCCAATGATTAAGAGACCAATGAGAAGGCTCGGCAAGATATAATTGCTTAACTTAACCACCACTTCGAAGTTTTCCTCGTAGCTAATCTGTTTTTCAGCTTCATCCATCATACTCATCATAAATTCACGCACTTCCTTGGCATTGGCATTGCGAGGAATCGGTTTTCCATAAAGCAAATGGAAGGTCTTGCGAAAGAAGATATCCGATAAGAAAAATAGGGCAATCAAAACAAGAAAGAGATAGAGCATGGTGAAAGTTCCAAAGATAAAAGCCAAGTGCCCTGTGGAAGGTCTATCCATATACACCCATTGAGTATAAAAGATGACGACTAAAAAGTATGGCAAGATCATGATACCTTTGAAAATGGTCGCTAACCCATACAGTTTTTCCTTCTGGATGTCATAGTGATAGGCTTCGTCTTCGTCTTCTATCTGGAGTATTTTTTGATGGACTTTTCTCGCGCTTATTAGTAAGGCTATCGTGACCATAAACAAGATAAGAAACAATAGTATTGAGCCCAAAAGGAGTATTTCTTTACTAAAGAAGGATTCGATTTCAAGGGGCTTTTCGGATCCGAACATGACTGTCAAAAAACCAATGACTCCTCCAATCAAGCCAGAACCTGTGATGATTCCGACATTTCTCCAAAAACGGTAACGAGCGGATCGTTCTTGTTGTTGCTTTTTCATTTTTATCCCTCTCCCTCTACTAGACTAAAGACATTCTCCACAGGTTCCTTGAAAATCTGGGCGATGGTGATCGCAATGATAACCGAGGGGGTGTATTCCCCCCGCTCCAAGAGACTGATGGACTGGCGTGAGACCCCTGCTAGCTTGGCTAGCTCGGATTGGTTGAGCCCATCACGCGCCCTCAGCTCTTTCAGTCGATTTTTTAAAATCATGGCTTTCGCCCCCTTATAGTTGAATACCTTGAATATCTTCGATGCGGACTAATTTGGTTTCCCTCTGTTGTTTATGATTCACACGAGTCAGTTTGACCCAATCTTCATCGATATCTATAATTTCATACTCAAATCCAACACCATCTACTGTAACAGTGGCCGTTTGGCCTTTCAATTCTTCTAAAAGTCTAGACATGTCTTGATTTCCTTTCACTTGTTTTTCTAATCGTCTGATGCGTTTGTTCAACTTTTTTATCTTCTTTTCTGAGCTTGCATAAAACATAAGCAGAAAAGGGATAAAAATAATCCACACAGCTCCCATAAGAAAACCTCCCCTTATTTCAACTGAAATCATTGTAACACTTCTTTTTCTTTTTGACAAGTATATTTTACAAAAAAATAAAAATATTTGTCAAAAATAGAAAGATGGTTGACATAGATATTTTGAGTACTTAAAGGAATTTCTTTATTTTTATAGGGTTTTAAGCCAGATAACTTGCAAATCATGTAAGAAAAAAACAGTTAAGAAATTCTCAACTGTTTCATGTTTTTTAGATTTACCGCACTTCTGCATTGACTTTTTCTTCAAGTGAAGCTTGGATTTTTTCCATGTAGCGTGCGACTTCTTCATCCGTCAAGCTATCTTCTGGATTTTGGAAGGTCAAACTGTAGGCCATAGACTTCATGCCAAGTCCTAGTTTTTCACCGGAGAAGACGTCAAAGAGTTTGATAGCTGTTAAGCGTTTCACGCCAGCAGCTTGAATGGCATCGACTACCTCTTGGTGAGTCACTTCTGCTTTGAGGAGAAGGGCGATATCACGGCTCACAGCTGGGAATTTGGTGATTTCCACAAAGGCTGCGGCTGGTTGAAGAGCTGCTTCAATAGCAGATAAGTTCAATTCTGCCACATAGGTTTCTGGGATATCATAAGACTTAGCTGTTACAGGATGCACTTGCCCCAAGACCCCAATCACCTGGTCACCAAGTGAGAGCAAGGCTGTACGTCCTGGGTGGAGACTCTTGATTTCTTGTGTTGCTGTATAAGTCACTTCAAGACCCAAGCGAGCAAAGAGGGCTTCCAAGATTCCCTTAGCATAGAAGAAGTCAACTGGAACAGCTGGAGTTTGGAAGTCTTTTTCAGCAACTAAACCTGTCAAAGCAAAAGCAAAGCTGTTGATTTCATTTGGCAAGTCTTCTTTTGGATTGCCTGTCTGTTCAAAGACTTTTCCGATCTCATAGAGGGCCAAATCTTTGTTCTTACGCGCTACGTTGTAGGCAACTGTATCTAAAATACCTGAAACCATATTTTGACGGAGGACTGAACGATCCACAGTCATTGGCCACATGAGCTCTGTTAAATTGCTTGGCGCAGTCGCAAATTCAACGGCTTTTTCAGGAGTTGTTAAAGCATAAGTGATGATTTCTGTCAAACCAGCCCCTTCAGCAATAGTCCGAACCTGACGACGTAATTTTTGTGTCGCTGTCAATTCACCGGCTGTCCCGTCATCTTTTGGAAGGGTTGCTGGTAATTTGTCATAACCATAAATCCGAGCAATTTCTTCAAAGAGGTCCGCTTCGATAGTGATGTCCCAACGGCGACGAGGAACGCTCACTGTGAAGCTTTCTGCATTTCCAGAAAGGCCAAAACCAAGACGACGGAAGACATCTTCGACATCCGCGTAGGAAAGCTCTGTTCCAAGGACACGGTTCACGTCTGCAAGAGTAGAAGAAACTTCTACATCAGAAGTGTCCAACTGTCCTGCTGAAACAATGCCCTTACGCACGGTTGCACCAGTCAATTCAGCAATCATGCTTGCTGCCGCATCAAGGGCTTCATTAACAGTTGCCACGTTGATGCCTTTTTCAAAACGTGAAGATGATTCAGAACGAAGGTTAAGGCGACCGCTGGTCTTACGGATCGATTTGCCATTGAAGACAGCTGCTTCAAGGACGACACGAGTAGATTTTTCAGAGATTTCTGTAGCCTCTCCACCCATGACACCTGCAAGGGCTACTGGTTTGTCAGCAACAGTAATCACTAAATCAGTTGTTTCCAACTCACGCTCTTCCCCATCCAAGGTCACTAATTTCTCACCAGCACGTGCTTCACGTACGCGGATGTCAGTCCCTTCAAAGGTATCCAAGTCAAAGGCATGCATAGGTTGACCAAAGTAAAGCAAGATATAGTTGGTCACGTCAACCACATTGTTAATGGGACGAATACCTTCGTTCATGAGGAGGTTTTGCAACCATTGTGGACTTGGTGCGATGGTTACGTTGTCCAAGATGCGGGCTGCATAATAAGGAGCCTTGTCTGTATCAATGCTGACAGAAAGAGCATCCGCTGCAACTTGGTCTGTTTCTGTTAAAGTAAATTCTTTGAAGTTGACTGCCTTGTCATAGATGGCTGCTACTTCGTGAGCCACCCCACGCATAGAAAGAGCGTCTGCACGGTTTGGAGTGATCGAAAGTTCGACGATTTCATCATCCAAGTCTAGGTAAGAGAAGACTTCCTCACCTGGAACAGCTTCTTCTGGCAAGATTTGGATGCCATCTGCAAATTCTTTCGGTATAACGGAGTCAGAAATCCCTAATTCACCAAGTGAACAGATCATTCCGAGTGACTCTAAGCCACGGATTTTCCCTTTTTTAATTTTGTAGTTATCCGCGATACGGGCACCCGGAAGAGCCACCATGACCTTGATGCCTGCACGCACATTTGGCGCTCCACAGACGATCTGACGGGCTTCTTCTTCACCCACATTGACTTGGCAGACATGAAGGTGTGTCTCTGGCACATCTTCACAAGACAAGACTTCTCCGACGACAATTTTTGAGAGACCAGCAGCAGGCGATTCCACACCTTCTACTTCGATCCCTGTAGTTGACATTTTTTCAGCCAACTCTTCTGATGGCACATCCACGTCCACCAATTCTTTTAACCATTTATAACTAACTAACATATGTAAGATACCAAGGGCTAAACTGAAATCTAAATGACTTTCCTAGATTTCCTTAAGCCCTAGTTTAGATCCTTTCATTTTGTGTTTTCCAGCTCGAGGCTGGCTTAGGTAGGTCTACTAACCTCCCCTTCTCTAGAATAGAAGTTTCTTGTTCCTTCTAGATCAATTTCTTTCTCAACAACCAGTCGGTATCCACAGCTTCCCCTGTGATAAAGTGGTGCTCGCTAAACCGTTCAAATCCGAATTGTTTGTAAAAGTTTTGGGCCTTAAAATTCCGTTCCCAGACACCCAGCCAGACCCAGTCAAATCCACGTTTTTCAGCTTCTTTTAAGGCAAAGGTAAACATTTCCTTGCCATAGCCCTTGCCATGATGTTCTTTTTTGACATAGATGCGCTGGATTTCAAAAGCATTGTCCATCTCTACTGGCTCGGTCTGCGCTTGGCCCCAGTTAAACTTGAGAAAACCACAAATATCCTGATGGTGATCAAGGACAAAATAGGTTTCGGATTCTGGATCTAGCAGATCTTTCTCAATTTGCTCCAAAGAGAGCACTGTAGAGAAGTAATCTTCCAAATCTTTCTCAACAATGTAGGGACCAAAGGTATCCCGATAAGTTTCCACCTCTAGGTCACGTAAGGTCTGTGCCTGGTCGATTTTTACTCTAACTAACATGATTATTTAAACTGTTCTGAGAAGCGAACATCTCCTTGATAGAAGCCACGGATATCATTGATTCCGTAACGAAGCATAGCCACACGCTCTTGACCAAGTCCAAAGGCAAATCCTGAATAAACTGTTGGGTCAATACCACTCATCTCAAGGACGCGTGGGTGAACCATACCGGCTCCCATGATTTCAATCCAACCAGTTTTCTTACATACGTTACATCCAGCTCCACCACATTTGAAGCAAGAAACGTCCACCTCTACCGATGGCTCGGTAAATGGGAAGTAAGAAGGACGAAGACGGATTTGACGTTCTGCACCAAACATCTTTTGCACGATCAATTGTAGCGTTCCTTGAAGGTCTGCCATAGAAATGTTCTTCCCAACAACCAAACCTTCGATCTGATGGAACTGGTGGCTGTGGGTCGCATCATCTGTATCCCGACGGAAAACACGCCCTGGAGAGATCATCTTCAATGGTCCCTTGCTAAAGTCATGAGCATCCATCGCCCGCGCCTGTACAGGTGAGGTATGGGTCCGAAGTAAGATTTCTTCTGTGATATAGAAGGTATCCTGCATATCCCGCGCAGGGTGATCTTTAGGCAGATTCATGCGTTCAAAGTTGTAGTAGTCTTGCTCCACTTCGAAGCCGTCCACGACTTGGTAGCCCATCCCGATAAAGATATCTTCGATTTCTTCACTAGTTTGGGTCAAGATATGACGGTAACCACTAGCAACCGGACGACCGGGAAGGGTCACATCGATGCTTTCGCTAGCTAGTTTCGCTTGGACTTTCTTTTCTTCCAAGAGTTTGGTTGTTTCTTCAAAAGCAGCCGTCAAGACATCGCGAGCTTCATTAACGTGTTTCCCGATAACCGGACGCATTTCAGCAGAGACATCTTTCATCCCTTTGAGAATCTCCGTCAGAGATCCTTTCTTCCCAAGGACAGAGACCCGTAGTTCTTGCAATTCTTTTTCATTTTCAGCAGAAATCTGCTTCAAAGCTGCCAGCGTTTCTTCACGAAGCGCTTTTAATTGTTCTTCAATCGTTGACATATTTCCTCCATCATGGTCCCTCTACAGACATAGAAAAAACCACGCGCCAACACCCTCATTCGGAGCGTTGACACGCGGTACCATCCGTTTTTATCTGTAAACCAGACCTTAATTTCTAAATCCTTTACGCAAGTGAATTCACTCAGCTTTCATGCAAAGAGCTTTCAGTCACGGCCCTTCTCCCTGTCGCACTTCCCTTGAGATACTAGTCTTGCAGATTTCTATTCGATTACTATCTAGTTTAGCAGATTTTTTGTTAAAAAACAAGTTAGATGAGACTAATTTCAATAGACAAAGGAACAAGAGGCAGTACATTATCTATTTGCCTGGTCTGCTTCATCTGCTTTCCTTTTCAATAGAAGAGTGGTTGCTTGGTTAAAACCATCACACCAGTTATACCATTTTGCTTCATACTCATCTTGAGGTAAGATACGATGTTTTAAATCCAAAACAGAGGATATCTTTCTTTCCTCGCAAGCTTGCGCATAGAGATGATAGAGTTCATCACCACCGTCTCTATCAAACTCAACAGAAATCGTATCCCGACCTGCCAATAAAGCCTGATAAGCCCTGTGATGCCCGTCTGTAATCAAGAAGCGATTTCCAAATGCAAGAACACTAATTGGATCCACATTGATGATGTCTACCGACTGATCCAGCATCTGGATAGCTTGTAACTTCTTTTCTGATAAATATAGTTGGGTCGGATGAAGATCTGTTATCTTAACTTCCATATCTTTCTCCTCTACCATGAGTAACATAGTTGGTCATGAGCACTGGTAGACATTTTTAAAGGTCACGATTTAAAGACCTGCCAAAGCCAAATTCCCCTGCCATTCTTGTGATTCGTTTCCTTTTTATTTAATGACTTGTCCAGCATCTTTCAAGACAGATTCTGGAATAGTAATGCCCAATTCATCTGCGACTTTTTTATTGATGACAGATTTTCCTTGGCTAAAGATTTCAACAGGTGTATCCGCAGGTTTTTGACCTTTCAAGATCTTCGCAGCCATTTTACCAGTTGCTACTCCAAGATCATGTTGGTCGACAACGACTGAACCAAGACCACCAGCTTCTACCATAGCTGTCGCACTTGGGAAGATTGGTTTTTTAGCTGTTTTGTTAGCTTCGACAACAGTTGAGAAGGCTGATGCGATAGTATTGTCGATTGGAACCCAGATGGCATCGACTTTACCTGACATAACAGATACTGTTGAAGCAATTTCGTTTGTAGAAGGAACTGAATACGGAACCACCTTGTAGCCTGCTTTTTCAGCCAATTTTGTAAATTCTTCTACTTGAGATTTTGAATTGTCTTCACTGGTTGAGTATAGAACCCCGATTGTTTTCACGTTTGGAGTCAACTCTTTGATCAATTTCAACTGTTGCTCAGTAGGATTGTGGTCAGATACCCCAGTGATATTGCCACCTGGTTTTTTCAAATCTTTGACCAAGTTTGCGCCGACTGGATCGGTTACAGCACCCATGACAATTGGTTTGTCTTTGGTTGCACTAGCCAAACCTTGAGCAGATGGGGTTGCAATCCCAATCAAGACTTGGTTATCCTTGTCTACCAATTGTTTACTCATGGTTGCAACCTTGTTTTGGTCCCCTTCTGCATTGAGGAAGTCAATGTCCACTTTGTCCTTGTCATAACCTTCTTCAGCCAAACCATCTTGAATTCCCTTGTAGATCAAATCAAGCGAAGGGTGGCTGACCAACTGCAAGACCCCAACTTTAGCTTTTTCATTGCTAGTTGCTGCCTTGTTGTCTTTGCCTGCTGTAGCTGAATAGATCGCTGTCCCAATGACTGCTGCTGCAATCAAACCAATAATTCCCATTAACCGTTTATTTTTCATTTTACTACCTCTTCTATTTTTTCATTTTCTTCTATTTTTCATCCTCTAAAGAATGCGACGCCATCGTTTCTTCATATCTTTTCTCCCTTCTCATCTAAAACAAAAAACACGCCCACACATAGCAAAAGCTATGTGAGGACGTGTCATCGCGGTGCCACCTCACTTATGGGAAAAGGATAGTCTCCCCCATATCTCTGTCTTGTCTAGCAACAAGTTGCACGATAAGGTGTGCCAACCGAATTTTTATTGTTTCAAATTCATCTCATCATTAGTCCAATTTCGTAAACTGCCGCTACCCACTCTCAGCAACCGTAGGCTCTCTTGAAACTTTCATTTACTACTTTTCTAATTTCTTACATTTTAAAGTTTTCTTTCAAAAATGTCAATACTTTTTCAGTATTTTTTTGGAAACGTTCGCATTTTCTATTGAACAGCCCCTAGCTTCTTTCTGGGATTTCCTCTCTAATTTTGATATAATTTACTAGAATAAACGCTAGAATGATGAGGAATCCCATGTCTTTTGATGGATTTTTTTTACACCATATGGTGCAAGAATTGAAGGCCGAACTCTTGAGCGGTCGCATTCAAAAAATTAACCAACCCTTCGAGCAAGAATTGGTGCTCCAAATCCGAGGCAATCGGAAAAATCAAAAACTCTTGCTCTCAGCCCATTCTGTCTTTGGACGGATTCAACGGACCCAGACCAACTTTGAAAATCCTGCCTTTCCCAATACCTTTATTATGGTTATGCGCAAATATCTTCAAGGCGCTGTAATCGAAGGGATTGAGCAAATGGAAAACGACCGGATTCTCGAAATCCGTGTCTCCAATAAAAACGAAATTGGAGATGCCATTTCTGTCAGCCTCATGATTGAAATCATGGGCAAGCACAGTAATATTATTCTCCTGGACCGCACCAGCAATAAAATTATCGAAGCCATTAAACATGTCGGCTTCTCACAAAATAGCTACCGGACCATTCTCCCTGGGTCGACCTATGTAGCTCCTCCGAAAACCGACGCGGTCAATCCTTTTACAATTGGAGATGAATCCCTTTTTGCCCTTCTTCACAAGGAAGAGTTAAGCCCAAAAAACCTTCAAAAATGTTTCCAAGGTTTGGGGCGAGATACGGCTCAAGAATTAGCCAAGCGACTTAAGACGGATGAAAAATTAAAAACCTTCCGTGCCTTTTTCCAAGCTCCAACTGAGCCTCGCCTAACGACCAAATCCTTCTCGGCTATCCCCTTTGCAGATGCGACCAATCAAACCTTTGAAACACTTTCCGATCTGCTGGATGACTATTACCGAGACAAGGCTGAGCGCGATCGGGTGCAACAACAGGCCAGTGAATTGATCCGCAAGGTCGAAAACGATCTTGAAAAGAACCGAAAAAAATTAGCCAAACAAGAAGCTGAGTTAGCGGCGACCGACAATGCGGAAGAATTCCGCCAAAAAGGAGAATTGCTGACAACCTTCCTCCATCAGGTACCAAACGACCAAGACCAGGTTGTTTTAGATAATTACTATACCAATGAACCGATCACCATCCAACTCAACAAGGCCCTGACTCCCAATCAAAATGCCCAACGCTACTTCAAACGCTACCAGAAGTTAAAAGAAGCCGTCAAACATTTGACCATCCTCATTCAAGAAACCAAGGAAACCATTTCTTATCTTGAAACGGTTGAAACAGCCCTTTCTCAAGCGAGCCTGGCTGAGGTGGCAGAGATTCGAGAAGAGCTAATCCAGACCGGCTTTATCAAACGGCGCAACCGCGAAAAAATTCATAAACGGAAAAAACCTGAGAAATACCTGGCGAGTGATGGAAAGACTATCATTTTAGTGGGTCGCAATAATCTGCAAAACGATGAACTGACCTTTAAGATCGCTAAGAAAGATGAACTCTGGTTCCATGCAAAAGATATCCCGGGAAGCCACGTCGTCATTACAGGAAATCTCGATCCATCGGATGAAGTGAAGACCGACGCTGCAGAGTTGGCGGCCTACTATTCCAAGGCCCGTCTCTCAAACCTGGTCCAAGTAGATATGATCGAAGCTAAGAAACTCAATAAACCAACTGGTGGAAAGCCCGGCTTTGTCACCTACACAGGCCAGAAGACTCTGCGGGTCACCCCAGAAGAAGAAAAAATCAAAGCCATGAAACTAACGGACTGATTTCAAAAATAAAAGAGAGTGGGACGACGAAATCGGTAATTCGTTAGAATTCGATTTCGTCGTCCCACCTCCGCACAGTTGAGTAGGGCTG
>NZ_JUPI01000002.1 GCF_001074805.1 Streptococcus parasanguinis | reverse complement strand
AAAGCTGATGAAATCAGCGTAGTAGAGCCCACTCAACCACTGCGTCTTGCTCGACAATTCAAAGATAATTGAGAGGCTAGGACTTTTGTCCCAGCCTCTTTTTGTTGAAAATATGCAACTTTTTGTTTTCCATATTTTTGAGGTCTACAATAGGATCATCAAGAAAAGAAAGAGGTCCCAGCATGATAAGCAGACTAAAGAATCGTCTCCTTCATTATTTCCTTAAACAGACTAGTTTTTATGTTAAAGAGGAAAAATTAGAACTGACGGAAGAAGAGAAACTGTCTCTTCTCAAGCAGGCCTTGCAACATTTAAGAGAAGTTATTTTATCTGCTAAGTATAAGGAGGAAAGCTTATGAAACTCTTATTTCGCAATCATATCTTTGCCTTACTCAGTCTTTCACGTTTTTTGAATACCATTGGTGCTGCAATTTACAACCTTGTCTTTGTGGTCTTCGCGGCTAGCATGCCTCACCCTAGCCTGGCAGTTGGGATCGCTAATCTCATTGTTTTTATCCCAAGTCTTTTCACCATTTTCATTGGAATGAAGGCCGATCACACCGCTAAAAAAGCCGACTGGCTGATCCGAATGGGCTTTCTGCAAGCTATCCTTTTCGTCATCATTGCACTGATGACAAAGATTCCGGGTTACTTGGCCTTTTCAATCGTTTGCTTCCTGAATATTGTGTCAGATTGTTTAAGTGATTATCGCGGGGGATTGCAACTTCCCATTATGCAGAAGAACATTCCTAGCGAGGATCTGATGGAAGCCTATTCCTTCAATCAACTGCTTAGTATGGTTTGTTCAATTTCAGGTCAAGCACTGGGAGTCTGGCTTTTAGCTATCAGTCACCAAAACTTTGCACTTGTTGCTTCGATCAATGCCCTGACATTTCTCCTGTCTTCCACTTGTCTTTTCATCCGACGAAGTCAACTAACCCACGAACCGATTCAAGTGGATTCAAGTAAGAAAGTTTCTTTCCTTCAAGAATGTCGAGATATCTATCGCAATGTCACCACTATCTTTGCAGATGAAGAAGTTCACAACTTTGGAAAACTTCTCCTATCCTTAATTTTCATCAATGCTTTGGGAGGATCCATCTCCGGCATCTATAATTTGCAACTGCTTCACTCCCCCTTATTTCATTTGAGCTTTAGCCAATCGCTCTTGATCTTAGAAGCAGTAACTATTTTAAGCATGGTCTGGGCTAGCCTGACACCTCACGATTATTTTTCCAAACAAACCCTCCACCATACTCTACTGTGGATTGCAGGTGGTCTGACCATGCTTGGCCTCACAAATACTCTGGTCCACTGGGATATCCTTTCCCTTCTACTCATCACTTTTCTTGGTTATCTTGTTGCAAAAATCAACCCATAAGTTTCTAGTCTTTTAATGAGCAAACTACCAGCTGAGAAATTAGCCTCTACCTCTAGCTTTTTGGGTCTGATGGTAAGCTTTGCCACGCCTCTTGGAACAGCCCTTTTTTCTGGCCTCGCTATTTGGAACCTCGCTCTAGCTTGGGGAATCTTTGCCATCCTTGGTTTCGGCACCGTCCTCTTGTCTAGCAAATAAAAAATCCACCGTTGGGTGGATTGAGCACGAAGACAAACTGATCTTTTATACAAACCTATTAATTTCTATTAGGATAAATATTTTTATTCTTTAAAATGATTCAATCAGCTACTGAAACTTTCCGTCGTGAGAAAAGTGCTAGAAACAAGGTTGTTTCTAGCACTCGGAAGTTTTGGAACCTTAGGTCCAAAACTAAGTCATGGAACTTCATAGAAGTTCGCTGACGTCCGTACTCACCTAAGGAAAGGTTCTAAGATGGTTGTGTCTTCAATCTGAATCCACTGTTGGGTGGTTTTTTACATTTTTCTTAGTCTTTCCACCCGTTCAGCAATGGGAGGGTGGGTATAAAAGAGTTTTTGCAAACCGGATTCTTTTTTTGGATCGTTGATAAAAAGAGCACTGCTCGCATCATCGACATGTCGTTGCATTGGTTCGCTATTGTCTAGTTTTAACAAAGCATTGATCATCCCTTGAGGATTCCGCGTCAATTCAACACTTGAAGCGTCTGCTAGGAACTCCCGTTGACGAGAAATGGCTAACTGTACCAGGGTCGCTGCTAATGGCGCTAAAATGATGGCAAGCAAGGAAAGGATCAACATAACAATCTCCAAACCACTGCTACCTTCTCGATCATCGTCCCGGCTACGGCCACCGCCCCACCACATCATCCGCCCACCAATGCTAGAAAGCATGGTGATGGCACTAGCAAGGGCCACTGCAATCGTAGAGATACGAATATCGTAATTGCGAATGTGGCTGACTTCGTGTCCGATAACTCCCTCCAATTCCTCACGATTCATCACGGCTAGAAGACCTGTCGTTGCTGCAACAGCAGCATTTTGAGGATTAGACCCTGTCGCAAATGCATTCATAGAAGGATCATCTACAATATAGACCCGAGGCATGGGGATCTGGGCTACCATAGCCATATCTTGTACAATATGGTAGAGTTGAGGCGCTTGCTCTTCCGTTACCTCACGCGCCCCATTCATCCGCATGACAACTTCGGTGGATTGAAAAATCATGCTAAAGGCATAGATTCCACCAATAATCAAAGCTAGGATGACGCCACCAAGGGAGGAGCCTAACCAGAGGTAACCAACGGCTGCTCCGATAAGAGCTAAGAGTATGAAAAAAGCAATAAGGAGAATCCAGGTTCTCCTTTTATTGCTTGCAATTTGGTCAAAGAGCATATTAGTCTCCTAATCCGCTAAAGTCCACCTTTGGTACTGCTTTTTCTTCTTCAGGCACTTGAAGGAATTCAGCTTGTCTGAAGCCGAACATTCCAGCAATTACGTTTGTTGGGAAAGTTTCCAACTTGACATTGTAATTGCTTGTGACACTATTGTACAATTGACGAGCATAAGAAATTTTGTTTTCTGTGTTGGTCAATTCTTCTTGCAATTGCATGAAGTTGGTGTTGGCTTTCAAGTCTGGGTAATTTTCAGCCACCGCAAAGATGCCTGCTACTTGACGGGAAAGAGCATCACTGGCTGCCATTGCTTCTGCAGGTGAAGAAGCTTGCGCTACTTGTTGGCGAAGTTGAGTCACTTTTGCTAGTGTATCTCCTTCGTACTTGGCATAGCCTTTAACGGTTTCGATCAAGTTTGGAATCAAGTCATTCCGACGTTTCAATTGCACATCAATTTGACTCCATGCTTCACGAGTTTGCATGCGGCTTTTCACCAAACCGTTGTAAACTCCTACTACAATCAACACAAGGACCACAATGATCCCAAGAATAATCCAAATCATTTTATTGAATTCCTTTCATTTCTTTCTACCAGTATATCAAATTTCCCTTATTTTGTGGTAAAATAAAAGCATGAAACCAGAAGAATTTTATGTCCGTTTAGCCGAACTCGGCTTTCCATTAACTGATCGTCAAAAAGAGCAATACGAACGCTATTTTGAGCTCCTCGTGGAATGGAATGAAAAGATTAATCTCACTGCCATCACCGAAAAAGACGAAGTCTATCTCAAGCATTTTTATGATTCGATCGCACCCATTTTACAAGGTTTGATCGAAAATCAACCCATCCGCCTCTTGGATATCGGTGCTGGCGCCGGCTTTCCGAGCCTACCAATGAAGATCCTATTTCCTGAGCTGGATGTCACCATCATTGATTCCCTCAATAAGCGGATCAATTTTCTCCACTTGCTGGCTGAAGAGTTAGGTTTGAGCGGAGTTCATTTCTACCATGGACGTGCGGAGGACTTTGCGCAAGACAAGGCTTTTCGTGCCCAATTTGATATCGTAACTGCCCGCGCTGTTGCCCGCATGCAAGTCCTCTCTGAACTGACCATCCCTTACCTGAAAGTAGGGGGACGGCTTCTTGCTCTCAAGGCCAGCAATGCTCCAGAAGAGTTAGAAGAAGCCAAAAATGCCCTCAACCTGCTATTTAGTAAGGTTGAAGACAATCTACAGTATGAATTGCCAAACGGGGATCCACGCTATATCACTCTTGTAAAAAAGAAAAAAGAAACCCCCAATAAATACCCAAGAAAAGCAGGTATGCCCAATAAGCGGCCATTGTAGTAAGATACAAAGGGCTAAGAGGATAAAAGTCAAATAAGAGGCTGGGACAAAAGTCCTAGCCTCTCAATTATTTTTGGATTGTCAAGCAAGACGCAGTGGT
>NZ_JUPI01000017.1 GCF_001074805.1 Streptococcus parasanguinis | reverse complement strand
GCTTTTACACGCCTGACGGTTTTCAAGACCGTTCCCTTCAGCCGGACTTGGGTAATCCTCCAATATAACAATGGACCTTGTAGGACTTGAACCTACGACCACTCGGTTATGAGCCGAGAGCTCTAACCAGCTGAGCTAAAGGTCCAACAAGATCAACAATATAGCGGCGAAGGGGATCGAACCCCCGACCTCCCGGGTATGAACCGGACGCTCTAGCCAGCTGAGCTACACCGCCATAATATCGGGAAGACAGGATTCGAACCTGCGACACCTTGGTCCCAAACCAAGTACTCTACCAAGCT
>NZ_JUPI01000143.1 GCF_001074805.1 Streptococcus parasanguinis | reverse complement strand
AGATTCAGAAGGTAAGACTCTTGAAACTGTAAGCAATGATGCATCTGGTAACGTTAAGTTCTCTAAACTTGAATTCAAGAAAGAACAAGTAGGCGAACACAAGTTCACAGTTGAAGAAGTGAAGGGTACTGACGGAACTGTCACTTACGATGCGATGAAAGCAGTAGTAACTGTAGAAGTTAAACATGACGGAACAGCGAAAGCTCTCATCACTAACGTAACAGATCCAGCAGACAAAGAGTTCAACAACCGTGTAACACCTCCAGAAACTCCAGAATTCAACCCAGAGAAATACATCTTGAACGAATCTAAATTCGATCTGACAGGTGTGAAACTTCTCGATGATGATAACGAGCTGGAACATAAAGTTGCGGACACCAATGCGAACCCATATGTGGACGGTACTGCCAACAACGAAGCTCAAAATATCAATACGAAGACACTTAAGAAAGGTGATAAAGTATACTACCAAGTATGGTTGGATACAACTAAATTCACTGAAGCACACAATATTCAATCTGTAGGTGTGACAGATAAATATGACAGTGCAAACTTGACTGTCAACGGAGCTGATATTAAGGCATACGACTCTGTAACAGGAGAAGATGTAACAGCTAAGTTTGATATCAAGGTTGAAAATGGTGTAATTACTGCAACTTCTAAAGCGGACTTGACTAAGTCACTTGGCGATGCAGAAAATACACAAGTTATCGACACAACTAAGTTGGCCTTCGGACGTTACTACAAGTTTGAAATCCCTGCAGAAATTAAACAATCTGCTCAAGAGGGTGTGGATATCGAAAATACAGCTTCACAAATCGTACACCAATACGATCCAACTAAGAAGACTGTAGAAAAACCAGAAAAACCAACTGAAAAACGTGTAGTCAACATTCCAGTTAAGGTACAATTCCAATTCACTAAGAAATTGGAAGGACGCACATTGAAAGCTGGTGAATTCAGCTTCGTTCTGAAAGACGAAAAAGGCAATGTGATCGAAACTGTGAAGAATGATGCGGCTGGTAAGATCACCTTCTCAAATCTTGAGTTCAAACGTGGTGAAGAAGGAACTCACCTCTACCATGTAGAAGAAATTCGTGGTACAGATTCTAGCGTTGTTTACGATAAGATGGTTGCGACCGTTGGTATCGTGGTGAATAAAGAAGGTAAAGTATTAGTAGCTACTACTAAGTTGCCAGAAGATACAGAGTTTAACAACACTGTTATTCCGCCAACAACACCACCAACAACACCGCCTAATACACCACCAACAACGCCACCAACTCCTCCAACACCACCAACAACACCACCAACGACTCCTCCAACACCACCGACACCAACAACTCCACCAGCTCCAGGACTTCCTAACACTGGTGAAGAACAATCAGTATCAGCTGCATTGTTAGGTGCTGCACTTGGTATGGTTGGACTCGCTGGACTTGCAAAACGCAAGAAACGTGAAGACTAAAATTGAGGAGACATCGACATCTTTGTTGATGAGGCGACAATTTTAGATCTAAGAAGAGGCTTTGCTCGAAAGAGCAGGGCCTCTTTGTTATGGAAAATAAAAAAATATACAGGTAAATAGTAAAATTTTTAGAAATTCTGTAACTAGTTTCAGAAAATTTTCATTGACTTGCAGATGATAAAACAGTATACTAGTAAAGTAATTTGATCTTTCAAACTGCCGGCAACAAGGGGAATGAAGCCACTTTGAATTGGAATTACAGTAGGGTTTGGGGTGGTAGAACTTCACACCCTTATTGTCGTCAGTTACCCTACTAAGACCAGACTTGTGAAACAAACACAGGTTTCTTTTTTGCATAATTATAAAAGCTTATAGAACCCTCCTGCTCCATATAATCAGGAGGGTTCCGTTTTATTTTTAAAAAGCTGGTGATCCAAGAAATATTGTGAATTTCCTATAGGTTCTCTTCCATATTTATGTTACAATTAAACTACTACTATCGAAGGGAGAAACTATGATTAATTCAATTGTTTCACAAGGTTTGATTTGGGCTATTTTAGGATTGGGAATCTTTATGACCTTCCGAATTCTAGATTTTCCAGATATGACGACAGAAGGGTCCTTCCCGCTTGGAGGAGCGGTGGCGGTGACCTTGATTACTAAAGGGGTCAACCCACTCTTTGCGACGCTGGCTGCTATTGGTGCAGGATGCTTAGCGGGCCTTGCGACGGGCCTTCTCTACACAAAAGGGAAAATCCCCACGCTTTTGTCAGGGATCCTTGTGATGACGTCCTGTAACTCGGTTATTCTCTTTGTCATGCAGCGGGCTAATCTGGGACTTTTGGGCTATAAAAAAATTCAGGAATTTCTTCCTTTTGCCAATGGGTTCAATGAGATCCTGATTGGTTTAATTTTCGTAACGCTTGTGATCCTTGGTTTGATCTTCTTCTTGGATACACGCTTGGGTCAAGCCTATATTGCGACAGGGGACAATCCAGACATGGCCAAAAGTTTTGGGATCAACACCGACCGGATGGAATTGATGGGGTTGGTCATTTCAAATGGGATTATTGCTCTTTCTGGTGCACTGATGGCCCAACAAGAAGGCTATGCAGACGCTTCACGTGGGATTGGTGTCATCGTTATCGGGCTTGCCAGCCTCATTATTGGAGAGGTTCTCTTTTCAAATGTCACCTTGACAGAGCGCTTGCTCAGTATTGCAATCGGTTCAATCGCCTACCAATTTTTGATTTGGGCCGTGATTGCGCTTGGCATCAATACCAGCTATATCCGAATCTTCAGTGCCTTGATCTTGGCTATCTGCCTGATGATTCCAACCTTTAAGGGAAAAATCATGAAAGGAGCGAAACTCAGTAAATGACAGCAATTGTAGAATTAAAAAATGTAACCAAAGCTGTGAGCAATGGGATGAATGAAGAAAAAGTCATTCTGGATGATGTCTCCTTGGAAATTCGAGAGCATGATTTTATCACGATTTTAGGGGGCAATGGAGCTGGGAAATCAACCCTCTTTAATACCATTGCTGGGACACTTCCAGTTAGTAGCGGGAAGATCTATATTCTAGGGGAAGATGTGACCAACTACTCTCCTGAGAAGAGAGCCAAGTACCTATCTCGTGTCTTTCAAGATCCTAAAATGGGAACAGCGCCTCGCATGACAGTAGCGGAAAACCTCTTGGTAGCGAAGTTTCGCGGAGAAAAACGTGGTTTGATTCCGCGTCACTTGGCAAGCTATAAAGAAGAGTTTCAGACAGTTCTTGCTAAGATCGGCAATGGCTTGGAAAATCATATCGATACAGCAGTTGAGTTTCTATCAGGGGGGCAACGTCAGGCTTTGAGCTTGTTGATGGCGACACTAAAACGTCCAGAACTTTTGCTATTAGATGAACATACTGCAGCCTTGGATCCGAAAACCAGTCAGGCCCTCATGACCTTGACGGATGAGTTTGTGAAACAAGATGCTCTCACTGCCCTTATGATTACCCACCATATGGAAGATGCTTTGAAATATGGCAATCGCTTGATTGTTATGAAAGATGGACATATCGTCCAAGATCTCAATCAAGAAGAAAAAGCCCAAATGGCCATCGCAGACTACTATCAATTATTTGAGAAAGAATAAGATACAAAGCCCGTAAAATGCAAAGTGAAGATAGGAAATTCTTGCAGTGAGCCATGCTCACAAGAGAATTTATCTTTTTCACACAGCATTTAGGGCGTGTTCAATTCGTGTAATGGCAAGTACTATGGTACTTTGCCTACACGCCTCACTAACTCCTCAGGTGGATAGTATCGATCCACCTTCGTCCTGTCGCGTTCCGCTAAGATACAAAGCCCGTAAAATGCAAAGTGAAAATAGGTAGTAGGACAGAAGCGATATCACTTAGATTGTTTTATGTGGAAGTAGTTTGTCTGCATGCTAAGTTAGAGACCTTGCTCTCTAGCTTTTTCTTTTTCTTAAATCATCTATAAAACCACATAAAAATAGGAACTAGTTTCAGCTGAAATCGCTTGCAATTACTCAGGTAGGTGAGTATAATATAGTTAGAAAGATGAAGAAGGGATTGATACCAATGCCTTATCGAGTTAAAATTTAGGTTACTTCGTTTTAGGCCTGTTTTGCTGATAGCTGTTCATGCTCTTATCGTAAAAGAGCAGTTATGTCGTGTGTGTCGGATCGGTTGGACGGTCGGGCAAGCCTGCTTAGTTTGTCCGGAGACATAAGAAAACGTGGAAATAGTAGGTAGAAGCTTTTTATAAAGGTTTTCAAACTTCAATGCGTCCAGTCGAAAGCTCATAAATTTAGATTTGGGATAGCAAAGAAAACCTCTGGTATTTTACACAAATACTATTAAATGAAATCAACATCATAAACATTGTTTTGTTAGCCAATAGGTTAATTGCACCAAGTCAGCGAAGCAGACCAGGCCTTCAGTCCCGTAAGACTGGAGGCCATTTTTTATAAAATACCCAGGAGGAGGTGAGAGTATGGGATTGTCGTATGCGCAAGAATATAGTTGTCGTGACCATTTTCGGCAAAGAGCTTTTGAGCGCTTTGGCGTAGATGATCAGCACCTGAACAGGTGGATCAACCAACACCTCCCCTCCCTCTCTCCTTATGATAGTAATGTGGTTCAACCAGCTAATACAGAAGCCTATGTAGCCAGTGATGGTGTCATCTTTGTCTGCAATATCAAAAGTCGGGAATTTATCACCTGTTTTAAGGCGGTTAATTACCATGAGTCTAAGGAAGAAGAGGAAGCTTATACGGACATTCACGACAGCAATGTCACTTCTTTCAAAAAAGACATGAACCACTTGGTCAATCGCTATCGACTCAAGGAAGCCAAGGAGCTGTTTGAAAACATTGGGGAGGATTTGGATGACTTTTATCGCCTTTCCCAAGCGGTCAAAAACGGCCAATTGAGCGAACGAAATAGTCAGCGCCTAGAGGAATTGCTGAGCAAATTCCATGTGATCAAGGCAGCCATGCGGATCATTGAAAATAAACGGGGAGATTATCATTTTTAGGGTCTTTTCCCCCTAAAAATAGGCGCCTAGAAGTCCTCTCATCTACTTTAGATGAGAGGACTTTTTTGCCGTGGAAAGCTTTTTGAAAAAAAGAGAAAAAAATTGTATAATAAAGTGGATATGCAAGTATTTGCAAAGCTGTAATTCGACTTGGGTGACCAAGGACCGTAAGTATTAAAATAATCACACTAAAGGAGACAACAGTGAGTAGTATTAAATTAGTTACTCTTGGCGGTGTTCGAGAAAATGGAAAAAATCTCTACGTTGCCGAAGTGAACGATTCAATTTTTGTCTTGGATGCAGGTTTGAAGTATCCAGAAAATGAGCAACTTGGGGTGGATGTCGTCATCCCCAACATGGATTATCTATTTGAAAATAAGGACCGTATTGCGGGTGTTTTCTTGACCCACGGTCACGCGGATGCCATTGGGGCTTTGCCTTATCTTTTGGCTGAAGCAAAAGTCCCTGTATTCGGGACAGAGTTGACCATCGAGTTGGCTAAACTCTTTGTCAAAAGCAATGACAGTGTTAAGAAATTCAACGACTTCCATGTCATCGATCAAAATTCTGAGATTGATTTTGGTGATGCCGTTGTATCTTTCTTTCAAACTACCCACTCCATCCCTGAAAGTATCGGGATTGTGATTGGCACTCCTGAGGGCAATATTGTCTACACAGGGGACTTTAAATTTGACCAAACTGCCAGCGAGTCTTATGCGACGGACTTTGCTCGCCTAGCTGAGATTGGACGTGAGGGTGTGCTTGCCCTCTTGAGTGATTCGGCCAACGCGGATAGCAAGATGCAAGTTGCTAGTGAGCAAGAAGTGGGCGATGAAATCCTGGATACCATTGCGGACTGGGATGGTCGTGTCATCGTAGCGGCGGTAGCCAGCAACCTTTCTCGGATCCAGCAGGTCTTTGATGCTGCAGCTGGGACTGGCCGCCGGGTGGTCTTGACAGGGTTTGATGTGGAAAATATCGTCCGCACAGCCATCCGCTTGAATAAATTATCTCTTGCCAACGAAAAACTCTTGATCAAGCCAAAAGAAATGAGCCGTTTTGAGGATCATGAATTGATCATTTTGGAAACAGGCCGGATGGGTGAACCGATCAATGGTTTGCGTAAGATGTCGATTGGTCGTCACCGCTATGTGGAAATCAAAGATGGGGACTTGGTCTACATCGTCACAACGCCGTCTATTGCCAAAGAAGCAGTGGTGGCACGTGTAGAAAACATGGTCTACCAAGCAGGTGGAGTTGTCAAATTGATCACGTCAAGCTTGCGCGTATCTGGTCATGGAAACGCGCGGGACTTGCAGTTGATGATCAACCTTCTTCGTCCTAAATATCTCTTCCCAATCCAAGGGGAGTACCGTGAATTGGATGCCCATGCACGAGTGGCGATGGAAGTCGGTATCTTGCCTGAAAATATCTTTATTCCAAAACGCGGATCGATGATGGAGTATGAAAAGGGGGACTTCGTCCCTGCCGGTAGCGTCTCAGCAGGAGATGTCATGATCGATGGGAATGCTATTGGTGATGTGGGCAATATCGTCCTTCGTGACCGCAAGGTCTTGTCAGAAGACGGGATCTTTATCGTGGCGATCACGGTGAACCGCAAAGAGAAGAAGATTATTTCCAAAGCGCGCGTGCACACCCGTGGTTTTGTCTATGTTAAGAAGAGTCGGGATATTCTTCGTGAAAGTTGCGAATTGGTCAACCAAAGCGTCGAAGATTATTTGACACAAGATAGCTTTGACTGGGGTGAGTTAAAAGGTTTGGTACGTGACAACTTGTCTAAGTTCTTATTTGAGCAAACCAAACGCCGTCCAGCCATCTTACCAGTCGTGATGGAAGTAAAATAATAGAAGAAATGAAACGCTTGGCGGGCGAAGGCTTGCCGAGTGTTTTTAACAATAGAAAGAGGAAAGCAAATGGCAGTTATGCAGATTGAGTATTATTCAGAAGCTTTGAAGATGGAGTGGGGGGTGTCCGTCCTTTATCCCGATGCATCGCGCGTGGAAGATCCAGCGGATACGGATATTCCTGTTCTCTATCTCTTACACGGGATGAATGGCAACCACCACTCCTGGTTGAAGCGGACCAATGTAGAGCGCATCCTGCGCAATACCAATCTGATCGTGGTCCTACCCAACACCAATAATGGCTTTTACACCGATACCCAGTATGGCTACAACTACTACACGGCCATTGCAAAAGAATTGCCAGAGACCCTTTCTCGCTTCTTCCCGAATATGACTAAGAAACGGGAGAAAACCTTTATTGCGGGTCTATCCATGGGTGGCTATGGCTCAATGCTCTTGGCTCTCAAGACAAATCGTTTCTCTCATGCGGCTAGTTTTTCTGGTGCTTTAAGTTTCCATGATAGAGACTTTGAAAACAATGACTTGGAACAACCAGCTTTTTGGAAGGGAATTTTTGGAGAGATTGAGGATTGGACGACCAGTTCCTATTCGCTAGAGACTGCTGCCAAGGAGTTTTCAGATAAGAAGACCAAACTATGGATCTGGTGTGGGGAGCAGGATTTCCTTTATGAAGCCAATAATTTTGAAGTCAAGGAATTAGAAAAGTTAGGCTTGGATGTCACCTATACCCACAGCCCAGGTAAGCACGAATGGTTCTATTGGGAACGTGAGTTGGAGCACTTTTTACAAACTCTACCAATCGACTTTGAATTAGAAGAAAGACTAAAATAAGATACAAATAGATTGGATATCAGTCAGAGCATTTGTTCTGGCTTTTTTTATATATAGGAAGAAAAGCTAGAAAGGCCACTTATTCATTTCAGTCCTGCTTTCTTTGTGGTATAATAGGAACGATTGAAAAATGAGCTAGAAATAGCGAACAAGATAAGAGGAGAGAAATATGGCAAAAGATATTCGTGTGCGTTATGCACCAAGTCCAACAGGGCTACTACACATCGGAAATGCTCGTACAGCTTTGTTTAACTACTTGTATGCGCGCCACCATGGTGGAACCTTTATCATCCGTATCGAAGATACGGACCGCAAACGTCATGTCGAAGACGGAGAGCGTTCCCAGCTTGAAAACCTGCGTTGGTTGGGCATGGACTGGGATGAAAGTCCTGAGACGCACGAAAACTACCGCCAATCAGAACGTTTGGAACTCTATCAAACATACATCGACCAACTCTTGGCGGAAGGAAAAGCTTACAAATCTTACGTTACTGAAGAAGAGTTGGCAGCTGAACGTGAACGCCAAGAAGCGGCAGGTGAAACACCTCGTTACATTAACGAATACCTTGGCATGAGCGAGGAAGAAAAAGCTGCTTACGTTGCAGAACGTGAAGCAGCGGGTGTGATTCCAACGGTTCGTTTGGCAGTGAATGAGTCTGGTATCTACAAGTGGCATGATATGGTCAAAGGCGATATCGAGTTTGAAGGTGGTAATATCGGTGGGGATTGGGTCATCCAGAAGAAAGATGGCTACCCAACTTACAACTTTGCCGTTGTGATCGATGACCACGACATGCAAATCTCTCACGTTATCCGTGGAGACGACCACATTGCCAACACCCCAAAACAGCTCATGGTCTATGAAGCCCTTGGTTGGGAAGCACCAGAATTCGGTCACATGACTTTGATCATTAATTCTGAAACTGGTAAGAAGTTGTCTAAACGGGACACTAACACCCTTCAATTTATCGAAGATTACCGTAAGAAGGGCTACCTTCCAGAAGCAGTCTTTAACTTCATCGCTCTTCTTGGTTGGAACCCTGGTGGGGAAGACGAAATCTTCTCTCGCGAAGAACTCATCAAGCTCTTTGATGAACATCGTCTCAGCAAGTCTCCAGCTGCTTTCGACCAGAAGAAAATGGACTGGATGAGCAATGAGTATATCAAGAATGCGGATCTTGCGACTATCTTTGAAATGGCCAAGCCATTCCTCGAAGAAGCAGGTCGTTTGACAGACAAGGCTGAGAAGTTTGTAGAACTCTACAAGCCACAAATGAAGTCGGTGGACGAAATCGTTCCATTGACAGACCTTTTCTTCTCAGACTTCCCAGAGTTGACAGATGCAGAAAAAGAAGTCATGGCTGGTGAAACGGTTCCGACTGTACTTGAAGCCTTCAAAGCGAAATTGGAAGCCATGTCAGACGATGAGTTTGTGGCAGAAAATATCTTCCCACAAATCAAAGCGGTTCAAAAAGAAACTGGGATCAAAGGGAAGAATCTCTTTATGCCAATCCGTATTGCCGTTTCAGGTGAAATGCATGGTCCTGAATTGCCAGATACCATCTATTTACTTGGACGCGAAAAATCCATCCAACACATTGAAAGTATGTTGGAAAAAATCAGATAATTATCAGAAAAGTCCCTATTAAATGGGGCTTTTTGTTTTACCTCTAAAGTAAAAGCATTATAGGATTTTTTCAAAAAATTGCCCCGGTTTGACAAATTGATCCTACTGAAAACGATTTTATTACTATCTAAAACAAAAATTATAAAAAAATAGCAATAATTAAGGATAATTGCTTCCAAAAATCGACACATTAGTCTATAATGTAAGGGAAATAAAAAATGTAATAAGGAGACAGAAATGTTTTTTAAACGTTCGAACGGTGAATTCCGTGAAACGGATCGTGTGACTCGTTTCAAATTGATCAAATCAGGTAAAAACTGGTTGCGTGCTGCGACTTCTAACTTTGGTCTTTTGAAGGTCATTCGTGGTCAAGTCGAAGAGACTGTTGTAGCTGAAGTGCGTGAAGACGCAGTATCAGTGAAAGAAATGACAAGCCGTGGCTTGCTCAAAGGGATCGTAGCAGCAGGGGCTGTTCTTGGTGCAGCTACAGTAGCGAATACTGCCAAAGCAGATGAAACAGGATCAGACGTTGCGACTGCATCTGAGCTTTCAAGTGAAGCACTTGTAGAACAAGGAAGTACAGTCCTTGGAACAACATCAACAACAGAATCTCAGTCTGAATCAACAACAGCATCAACAACTGAGTCAACTACTGAATCTCAATCTCAATCAACAACAGAATCAGCTAGCGCTTCTGCCTCAACATCTGTAAAAGTATCAGCATCTCTATCAGTTTCATTGAGCGAACAAGGTTCAGCAGAACTTTCAGCAGCTTCAAGCGAATCAACTGTAGCAGCTGGCTCTGAAGCAAGTGTAGAAAGCACTACAACAGTAGCGAAAGCTGAAGATAAAGTTGTTTTGGAACAAAACGCTTCAGAAGCAGCATTGTTGAACAAGATTGCAGGAGACTACTCAGCAACTGTTTCAGCTCCAGAAAAGAAAGCAGCACTTGATGCTGCCATCGCTAAAGTTCAAACAGAATTGACAGCAAGCAACAGCTTGATCAACGCTAATGCTTCAGCTCAATCATACGCAGACCAACGCGAACGCTTGAGCAAGTCAGTAGATGACATGATGGCAACCTTGACTGCAGCAGGCTTTACTGGTAATACAACAGTGAATGGTGCTCCAGCCATTTCAGCACAGTTGGCACCAATTTCAACAAGCACTACTGGTAGTGTAGATACTAATCCAGTAATCTCAAATGCGAACGGTGCAACGATTGAAGATGCAGCCTTCAACGAAGCTGGCTATGCTTTGGATCCAAACGCTGATCGCTTCACTTTTGGTGTATGGCAATTCCTTAAAACTAACCACGCTACTGGAGCTAAAACAAACTTTGATTATTATGCTACTCTTTCAGTAGACCGTTCTGCAATCACTGGTAGCCTTTCAGCTAACCCAGATGTTTACTTGCGTATCGTTAAGAAGTCTGATGGTTCAGAAGTTTACACTCGTACAATCAAAGCGGGAGAAAGCAATATCTCACTTCCAAGCTACATCACAAACAACAACTCTGATGTAACCAATACTTTGACTTACACAGGTGCTAACGGAACTAATCCAGGTAACGTTACCTTCTCATTGGTAAATGCTAACCTTGAGTATGAAACACTTCAAATCCGTGATACTAACTACCCAGGTAACCAAGGTGAAGACAAACAAAACGTTCAAACTTCTGTTCCTTATGCTAAAGCTGATCAAACAACTTACTATAAAGTCGTTGACAGTAGCAAGTACACAGAAGGTCAAACATACACACCAACTGGAAATGAAACAGTTCTTGCAAGCTATACTCAAACAGGTCTTGCAGGGCAACAATTCACAGCCTCAGGAAATCGTGATGTTGCTGGTTACAAACCTGTAGCTGCCACAACAGATACAACTCAAAAAACATCTGGTATCCTTGGTAAGGGTGTTGTTGGACAAAAACTTGTCGAACTTCAAGGTGGAGCAAACCACTACTACGTGAAACGTATTTCTGAAATCGTTGATACTGATGGCTCAACTGTAACGAAATTCTACGCCCTTGATCCATCTCAGGTTAACAATTTTGCTACATCAGATATTGGTACTGAAGATGTATCTAAGTACACACTCATCTATACAAGTAAAGTTAACAAAGCTGGTGAAGAGTGGAAGGCTGATGAGACAAAAGTTACAAAAGTAAACAGCAAAAATGGTGACTACTATATTGAAGTCAACGAAACAGCTGGAAGTAAATCACTCATTATCACTGGTTGGCAGTCTGCTACTGAGACAGATACTTATAAACAAATGGACGGAACTCTACACACTTATCCACGTCCATTCAAAGGTGCTCCAAGCACATCATTGACACCTGCGGGTGCTGGTAACAACAGTTACAATGTCATTGCTGGTAAAGTTCCAGAAATCCAAGCAGAAGGATCTGTAGCAA
Source organism: Streptococcus parasanguinis (assembly GCF_001074805.1). Classification (GTDB taxonomy): domain Bacteria; phylum Bacillota; class Bacilli; order Lactobacillales; family Streptococcaceae; genus Streptococcus; species Streptococcus parasanguinis_A. The sequence goes on along the minus strand of NZ_JUPI01000143.1, from coordinate 311 downwards.
ATGATCCTACAGCTCCAAACGGAAAAGTATACTCTGAGTTGAAGGGTTATTCATCATTCTCAAACAACTACTCAATTCCAACTGCGATTAAACCATCAACTGATGTAAACTATTACTTCGAGAAGATGAATGATTCAGAGTCTGCTTCTCAATCGCAATCCTTCTCAAACTCTGCATCACAATCTGAATCAGAAGTGGTTTCTAAATCACAATCAGTGTCACAATCTGAATCAGAAGTAACCTCTAAATCACAATCTGTATCAGAATCAGAAGTGGTTTCTAAATCACAATCAGTGTCACAATCTGAATCA
>NZ_JUPI01000142.1 GCF_001074805.1 Streptococcus parasanguinis | reverse complement strand
TTAAAATGTCATTAAAAGTAAAATAGGATTGAAATTGCGCTAATTGTCTTTGCTGTTTTGACCTCTGCTTTTTTTGAAGGTTGATAGTTAATTTATTATCTAATTGCTCCAATAGTTGATTTAGTTGACTATCATCTGAACAGGGAAGATTTGAGAAAAAGTCAATACATAAACCAGGAAATTTTACAGAAATATTTTCTAAATCTAAAAACGTATCTTTGGTTGTATTTTTAATAATTTGTTTAATATCCATTAGAAATAGCTGTAAAGTTTTTAAAACATGTTGTTTCATTGAGAAAACAATAAAACTTTTTAAGTAATTGATAAATTCCTTATAAGACAACTGAAAAAATGATTGATAAAATCTCCTATATTGAAATTCAGAAATGTTAAAAAACAGGCTAATATTGGCATATTCATTTGTAGTTTCCCATTTCTTATGATCAAAATCGTAACTTAGAATAATTCCTTTATCAAAATAGTCATCGAAAACTTCTTTTGCTCGCAGAACACAATCACGGTCAAAAGTTTCAAAATAATTTTCAATTTTAAAAAGTTTAGCTTGATTGTTCAATTTATTAACTCCTTTATTATTTCTTCGTAATCATGTAACACGTCATCTCCATATTGCTCGCATAAAGCTTGCAACATTTCAGTTAAACAAGGTTTTATTTGTTCTTCTAAAATACTCCGAATTTTACCTTTTTCTAAATCAGTTCGAACTCTAGAGTATTGTTTGTTCAAACGATTGAATTCTCCTACTAATAACAATAAAGTAGATTTCGTTTGTAATTCATAATGACAACCGATGCAATGTTGCCTATCGTCATATGGACAAATCTTTCCAAGCGCAGATAAAAGACACATGCTTTCACCTTGTTTTGAGAAGGCTTCACCGTTTCCTATACGATGACAAATAGTAAGAAGTTGATTAGGCTCTGCTTCTTCTTCTACCAAAATCTTTAATGCCTTTTGCGATTTCACTTCTGCCTGAATGCTTAAAGCCAATGTTTTTTCAATCTCATTTGGTGTCAAATCTAACTGTTTAATCATCTGAGTCTGTTGACTAGGACTTAATTCTTTATACTTTCCTCTAGTTACAATCGTCAGGATCATTGATGGAATCATAGATAAAACACCTCGTTCAAATAGTTCTCTCGCAACCATTTCTGGTTTAAGCTGGCTTAGTTGGGCATCTTTTAGGTACGTTGTTGTAGTTTGTGCAAATTCATCGAATGAACCTTTATGGCTACGGGCTAATGCGGCTAAAAAATAGCCTTTAATATTTAACTCAGATTTTTCTTGCAAAACATCATCTGCTAACATGGCAACAGTTTGAAGATAGGATTTATTTGCAGATCTAGAACTAAAATTCCTTTCAAGAAATAAGTCTCCAATTTCTTTCCCCATATATCGATTAATTCGTTTATATTCTTTTATTTGTCGAATTAAAGGTTCATCATTATTATCTTTATTCAACTGATAATGAGCTTCACAGATAGCCAACAACGTTCCAATCAATACCTGACAACTCTCAGGGACCTGAAATTTAATCTGACTAATATTTTTAGTTCGCTTTGTTTTGTTTGGAGTAATATTTAAATAAGTTAAACGAGTTGTAATACTTAAAAGAGTTCTTCTTGCCTCACTGCTACTCCAATTACCACTTCTAACTGATTTTAGAACTTCTTTCGGTGTTCTAGGAAGTTGTGGATGTCCAAGTTGTTCTAAATCTGTTCCACGTAGCGCACATATAAAATGAAGTGCTAGAAATAGCCAGGTATCTGCGTAGTCTTTTGAGATTGCTGCTTTATAAAGCATATCTTCTTTTCTAATGTAATTGTCATTAAAAAGAAAATACAGTAATTCTAAATATTCGTCTAACTCATAAGCGTTAGTCTCCTGTTCTAATGTGTATCGAGGTGTAAATTCATATCTTTTGTGATAGTTACATCTCATTTTATTCATTAACCACTTTAAAAAATCAATAAAAACTTCGCCTTTTTGCTTTTCAAGTGCATATACTGCTTCTTCAACCAACAATTCAATCTCATTATCATTACAGAGAAATAAATCTCTTTTAAGATAAAAAGCAAGAAAATCTTGAACATAAAACATGTTTTCCTTAGATAAGTTGCTATCTTCTGAGTATTGCTGAAAATATTTGTAAGTTAATGGGAATTTTTGTTTAAATATAGGCTGAATTCCTGCTAAACCAGTTGGTCCAAGAAGATAATTGGTTATTTTTTCTATTAATAATTGAGCATCTTTATCTGAGATAGAATAGTTATCCAAATCAATCTCAATATTAAACCAATTGTTATCAACTAAAAACTTACTAATTTTGCCTTTATACTGTATATCGTTTTTTCCGAGTTCACTTAACAGATTTTCGATCAAAGATTTAATTGAATAAGTCATACATTACCTTTCTAACTTATCACCAAAAAGTTCATTTGCTCGCCAATTCATATAGTCAAAAACACCATTATTAACTTGACCATATTGTTTTGCGATTTCTCCTTTGTTTTGTAGATAAACCCAAGCACTCTCAGGCGATTTATCACCTCTTGCTGACATAAGCTCACTTATTTCAGAAACCCCAGATAATACTAACTGTGTCGTGTACCAGTGTCTGAAAATATGTGGGGAAATATTATGCTCCTGCAAAAGCTGCCCAAAAAAGACAACCTCTGCATCATCAGATTTTAAGAAGATTGGGATCATTTCGTCGCGAATAATCTTACGAAATCGTTGATAGTATACATCGTATGATAATGCTTTTCCTCGTCTGTTAAGATTTAAAGGTCCATAATCCTTCTCATACTTCTTACCTTCCAGATAAGTCATATAGTCATTATAAGTGTCTAAAAAGACCTCCAGAAAGATATAAGGTACTGCTTGAAGTCTTTCCTTTTTAATCCGTCCAGTTGGCTTTAAATCGCTTCGGAGAGGTATTTCTTTTCGTAGATCGATCTCAATCTTAAATACTTGCCCATCACTTTGGTGAAACAAAATACCTGGCCCTAGAGGACTATCTTCACGTCTTACATTGCATGCTTCTGATGGTCTTAAGCCAACAAAGGCTCCCAAGGCCACAACCATGAGTAGATCTTTATGATAGTGTGCTATGTGAGAAAATAACATCTCAAAAGCACTATTTGGCATATCACGAAAAATAGCTTTCTCAGTGTTGCTATCATTTACGTATATTTCAAAATTTGGTTCTTTACGCTTTATAACCCGTCCTCTACTATTCGTAAAAGTTGTCGTAGAATACAATTCTTCTGCTTTTAACTTAGCCTTTCCCTCTCGCTCACTTAAATAAAGAGTTAAGAAGTCAAGAACGGCATTTACGCATTTTTCGACTGTACTTTTCTTTCTATTTGTTCTATCTTCAGGTAATTGTGCTAAACCATAAAGCGTAAAAAATTCCTTGACCATTTCAAAAGTTAGTTGATCAAGATTATTTACCCCAACTGTTCCAAATATATAGTTCAAAAACTTAACAACGTATGAAAAACGTTTGTTGCCATTGTCTGAGATAGACTTAATTTTTGCGGAAGATTTTACATATCTATGAAAATGAGTGAATTGTAATGTGCCATCATCATGTTTGAGTGCAATCAATTGCTTTGTAACGATATTATTATCACCTAGAATCAGCGAATGTTTATATACAACAAATCTCATGTTACCTCCTTGTTTATTATGACTGAAGGTTCTTACTGTGTTTTATGATGTCAATACAGAAAAAAACGATCAAATCAGTACTATTTTCCTTTGTGCTCTAAACTGCATAAAGGGAATATCGATGAGTACTTTCATTGATCGTTATTATTATTCAAATTAATTCAATAATAAAAGTAACTTCATCTAAGTAATAAGAGCAATTAATTAGCTCAGCGACAACGATAACCACAGCAACTCCTTCTAAACGATGAAAGGAATATCCGCCGTGGCTATCTATTTACTTTTTTTCTTTTACTTCTGTAAGTTACTTTTGTTATTTTTACTTTTTCTGTATTATATCATATTTTG
>NZ_JUPI01000141.1 GCF_001074805.1 Streptococcus parasanguinis | reverse complement strand
CTGCGTCTTGCTCGACAATCCAAAAATAATTGAGAGGCTAGGACTTTTGTCCCAGCCTCCTTTTTTTCCTAAAAAATGTAGCGCAATCGTAAACTAACAGAAAATTGTTTGAAATCTCAATAAATATATATAATTTACATAGAAATGAGTTGATAGAAAGATTATTTAGAAAAAAATAGAATAAAAACAAGCCTGGTAAGCGTTTGCAAAAATGAATGAAAAGATGTAAACTGGAGGTATAAAAAATCGGTAATGCTATCCTTTTTTACTAAAAGGAGTATTCGAAAAGGAGATTTGCCATGAAGAAATGGTTGTTTAAACTTTCATTGGTAGCAATGACATTTTTGCTCCTACCAGTTCAAGCCGTTCAAGCCTGTTGTGGCTTTATCATTGGTCGGCAATTGACCAAGGATGGGACTACTCTCTTTGGTCGGACAGAAGATTACCCTTACTATCCAAATGGTGGCAAGCACAACAAGAATTATGTGGTTGTTGATGCGAAGAATTATAAGGAAGGGGATCAACTGGAAGACGAATCCAATGGTTTTACCTATCCACATGCTGCTAGTGAAATGAAATACACAGCGACTTATGACTCTGCTCGTGGAGATGGTAGTAACGGTGCTTTTGGTGAACATGGATTTAACGAAGCTGGAGTTTCCATGACCTCAACTGTTACAGCAATTCCAAACAAAAAGGTTTTGAAGACAGACCCATTGACAGAAAATGGGATTCCAGAAGCTGCTATGTTGGACGTGGTTTTACCACGCGTTAAGTCTGCTCGTGAAGGGGTTGAATTCCTAGCTAAAGTCATTGAAGAAAAAGGATCGGCAGAAGGGAATGTTGTCGTTTTTGCAGACCAAAAAGAAACTTGGTATATGGAAATTCTTTCTGGTCACCAATATGTAGCGGTAAAAGTTCCAGAAGACAAATATGCAGTCTTTGCAAATACTTACTACCTTGGTCATGTGGATTTGAATGACAAGGAAAATGTGATCGCTTCGAAAGATGTCGAAAAAGTAGCCAAAGAATCTGGTAACTACAAGACAGATAAAGACGGTAACTTCCATATCGCTAAATCTTATGGACCAGAAAAATATGCTGAAGGAGACCGTTCACGTACTTACGCAGGAATCACTCTTTTGGATCCAAATTCAAAAGTGACTTATGAAGATGATGAATACGAACTCTTCCGCTCACCAACAGATCCAAACAAGAAATTTACTTTGGAAGATGCCTTTGCTCTCCAACGCAACCGTTTTGAACATTTGAATGGTCGATTTGTTCCAGACGATCAAATTGGTGTCAAGAAACAAGGGGATGATGGTAGCAACGATACTGTTCGGAAAGACCAATACAAGTATGCTTTAGGAAACGAAAACGTCATCGATGCCCATGTCTACCAAATCAATCCAAACCTTCCAAAATCATTTGGTGGTACGTTATGGCTTGGTATGGGACCATCTCGGAACACTCCTTATGTTCCTTTCTATGGAAATGTAAAGGATACCTATAAAGCTTTCAAACCTCAAACTGCTACCTATGATCCGAATTCATGGTATTGGACAGTATGGCATATTGACCAGATGGCCATCAATAATCAAGACCTCTTTGGAAAATCGATTCAAAATCACTGGAAAGCTCTCGAAGAACAATTGATCATTGAACAGAAGGTTAGTGATAGCAAATATGCAGCCTTGAAAGCGGATGAAGCTGCAGCAAAAGCAGTTGAAGATAAAGTGACTGAGGATGCTTTAGCTCGGTCTGAACGTCTCTTCAAACAATTCAAGCAATATGAGTCTGAATTATCTGCAACTCTTAAAGAAGCAGGTCGTACAGATGATCCATACCGTGCATCTTTACCAGATGACTACAAGGATCCAACAGAATCAAGTACCGAGCCAAGCAAGGAAGAAACAAAGCCAAGCACAGAGTCAAGTACAGAACCAAGCAAGGAAGAAACGAAGCCAAGCACAGAGTCA
>NZ_JUPI01000140.1 GCF_001074805.1 Streptococcus parasanguinis | reverse complement strand
TTTCATCAGCTTTTACAGCCCTACTCAACTGTGCGGAGGTGGGACGACGAAATCGAATTCTAATGAATTACCGATTTCTGTCCCACTCTCAATTACACGATTAGTCTAACAAGTCTTGGATTCTATCCAGATACTGGTTGTCTGTCACTGCCATCACGTGTACCTCAGCTGGCCAAACAAAATCTGGGCCCAGCTGGCTCCGCAGGGGCTGGTCTTCTCCATCTCGATAGCCGATGATATTGAGTTGATACTGGTCTCTGACCGCCAATTCTCGAATACTCTTTCCTACCCAGCTAGCTGGAACCGTAAACTCGACCACCACCACTTCTTCATCCAACTGGAAAACTTCAATTCGGTGTTGGAAAAGAATCATTTTAGCGAGGGACATGCCTGCTTCTACCTCCGGCAGGATAACCAGATCAGCCCCAATCTTTTCCAGAACTTCTTTGGTCACTTCATTTTTGACCTTGGCAATGACGTGCTCGACGCCAAGGGCCTTACAGTGCATGACAGCCAGCACACTGGACTCCAAGTTTTCACCCGTCGCGATGACGACCGTGTCACAGTTCCCAATATCTGCTGCATCCAAGAGGTCCAACTCCGTAATATCCCCGACAATTCCAGTTGTAATCATGGATTCATACTGATTAATCACATCTTCGTGATCATCAATTGCAACAATATCCACATCCTGGTCCTGCAGAGTTTTCAGGACACTCTGTCCAAAAATTCCCAATCCTAAAATTCCAATGGTTCGATTTGCCATAAGTTTCTCCTATCCGATAATGATGTCTGCTTTAGCATATTGCAAGGCATCTGCCTTCTTAGCTTTGTAATTGTTCAAACTGACCATAAGGGTCAAGGGGCCGATCCGACCGATAAACATAAGCACCATGATGATCCCCAGCCCTGCTCCATTTAAGGTTGAGGTCACATTGGCTGTCACGCCTACTGTCGCTAGAGCCGATACTACCTCAAAGACCAGGTACAAAAAGCGTTGACCATCCGGAGTCACGAGACAAAGGCCAAAGAGTCCAAGGAGAAAAGTCAACTGGAAAATCACTGCCGTCCCCAAAGAGCGTTGGACCAAGTCTGGTGCGATGGTGCGCTTACCCAGGTTGGTATGTGGCAAGCCGAGCAACTCTTTGCGCGCTAAGAGAATCAGCACCAAGAAGGTGGTGATCTTCATCCCCCCTGCTGTCCCACCTGGTGCCCCACCTAGGAACATCTGCAAGAGATAGATAAAGAGCGTCACTGGCCGGACTGCTGTATAATCTAGCGAAGCAAAACCAGCCGTCCGCATACTGACAGTTTGGAAGAAGCTGACCAAGATCTTCTCTCCTAATGGAAGGGACCCAATCGTTGCTGGATTATTAAACTCGGTCATAAGACTAGTCACTGTCCCAAAGAGAAGGATCGCCGCCGTTAACCAGAGGACCACCTTGGTATGGAAGCGAAGAGTTCGCCGTCCTGATTGATTGCGGGCCTTGGTGGCGAGGTCAAACCAGACCATGAAGCCCAAGCCTCCAGTAATAATAAGGGCAGACAAGGTCAGATTGACCAACCAATCGGTCTGGAAGCTCATCATACTATCGCCTCCAAAATTATCAAAGCCCGCATTACAAAAGGCCGAGACCGCAACAAAGATGGAGTTAAAGATCCCATGCCCCCAGCCAAAGCGAGGGATAAAGCGGGTCATGAGGAGCAGGGCCCCCAGCCCTTCGATGGTAAAGGTGGTAATAAAGATGGAGCGGACAAAACGGGCCAAGCTCTGGTTATTGCTAAAACTAAAACTGTCCCGAATGGTCTGCCGGTCCTTGTAACTAAGTTTTTGGCGACCTTCCATAAAGAAGAGCCCAATAAAGGTCAAGATCCCTAGGCCTCCGATCTGGATCAAGAGCATACAGATCAATTGCCCCAAACCATTATAGGTCGAAGCCACCGACTGGGTAAAGAGCCCCGTCACACAGACCATGGAGACCGCTGTAAAGAGGTGGTCGATATAGCCTGCTTTTGAGCTCGCTTGCTGGACAAAAGGCAGACTCAATAAGAGCGAGCCCACCAGGATAAGCAAGGCAAAGCTGAGAAAGATTCGCCTTGCCGGAGACAGACGAGTCAGCTTGGCCCGCCATTGTTTAAAAAATAATTTGACTAACATAGCTTCATTGTATCATAAAAAGTGAAAAGACCTACAAGTGATGAACCATCTCTAGGCACAATTCTAGGGCCTTCTCAAAAGCTTCAGCACCCCAGTCACGCTGGTCATAATTTTCCAGGTCTGCAAGAGAATCTGCGGTAAATAGGAGCAAGCCCCAAACTACATCACGAAGCTGGGCGACTGCTGCAAGTGAGGCACACTCCATCTCCACAACACGACACCCTTCTTCAATGCGATAGGCCACCTTGTCAGGTGTTTCTCTATAAAAACCGTCCGTCGACCAGGTCATGACCTCTTGATAAGGAATTTCTTTTCCTTTCAAGACAGTTTCAATGGCGGTCAGTGCACGACTGTCCACTTCGATATAACGAGAAGGCGCTACATAATGGTAACTAGCTCCCTCATCTCGCAAGGCCTTGGTCGGGATCAAGAAGGCATTTTCTTCCATGTCCACCAAGACGCCACAGCTTCCTGAGGAAATGATTTTCCTCACCCCATAGCCAATCAACCAATCCATGAATTGGGCAGCAGGTGCAGATCCAACTGGCGCTTGTGCCAAGCAGACTTTCTCCCCTTGGTGCTCCAGAACATAGACTGGATAAGCCTTGGTAGCTGAGACAAAGGTAGCCACTTGCTCAGCTCCAACAGTTTTGGCAAAGCGATCAATCTCATCCTCCAAGAAAGCATACACACATTTTTCAGGTAGGTGCAGATCAAGTCCCTCATGGGTCGGCATAATGACTGCCTGCGGGTTGTCATCAAACTCTAAAATAGGAATTTCATGTTTTTGGATCATCCTTTCTCCTTTTTAATGGGTATTTCTTTGATGACACGGGCTGGGTTTCCTGCAAGGACCACATTGTCTCCAAAAGACTTGGTCACGACTGCCCCAGCGCCAGCGACCACATTATCACCCAGCGTGACACCAGGAAGGATGGTGACCCCTCCTCCTGCCCAGAAATTGTCCCCTATCGTAATCGGAGCTCCGTACTCAAGACCCGAGTTGCGCTCATCTGGATCCAGCGGGTGTAAGGGGGTCAAAAATTGGCAATTGGGACCAATCATGGCATTCTTTCCAATCGTAATGGGACAAATATCCAACATGGTCAAATTGTAATTGGCATAGAAATTTTCTCCTATATGGATGTTGACCCCATAATCCACAAGGACTTGACGATTGAGATAGAGGTTGTCGCCAGTAGACCCAAACCACTCTTTGATGATGGCCGCTCCTTTTTTAGGATCCACCTCTTGATTAAAGGCTTCCTGCTTCTCCCGAGAGGCTTTGGCTAAAGCCCGTAATTCAGGGTCCGCAGGTCTATAATAGTCACCTGCAATCATTTTTTCATATTCACTGGCCATAAGGAAACCTCCACGTTATTTTGACATATTATAGCAGAATTCCCCCTTTAAAACAAACGTCAGAAATAAGGTTTTCTAAGGAAAAGATCATAAACACTTAAATACACTTAACAAAACTTGCATCTGCTTACAAAATGATGTACAATAAAGGCAAGAACAGCAATAAGGAGCGAATTCATGTACCAGGAACAACGGCTCGAAAAAATCCTAGAACTTTTAGAAGAGCGAAAACAGCTATCCGCTAAAGAAATGGTCGATTATTTCAAGGTCTCAAAAGATACTATCCGCAGAGACTTTGCCCTTCTGAGCCAACGCCAGCTAGTCCGTAGGACCCATGGTGGACTTCTCCCCTTAAACAAAGAACCCGGCCCTTCTTACCTAGACCGCAGTCAGAAAGCCAACAAGGAAAAGACCGCCATGGCTCAAAAGGCCCTGCAATTGATCCAAGATGGACAAGTGATCTTTCTCGACGTTTCCACCTCGATGACCCTGCTTGCTGGCATGCTGAAGAAGGAAGTTACGGTCTATTCGCATTCCCTTGACAATGCTATCCAGCTCAGTAGCCATTCCCAGGTTGACGTTCATCTCTTAGGCGGGAAATTCTACCCTAAAAACCGCTTCTACTATGACGCGAATCAAGCACACATACTGGACAATCTTCGCTTTGATCTTGCTTTTTTTGGAGCGAGTAGCTTAACCAATGGCGAAGTCACCTTTGAGGATGCTGAAGACGTTGCAGTCAAGTCTCTCGTTTTTGAACGGACTCGTACCAAGGTGCTGGTGGCAGAAAGTGCCAAGTTCCACCAACATGCCAACTACTATCTCGCTCGTCTCCAGCAATTTGACTATTGGATTACTGATCAAAAACCAAGCCCTGACATCCTTAAACAAATCGGCAGTGAAACCACTATTCTCTATTAGGAGGTCCTCATTATGTCTCACATTCGTCTCATCATCAGCGACATCGATGGTACCATCTTAAATGATCACCATCAGATCGATCCACAGTTGGCAGCATTGATCCCGGATTTAAAACGCGAAACCATTCCTTTCGTACTGGCCTCTGCTCGCTCTCCAAAAGGGATGGCTCCCATTGCCAGAGAACTCGGTATAGAAGAGTGCCCCATGGCTTGCTACAATGGTGCCTTGATCCAAAAGGGAGAGCAGGTTCTTTTCGAGCATCCTTTGGACAAGACGGAGGCCCGGAACTTTATCGACTGGGCCAACCAACACTTTCCTCAGGTTTCGATCAACCTCTATAGCGGAAAAGACTGGATGACCGACCGCCTTGACCAATGGAGTCAAGAGGAGGCCCGGATTACAGGAGAAAAACCTCTCATTCTTCCCCTATTGGATCCTTTGCTGGATGCGACAAAGCCCCTCCACAAATTGCTCTTAATTGGAGAGCCAGAAGAGATCCAAGCTCTCTATCGCACTATTTCTGCCGACGACTTCCCTTCTACCGCCTTTTATCTCTCCAAAGCCAACTACCTAGAAGTCACAGCTAAGAACGTTTCCAAAGAAGATGCTCTGGTTGAGCTCGCTAACTACTACCACTTGAGCTTAGAAGAAGTCCTCACCATGGGAGACAACTTCAACGACCTCCCTATGCTCAAAAAAGCAGGCATCGGGGTCGCTATGGGCAATGCTCCACAAGAAGTAAAAGACGGAGCGACTGTCGTAACAAAAACCAACAATGAAAACGGGGCTGGACAAGCGGTTGAAACCTATGTGTTGATTTAGAAACATAAATAAAGTGACTAGCTAGTATTTTTTACGGATAAAAAATATAGTAGAAATGCCGATAAAATAAGGATTCCTGCAAATTTGTAGGAATCCTATTTCTTTTTATACATTTTGTATATTAAACCTATTTTATGCATATTTCTCCCGCTTGGTTTTTTATCAATAATTAGGAATATAAAAACCAACAAAACCCTTGATTATTATACCGTTGACAAGTTTTTCAAAAACCTGTATGATAGAAAAAAGTTTATTAAAAAGGGGACGTATTTTGAAAAAATATACTATTTCACGTAAACAAACTTTAACTTTAGCTTCCGTTGTTTTAGGAACGGTCTTCACAGGGACTACTATTGCTTCTGCTGACGACGTTGCACCTAGCACAACCCAAGCTGCTCCTGCAGCTCCTACAGCAGCAAAATCACCTATCACGGCTGCAACAGAAGAAATTAACGCCAAAGCCAATACACCAGTTGTTCCTGCTGATAAAGCAAAAACTGGGGATGTCATCGCTGTGGATGTCCAAAAAACAGGCCCAGCTACTAAAACAGACGGTGGAGATACAACCACTACTTCAACAGCAACCATCAAAACCACTAGCTTAGCCGATCAAGACACACCTGTGGGCACTTCAAAACCAGTCTCTTCAACTAAGACAGCTACATCCACAAAAGAAACAGCTGACTACACTGAGACAACTACAGAAACTGTCAATAAAACAACTGTAGTCGAAGTGACAAAAGAAGCAGATATCGTCAATAAAAAAGAAGTCCAAGCAACATCCGACATCGTCTTTGTCATTGATAAATCAACTTCGATGGATTCACATATCAATGATACAATGAAGAACGTTGAGACCTTTGTTCGTAATTTATCTGCAAAAAATATCCAAGCACGCTTGGGATTGGTTGCATTTGAACGATCAGATCGTATACAATACTTTGATTTTAACGGATCAAAATTCACAACGGATCCAGAAAGTTTTATTTCTGCTCTGAAAACTATCAAAACTTATGGTGGTTATGAAAACACCACTGTTCCATTGCGCCACATCGCTACTTCAGAGGACTACAACTGGGGCACCGGAACAAACAATCATCGATTTGCATTCGTCATTACAGATGAGCCAATCGATATGAATACTCCATATAAGAATCCTCTCCCATCAAAAGAAGAAACTCTTCAATCATTGAAGGCAGCGAATATTTCCTTAACAGTTGTAGGACGCACAGTAGACCAGTCTGACTTTGCTCCATTGGTCAATGGGACAAATGGTCTCTACCTAGATATCCGCAAAGATTTTGCTGACTTGTTGAACGTTCAATTTGCCAATAAAGTTGTTGAAACTGTACAAAAAGGTCGTGTCTTCAAGGTCCAAACAGACAAGTATGAGTTGATTTCAAAAACTCATCGCGTGGCGAAAGCAAAACCACAAACACCTAGCATCCAAACGCCTGCAACACCGACTCCTACTCCTCAAAAACCGGCTGTTGTAACACCTGCGAAACCGACAGTCTTCACACCAGCTAAAAACGAGCCTGTGAAAACAGAAGTCTATATCGCACCAGCAGCTCTTCCTCAAAAAGAAGCAAGTCTTCCAAATACAGGAAGCAAAAACTCAATTGCTTTGACGACTCTAGGTCTTGGTCTTCTTAGCATGGGTGCTGCCTTTGGACTCTCTCGTAAAACAAAACAAGACTAACATGAAAAGCCTAATCCGTTGATTGGGCTTTTTCGCTCTGTCCGAATGATTCCTGTTTTCCATTTTCATTAGAAAGTAGAAATCTTCAGCTTCTACCAAAAGATTCTTGTCCTTCGCTATGTTATAATGGGGACAGTACAAGGGAGGAAACCAATGTTACAAGAACTAGCCTTTATAGGCCAATGGAGACACTATCAAAAACGCGTCCTCGATAAGAGTGAGGCTTTTATGGCGGATGGCCACCTGCATTTGGTAGCAGCTCCTGGCTCTGGAAAAACAACCCTAGGAATTGAATTCATCCGGCGCTTTGGCCAACCAACTCTTATCTTGGCACCTACAGTCACCATTCGTCAGCAATGGGTCGACCGGATTGTCCAAGCATTCTTGAAAGATGAAATCCAAGCGGAGCAATTGATCTCTCAGGACCTCAAACATCCTAAGCTGATTACAGTGGCTACCTATCAGGCCCTCCACAGCGCCATGAACCAAGTCGTCGGCCAATCACAAATCGAGGATACCGATGACCAGGCAGAGATTGAAACATTTGATTTCAAAGGCTTTGATATCTTTACTACTTTCAAAGACATCTCACTGGGAACCCTTTGTTTAGATGAGTGTCACCACCTGCGCAATGAATGGTGGAAGAGTTTGGAAGCCTTTCGCCAAGCCTTCCCTGACTTAAAGATGATCTCCCTCACTGCTACCCCTCCCTATGAAGGGGACCCTGCTCTTTGGGAACGCTATATCCGCATGTGTGGTGAGATTGATGAGGAAATCACGGTTCCCGAATTGGTCAAGGAAGAAACCCTTTGTCCTCATCAGGACTATGTCTACTTTGCCTTTCCAACCAAGGAAGAGCAGGCTCAGTTGGACGCCTTTAGCCAACAAAAGAATGCTTTCTTGCAACAACTGACTTCCGATCCCCTCTTTTGTCAATACCTGCAATCCTGTCAGGCCTTATCGGGTCAGATCAGCGATGATGAATTGCTCAATGATCCCCAATATCTCTCTGCTACCCTGATCTTTCTTCGAAGCAGGGAAATCGCCTTTCCCAACCGTTTCCAGGACCTTTTAGGAGCTAAAAAACTACCTGCCTTCACCATGGACTGGCTTGAAATTCTATTGCAAGGCCTGCTCTTTCAGGTACCTCATTGGTACAATCTACCAGAGGAATATGAGAAACAAGTCCTCCATGAACTAAAAGCAGCCAGCTTAATCGATCGAAAACAAGTCAAACTGGTCCGCAACAAAAAACAAGACCTCCTGCTCAATCAATCCCTTGGAAAACTCAATGCAGTTCGAGAAATTTTCAAGGCGGAATACCAGGCTCTTGGAAGCCAACTGCGACAACTGGTCTTAACAGACTATATTCGCCAAGACTTTGAAGTTCATCTCGGGGATAAGGATGCCCAATTCACTCAGTTGGGAGTGCTCTCTTATTTCGAATCCATTCGCAGGGAAAGCATGGAGCTAACGACCCCTCCTGCCATCGCTGTCTTAACAGGCAGCATCGTCATCATCCCAACAGTTGCTAAGCCAAGATTAGAAGAGCTTCTAGGAGCGGATCGACTGACTTACCAAAATGTCGGCCAATTATCACCCGATGATTTTCTCAAGGTTCGCTTGGTAGGTTCTCAACATGATTTGGTGACAGCTGTGACCCAGCTCTTTCAAGAGGGACTCATCCAAGTCGTGATTGGAACCAAGTCTCTTCTGGGAGAAGGCTGGGATGCACCTTGTGTCAACTCCCTGATCCTAGCGAGCTTTGTTGGCAGTTTTATGCTCAGCAACCAAATGCGTGGTCGTGCCATCCGAGTATGGCCTGAGGATCCAGACAAGACCAGTAATATCTGGCATCTGGTCTCCATCAATCTTTCCCTAAAGAAATGGTATGAAAAGTCAGATCTTGAAAAGGAAGAGATCGAAGCCATCACTGATCAGCTGAAACAATACAGTCCTGATCTGGAGCTTTTAGAAAGACGGATGAAGCAATTTTTAGGCCTCCACTACAAGGAACCCTTTATCGAATCCGGTATCGAGCGTCTGGCCTTTGACAATATCCGCTATACTAAAAAACAGTTACAGAAACTCAACGAAGAGACCTTAGAGCGCTCCACTCATCGTCAAGAACTCCGGGATGGCTGGCAAAAAGCCCTTCCGATTCTGGAGAATATGGAGATTGCAAACGAGGTACAAGTGGATAAACACTTCCTGCCTCTGGCCCTATTTTTTGATGCTAGAAAGCTAGCTCGCTGGCTGACGGCCGCTACTTTGACCGATGCTTTCGCCAACCTGATTTACTATTCACATAGAGGTGGATGGAATACAGCTTCTCTTATTCTTCTATTCGTCTTAGCTGTTCTCGCTCTCCTTGCTTGGCTACGCTACTACCTCTATATGAGTCCTTATAAACGGCTAGAGGTCTTTGGCCAGGCCATTCACCAAGCCCTGCTCCTTTCTGGGCAGATTCAAACCCAGGAGACCCGCATCCAAGTGGTCCGAGATAGAAAGGATGCCATCAACACGCTGATCTATATGAAGGGCGGAACCATGCGAGAGAAAGAACTCTTCTCGCAAACCATGATCGAATTTTTCGCACCGATTGAAAATCAACGCTATATCTTGAAAGCACAAGAAAAGGTATCCGATCAGACAGAATATTTCGCCGTGCCAAGCCTCTTTGACAAACGTAAAGAAGATGCCCAAGCCTTTGTCGAGCAGATTCGAAAGAGCCTGGGTAAGTACGACCTCGTCTATACCAGAAGTGCTGAAGGGCGGGCCATCCTTTTAGATGCGCGCATCAAGGCCTTGGCTAACAAACAAGAGCGCACCTTCACTAAGAAACAAGTCATGTCGGATTTGAAGTAAAAATTTATTTCACAATAAAAGAAAAGTCTAGTAGATTCATTTCTACTAGACTTTTTTGTTACTCTATCACAATCATGGCCTTGATAGTCTTGCGTTCATCCATGTCTTTATAAGCTTGATCAATCTCGTCCAAGCTATAGCTATGGGTGAAGACACGTCCTGGATTGATATCGCCATCAAGGACGGCCTTGAGCAAGAACTGTTTGTCATAGGTGGTGACAGAGGCTGCTCCACCTGCCACGGAAATATTTTGGGCAAAGGTCGATCCAAGCGCACGATTATTGTAGTGAGGGACACCGACGAAGCCTAAGCGACCACCATTGTGAAGCACCCCAAGGGCTTGGTCGACAGCTGCCGCGGTACCGACACATTCAAGAGCGGCATCTGCTCCTCCTCCAAGGATTTCACGGACCTTGGCAATCCCGTCTTCCCTGCGCTCCGCAACAACGACTGTAGCACCAAATTCCAGAGCCAATTGTTGACGGTCCTCATGCCGGCTCATGAGGACAATTTGCGATGCCCCCCGCATCTTAGCTGCGATGACAGCACATTGACCCACGGCTCCATCCCCAATGACAACCACTTTATCGCCCCGTTTTACATGAGCCACACGTGCCGCATGGTAGCCTGTCGGCATGACATCTGCCAGCGTCAAGAAGGATTTAAGCATGGCTTCTGTATAATCTGACGGTTGCCCAGGAATTTTGACAAGGGCCCAGTTGGCGTATTCAAAGCGCATGTACTCCGCTTGCACCCCGTCAGACCAGTTGGTGCCGATATGGCGGTCACACGTCCCATCATAGCCAGCGCGGCAGGCATCACACTCCCCACAGCCATGGGTGAAAGGGGCGATGACAAAGTCTCCCGGTTTCACCGTTGTAATAGCTTCTCCGATTTCTTCAACGATCCCAATAGCTTCGTGCCCACTATTTTGGTGCCCCTCTTCAATATCTGGATTGCGGTAGCTCCATAGATCAGAGCCACAGACACAGGTGCGAACGATGCGGAGAATGACATCATCTGGTGCTTCGATGTGTGGACGCTCCACTTCTACTAGACCCACTTGCCCAGCTTTTGTATAGACTGTTTTTTTCATAGGGACGACCTACTTTCTATTGCTTACTGTCTTCTAGTATACACTTTTTCTTGGGCTTCTGCTCGTACCAACTCTTCATTAATGGTGGTGGTGATCATGTCCATGACTTTGACTGGCTTCCAGCTCTTCGATATTTCGCTTGTGAGCTCGGTGGGTTGCCAAGTCTTCATCCACTTCGATGGTGACATTTTGGAAGCCCCTCTCTTTGAGCAAGTCTCGGATAGACTCTTTACAGACCTCCATATGTTTGACATGCTCCAGACAAACATGAACAATAGCATTTTTCTCTAGTCCATCCATGGTCCAAAGATTAAGCTGATTGATACTAGCGACATTGTCCAACTGCTCTAAATCATTCTTAACTTGCTTGATATCTACCCCTTCTGGCACAGCATCCAGGAAAATCTTGAGCGTGCTCCAAAAACGTGGAATGGCTTTGGACAGAATAAAGAAGGAAATAGCAAGAGACAAGAGGGGATCTAGGATATACCAGTCAGTAAATCGGAGGACAATGGCCAACAAGATGACAGCCAACCAACCTAAGGTATCTTCCAAAAAATGCAGGCTGAGAATGGATTCATTCTTGGTTTGCCCCTTGCGAATGACCAGACTCGCCAGCACATTGACACTGATAGCAATCATTCCCAACCAAAGAAGCCCTTCGTCATTGACGGGCTGAGGGTGGAAAAGCTTGCTTACATTTTCTAAAATCACCATACCAGACCCAGTCATCAGAATGACTGCCGTTACTAAAGCCCCTAATAAGCTAAAACGCTTGTAGCCTAGGGTATAGCGACTATCCTCTTGACGATTGGAGATCGTTTCTAGAAAGGCCGAGAGGCCAATGGCTAGAGCATCCCCCAAGTCATGGACAGAATCAGCGAGAACAGCACTGGAACCAAAGATTCCCCCTGCAATAAACTCAACAATGGCAAAACTCAGATTCAAGAAAAAAGCCAGCCAAACTGCACATTTTGTCTTCATAATCCTCAATCCTCTGATATAATAGATTCATGAACATCTTGTTCATTATCATTATCTAACATTCACAACAGAAAGGATAGAAGCAAACCGTTCGCTATGTACGTTACTGAACAGTTTGTTCAAATTGTTCATATGACAACACAGGATCGTCGTATTACCAAAACTAGAAAAGCTATCTATTATGCTTTTTTACACTTACTTAACCAAAAAGATTATGAGACCATCACCGTTCAGGAAATTATTGACCGTGCTGATGTAGGGCGTTCAACTTTTTACAGCCATTACGAGAGTAAGGAACTCTTGCTGGATGAACTCTGCCAAAAACTCTTTCACCACCTCTTTGAGCGAGATGATCAGCTCTCTCCCCAAGACTACCTAGCCCATATCTTTCAGCATTTCAAGAAAAATCAAGACCATGTAACCAGTCTTTTGCTGTCAAAAAACGATTATTTTATCCGGCAACTGAAAAAAGAACTGGAACATGACGTCTATCCCATGATAGCAGATGAACTGATTCAAGCACACCCCAACATTCCTCACTCCTATCTCAAGCACCTGGTTGTCAGCCACTTCATTGAAACTCTCAGCTGGTGGCTAAAAAAGGGTAAGTCCTACACCGAGCAAGAAGTCATCCAGTTTTATTTGGAGATACTGCACGCAAACTCTAAATGAACCTCCTGTTATCTAGAAAGGACTAGCTTTCATGTCTACCTTACAATTTTATTTCCTTTTTCCGAGTTTATTCATGCTTCACGAACTCGAAGAAATCATTTGGATGCCATCTTTTGTCAAAAAACTATCAACCCATTTTCCAGATAATCGAATCCTTTCTTATTACACTCCTTTTACTTTCAATGCTATTGTCTTGGAGCAATTTCTGATCCTACTACTATCACTTTTTCTTAGTTACCAGTTTAACAACTATACTATTTACATAACCATTGTGATTGCTTATATCTACCATGTTTTTGGACATCTGATTCAGACAGTCGTTATTCGAAAATATGTGCCGGGATTGCTAACTGGTATTTTTACGAGTTTATTTTCTCTATTCTATCTCAAAAATAACGTACCAATCAATCTTTATTGGTACTCTTTTATCACTTTAATCCTTATCATTGTTAATCTTGTGCTTTCATTCATGGTTCTTCATAAGAAGACTCTCAAACTAAGGTAAGTTAAAGTCTTAAGTTCTTAACACTGTCACATTACATTTACTTTAATTATCCTAGAAAGAAAACAAATATGCCACTTTATTACATTTTCAACATTATTACAGCCTTATTTGCCCTTGCTTTTGCTCTTCTTCATTTATTAGTCAGCCTTTCCGAATTAAAAAGGGCAAGAAGACCCTTGGAATTTACCTACTTTTTCTAGGAAGTAGCCTTGCGGCCTTCTCTCTCATTCTCTACTTCTTTTTGCCGATTGTCGCACTATCTCTTTGGCTGATTGGTTGTGGGTTGATTTGCTACGGAGCCTATTGGAATGGCAAGCACAAAGAAAACTTCAATCCAGCCCACCATGTCTTTCGGATCGGAATTGCTCTGATTCTTACCTTTTTGTTAGCCCTCATCTAAGAAAAACTCAAGTTTTATCAATGAAAACTTGAGTTTTTGTATTTTCTATTTATCAAGCCATCAACACCATGAGTATCGGAATCACCACCATGGTAGCAAGGGTCGTCTCTGTCACCATGACCGCTGCGTAATCACTATCAGCTCCGTAGAGTCTGGCAACGACCGGGGCATTGGTCATCACTGGCATAGCGGACTGAATGATAAAGACCTGCTTCATCAAACTTGGTAGAGGCGCCCAGTAAACAATGGTCGCCATTATGAGTGGAGCAACAACGAAGCGTCCTAGTAGAATGAGGAGCTGATCTTTTCCAAGCACCAACTGCTTCACGCCTACATGAGATACCGACAAACCAATGAAAATCATGGATAAGGGGGTTGTTAAATTGCCTAGATACTGCAAATCACTGGCTAGAAATGCAGGGAGCTTTATCTGCAGCATCACCATGACTAGTCCCAAGATGAAGCCCATCAGAGGAGGTGAAAAGACTTTTTTCACACTCGTTTTGAGATCAAACTGAGCTTCTCCCTCACCGTCTCGCTGGATCAAGTAGGTCCCCAAGGTCCAGAAAAAGGTCGTATTACACATGTAATAGATCAAAACATAAGGAATACTAGCATCCCCGAAAAGGGCTTGGTTAATGGGGAGTCCCACGAAAATGGTATTGGAGTTAAAGAACATGGAAACAAAGAGGGCACGGCGGTCCTGTCTCACTGCAAAAATCCTGGCTACTGCTGTCGCTATTCCAAGCAAAACAGCCATAGACAGGGCAGGAAACCGCAATGCTGGCAACATTTTTAGGAGGTCAGCTGCTGTAAAACGCTGTGTGATGGTGTAGAGCATATAGCAGGGCAGAGCGATTTGAGTGACTAGCTTTGCGATCAAGCCACGTGACTTGTCATCAAACCAGCCTTTCTCACCTATGACAAAGCCCACTAATATCATCCCCAGAATGACCAGGATCCCCGATATGCTCTTAAGAAAGATATCCATGTTCTCTCCTTTTCTTTTTATAAATTTGAACTAGAAAACCCTTTATTTTCAAGTCTCAAAAACTACTCTAGTATATCACAAAAAGAGGTGGCACAAAATGCCCAACCTCTTGTATTTTATTGATTGTTACTAGTAGCCTTTCTTGGCCGCCTTGGTCCATTGGTACCAACCAACCAGACTATTGATCAAGTAAATAAAGTATTTCCCTTGAATTTGAAGGCTTTTTCCCCACCAAAGATAGATGGAGAATACATTAGTAGCCGCCCAGAAAATCCACTGTTCGCGGTAGACAGCCGTCATCAAGAGTTGGCCGACACCATTGGTCGCATCTGTAACGGAATCCCGGAAAGGCCGATTGGCTCCAACTGATTGGTAAATATAGCCAAATACCAGCCACCAAATGGCACTGATCGACAAGTACTTGGTCCAGCCTACCGCATCCAGCTTACGAGCAACAAACTCTTGCTCTTCCTTTTTGAACTGGGCTTGGTAGATCAAAAAGTGTTAAAAATAAGACAGTAACCTCAGAATAGATACTGTCTTATCTCTTTTTTTTACTTAAAGCCTTGATAGACTTGACAAATGGTAGAAAAGAACCGTGAGTTCTTGCCAGAAGCTGAAGTTAATCCTTCAACCTGGAAAACCCGCAGAGGTGACTTTTTCTATACATCTCGATTTTTCTGGCAATAATCATCAACCGATAAATATGTCTGTGAATCACCCAGCGACTCCGCTATGTCCATAATCCGCGGTGGTAGTAATCCTACTCGCTGGACAAGTTCGTGATCGCTGAACAATTCCCGTGGACTGCCGGCGAAGCCAAACTTCCCGTGTTCCATAACATACACCGACTCAAACTCGGCGGCGACCCAATCCATGTCATGGGTGATGGTCACAACTTGGTGGCCCGAATCAGCCAACTGATGGAAAATTGCGGTCAACTTGCGCCGGCTTTCCCAATCAAGCGACATCATCGGCTCATCAAATAAATAAATCGCCGGATCCACTGCCAAAACTGTGGCAACGCTCAACAGCTTGCGTTCCGACAATGACAGGTCATATGGACTTTCAGCTGTTTTATCATCCAAGCCAACTCTTTTTAGAGCCGCTAAAGCCCGCCTCGTAATCGTGTCGTGGTCATCCATGACCTGCGCGACACTCCACTCCACCTCTCGTTGAACGGTCGGGTTGAAAAGCTGATCGTCAGGATTCTGAAAAGTAATCCCAACCTTCAGTAACTTTTCGACTGGTTTAAGATCATTAAAATTTTCTCCATCGATCTTAATCACACCGGTTTGTGGTGTCAGCAAGCCCGTCAACAATTTGAAGAGCGTTGATTTGCCGGCACCATTTTGGCCGACAATCGCCACCATCGGATCGGCGAAGTGTTTGTCTTCAACATCCAAGCTAAAGGACCGTTCCGGATAAGTGAACGTCAGGTGGTTCAGTTCAATTGTGGACATAACGAACCTCCTTCAGATCAGCGTCATTCACCGGATACCGGCCATCAGCCAAGTGCCAATCCATTTTTTGAGCAAGTTGCTGGATTGTCGGGGCTGGAATCTGCCAGTCAGCTGCCAAATGATTAAACACCTCACCCGGCCTGCCCTGGGCTACCATTTGACCCTCATGCAGCACCCACACAACGTCGGCGACTTCGCACAAATCGTCAATTTCACTGGTGACAATGAAGACAGTCGTCTCTTTGACTTGGGCCAGCCATTGGAAAAATTGCCGGCGGCCAAGGGGATCCATCTGACTGGTCGGATCATCCATAATCAAAACAGCCGGATTAGCCACAATCGCCGTGGCAATTGCCAACCGCTGGATCTGACCACCGGAAAGGCTCTCGGGACGCAAATTCAGCTGTTCAATCAGCCCCAATTGCGTGGCAACTTCTTCAACCCGTTTTTGAATCAGTCCTTCAGCCATTCCCTGATTAATCAAGTCAAAGGCGATTTCATCGGCAACCGTGTCTGCCAACCCGCTTAGTTGGCCAGCTGGATTTTGCAGTACAACTCCATTCATGGCATTATAAACGGGCCAATTGTCGGACACTCGCTGGCCAAACATGTGCCAGTCGCCCTCAATCTCAGCAGACACAATTTTGGGAATGACCCCTGCCAGCACACGGCACAAAGTCGATTTGCCGGAGTGGCTATTCCCGATAATCCCAACCACCTGGCCGGTATGAACCTCCGCGTTAATCTGACGCAGTTGTGGTTGCTCAGTACCCGGATAACGGGTGGTCAAATTTTCAATTACAATCCGTTTATCTTCGTCCATATCTTCCACCCAATCAATAAAATTGCCAATCCAGTCAGACCAATGTGCAGCGTCCGCGACAGGCGATACACGCGCTGGGAGGTTCTGACAGTCCGGTTGGGATTATCAAAACCTCTCAGTTGGAGAGAAATCGACCGCGCCATCGATTGATCCAATGTCTTAATCACCAATGGAATTAGAACCGGCAGGACTGACTTTAATTTCTGAATCAACGTTTTTTGCGGATTGGTTCCGCGAACTTTTTGTGCCTGCTGGATTTTCCGCATATTGCGCATCATTTCCGGCAAAATATAACACACCGACATCAGAACGTAGACGGTTTTATAAGACAATCCGGACAGTTCCAAATAGGCCGCGTTTTCTGAAATACTCGTGGTCACCATAAAAAAGCCACTGGTCAAAATAATCACCAATACTCGACAACCCAGAGTGGTGGCGTAAATCAGGCCTTCTTTGTAGAACGACACCCCAAGCACAGAGAACAGCACAGTTTGATTCCGACTGTAAAATAACCCTTGGATGATCAGCATGGTGCAAATCAGAAACAGACTGAATCCCAGCGCCTTAAAGATGGTAGAACTCAATTTGGAAAATAACAATAGCAGTGTTGCGACAAGAATTAATCCGGCCTGAAGTAATAAATTCATACTGGCAAAGCTCAACAACGTCATGTCCAAGATGAACAAGAGCTTAGTAATCGGATCGATCACCTGGTACCACTTGAGCTTGACCCGTGGCGCTCCAGAAATCAATGTTTGATCAGTCATCATTTATCACCGCTAAAGAAGTGCACCATCCGCTTCGGCAGCTGACGATAGATGAAGAATGCCAGGTAGGCCACGCAGACTTTATCCAAAATATCCAAGACAAACTCATCGGTAAATGAGGCCAGCCACACTGGTGCATGATTGGCGACCATTACCGCAAACAATGAGTCACCCCAAGCGATACCGGTCTGACCACCCCAAAAGATGACGTTGAGTGGCGTTGAAATGACAGCTGAAACTATGGCAATAATAATAGCAGAAACAAATACTCGTCGCGCTGACGAGAACCACCCATTGGCGTGCAAAACTCCGACAGCAATCCCAATTCCGATGCTGGTAATCGCATACACGGTTGAAATTGGCGATAAGGTCAGCCCATAGATCACATTGTTGATGAAACCACTGATGGCACCGGCAACCGGCCCAGCCAACATGCTGGCAAGAAAGGTTCCCAAAGACCCCAGCCAAACGGGCAACTTTAACCCCTCCGCCAAGGCTTTAGCAACATAGTTAATCCCCACGGCAGCGGGAATCAAAGTCATGGTGGCAGCACTTAACTTAAATTTCCACATACTGGTACGATGAATCGGTTCTGTTTTCATAATCTTCTCCTTTTGTTTTTAAAGAGCCGTGTCTGTTTAGACTTTCGGACGCAACGCTCTATAGATTTTTATGGTTGAACTGCCTTCATTCTAGCAGAATCACCTTAGTCGACATCGGATCCTCTCCTTGAAAACACTTGTTCAACAGTTCACAATTAATCATACTCCCTTTCCCTAAAATGTCAAGGATTTTTTAAAATTTTCTTGAAAATGTTCGGAAAATGGGTTTCAACTACTCCCCTAACCCTAATTGAAAGGGTTGTCCCCCCATCATCCAATCATTTAAGGCCAGAAGAACAAAAACAAACACCATTTCTGGTGTTTGCTTCATTTTAGACTAGCTTATTTTTTCTTTTTCTTCAAAATATAAACAGCGATACTTGCCAAGACAAAGGCTAAGACAAGACTAATGATAGAGATCGTCGTACCCGTATTTGGTAAGAATCCTAAGATTTTACCTGGTTTCTTCGGCTCTGGTTGGCTTGGTTTTTTAGGTTCGGGTTGACCCGGTTTCTTTGGTTCAGATGAACTTGGCGGAGTTGGTTGTTTCGGAGTTTCTTTTGGAACATGCTTGTTTGTAATCACCACATTTCCTTTACCATCCTCGTCATTACGAGCTTCATAGCCCTTTGGAACACTGACTTCTCTCACTGTATAAGTGATTGTGTTTCCATTTGCTTTTTCATCCAAATCTGCAAAGGTATGGGTCCACTTGTTTTCAGCTGATAATTCTATTTCTTGGCCAACTCTTTGATCATTAGCATAGAGCTGAACGTGAATGTTCTTCGGACGAAGACCATCCTTGTCATTCTCATCATCCCACTTCTTGGTAACAGTGATGCTTGTCTTACCAGGTGCATGGGTGTTGGTAATGGTATAAGCAGCTTGATCGATCGCAGTTGTATATTCAGCTACTTTCTCTTCTTGAATTGTATAGACGATTTCTTTACCATCCTTGAATTTTGGAAGACCTGTAAAGTTCTCTTTCCAATCTGTCGCATTGGTGAGTTCTTTTTGGGCAACTTTTTCACCATTGGCTAGAAGATTTACCACGATACTTGCTGGGCGAAGACCATCTTGATTGTCTTGGTCATTCCAAATCTTGGTCACTGGAATATCGATCACCGCTGGCGTATGCGTATTGGTCAAGATCGTGTGAGCAGGATCAGAGGTATCAGCAGTTACTTGGTAGTCTTCAGGAACAGCCACTTCTTCCACACGATAGCTAATGGCTTGGCCAGCTTTCTTTTCAGGCAACTTGCTGAAGGTGTGGGTCCACTTATTGTCCGCTGACAATTCAACTGGATCTCCTACTTTTTCATCACCAGCATAGAGTTGAACCTTAATGGATTTTGGACGGAGGCCATCTTGGTCATTGGCATCATCCCACTTCTTAGTGACTTTCATCTCTGTAAGAGCTGGTTCATGCGTGTTTGTCAAGACAACATTCGCCTTGTCCTTATCATTTACCGTCACTTTGTAACCATCTGGGACAGCTACTTCTTTAACCGTATAAGTAACGGCTTTTCCAGTTGCCTTGGCATCAAGGTTTTCAAATGCACCTTTCCAATCATTCGCTGCAGAAAGTTCTAATACTTGGTCAGTAGGAACGCCATCTTTGTACAATTGAACTTGAATGTTGGCTGGGCGTAGACCATCTTGGTTATCAGCATCTTCCCACTTCTTGCTCACTTCTACTTTGGTCTTTTCTGGAGCGTGCGTATTGGTCACGACTACTTGGCCTGGATTCGTTGCTTCGACGGCTTGGGTGTAGCCTTCTGGGACATCGATTTCTTTGACGGTATAGTTGATAACTTGGCCAGCTTTCTTCTCGTCTAGGTTTGAGAAGGTATGGGTCCATTTGTTATCTGCTGACAATTCAACAGATTGACCAACTTTTTCATCCCCAGCATACAATTGAACCTTAATCGTTTTTGGACGGAGGCCATCTTGGTTATTGGCATCTTCCCAGTTTTTGGTAACGGTGAGGCTTGTCTTACCAGGTTTGTAGCTATTGGTGATCGTTGTTCCATCAATCTTAGTGGTGTAATTGTCCACTTTATCCTCAGTCACTGTGTAGACAACTTTTTGACCATCTTTATAGACGGGGAGGTCTGTGAAGGTATAGTTCCATTCATTTCCTTGACCAGCAAGATCGATTGATTGCACTTCTTTTCCATTGGCTAAGAGGTGAACTTTGATAGTTGTAGGTCGAAGACCGTCTTGGTTATCGGCATCATCCCAGACTTTCTTGACGGTAACTGTCGTGGTCTCAGGAGTGCGTTTATTGGTGATGGTTGCTTTTCCATCTGTAAAGCTGGCTTCTTCTGTATCAACCGTATAATGAGTCGGTACTTTCACTTCTTTGACCGTATAGGTATTGAGCTTGCCATTGCTGTCTTTATCTGGAAGGTTCGAAAAGTGAGCTTTCCAGTCCGTTGCAGCGGAGACCGTGACTGGTTTTCCTTGCGCTTTTCCGTTCTTATAGAGTTGGAATTCCACATTTGATGGGCGAAGCCCTTCTTGGTTGTCTTGGTCATCCCAAACTTTTGAAGCTTCAAGATCTATATACTTGATATCTGCTTCATTCGCGATTTCTAGAGGAAGAGCTTTTGAGCCGACAGCTTTTCCATCCACCGTGACGTGGTAGATTTGCTTGTCTGCATCATAGGTCACAACCACTGCATGATCTGTTTCATCCAACTTGTAATTTGCAGGTGCTTTGGTTTCTTTGAGCGTATAGTTTCCTTCTGTTAAGGTGTTAAAGGAAAGTTCTCCATTCTTATCAGAAGTTGCCGTCGCAACAACAGCTCCATTTGCATCTGTTAAGGTGAATGTAGCACCTTCAAGGACTTTCTTCGGATTGTCCTTATCGACTTTCTTGACTTGGAAAGCTGCTGAGAAGATTTGTGCTGTTACGGTATTGGACTCACGGTTTCCTTCGTGGCCTTTAGCCTTGTATCCAAATTGGTTATGGGCTTGGACTACACCGGAACGTCCACCGTTGTCTTCATTATCTTTGGTACGTTTTTGCATCAAGTCTTTGACGTCGTTTGTCAACTCAGTTGGGTTAACAACTGGGACACCAAAGTTTGCTTCACTACGGGCTGGGATCGTCGTTCCTTTATCAGCCACAAACTTGATACCCGTCACTTGACTGTAATCTGCTACAGCTGTCGTCCAGATATCCTTATCTGCAGCCTGCTCCATGGTGTCACTTGTGACACTAGGATCTGTCGTGTAGTAGACTGTCCAACCTTCAGGGGCAGCTATAGGTCCACGAAGACTAACCGTATATTCCGTCAAACGATTTGACCCATCTAGGGTATTGACATCGTGTACTTTTGGTAGAGCATCGTAAACAACTCCGTCTTCGACTGGCTTGTCTGTATTGTTTTTAATGGTGATCTTGTAGTTAAAGGTTTCACCAGGTTTGAAGGTACGAGTAACAGTAGATGCATCGGATAGATCATCATTTTTAGCAATGTATTTGCGAGCATAGATCCCTTCTGCTGCGACAATCGTATAATTTGATTGAGCATAAGGAATCTTATCGGTTGTTGATCCATTCCCGTTTAAGTCATAGACATCTTCGGTAACTCGATCAGGGTTGGCATTTTCAAGATCGTGGATTCCGTCTCCTGCCACATATACTTTATTGGTGAAGATTCCACCGTCATCTTTTCCTTTTAAATCGGCTACGATAAACGGTAAACGCACACGATTAAGATCCATAAGAGAAGCTTTAATAAACTCTTTTTGGTCCAAATGCATCACAATAGCGGTTCGACCTGAATTGTGGTAATTTTCAATGACCTCGTAGCTCTTAAGGAATTTCATACCTTTTTCACTAGAGGCAAGGTTTCTCTCAAAATCTTTAAAATCGACTTTAAGGGTATTCGGATCATAAAGATCAATAATCCGTAGGTCTCCATAATTCTTATCAGGATCTAAAACTACTTTGGTTGCCATCAAACCAAAACGAATATTTTGTCCATCAGTATAGCGAACATCATTGTAATCAGTCGTTTTTGCAATTTCAAAGCTTTCCTTCATAGGAATCAGCTTAAAGCTCCAATCTGCTGACTGATCTTTGGCAACGTTTGACTGTGTTTTATAAGTCACACGGCCTGTATTCTTGTAGACATTTTTGGTCGCATCGTTTTCATCGTAACGAGTCTTTTCTGGATCCTTAAAGCTTGTATAGGTATTGAGGCGAATTCCTTGACCAGATGGAAGGACAAAATCATCCTTCATTTCCATCCGCCAGCCGACAACCGTTCCATACTTGGTCAAATCAATTAGACCGTTTCCATCTTTATCTGCTTCTGACTGGATTTCTTTGGTGCTACCATCCTCCATGGTCAAGATAATTCGTTTGACAATGGTATGGATTTGTTTCCCAATCCCATAGTTTCCTTCCATCAGGCGACTATAATCGATCCTGGTAAACTTCAAGCGAGGGTCCACAGTCTCATCGTAAAAGACAAAATTCTTCTGCGGTGAAGGGGTATTGTTGGCGAAATTTAGGTACCATTTATAATTAGCAGACTTGTATTCGGTTGAGTCATAAACATCCCCATCCGCCCGTTTGGCAAAGCTTCCAGCCCCTTCAAGGTCACGTGAAGTCAAACGGAAAATAAGGGAATCTTCCGCTGTAATATCTGGTTCTCCCTCTCCACGGTTGGCAGGAATTCCTACGATGCTACCAGTATTGGTCAAATCCTTGCTAAGGACGTCCTTGAGGGTTTGGTCTTTTTCTAAGACCAAATCAGGGAATTTCAAGTAGAGGTAACTAGTATCCTTGATTTTGGTCATAAATTCTTGGTGATAAGCTGCTGGATTGTTGCTTGCATCCGCCTTGAAAGTCTTCGTAACGGTACCATCTCCATTGTCTACCCAGCCTTCAGACTTGGTTGTATCAAGAACAGCTGTGCGAGTCTGCCCACTCTTATCTGTATAGGTTGGTAACTTATCAGTGATCGTTGCTGATTCTAACTGACGGTATTGACCACCGTATTGACCACGCATTCCGTCCAATTGGAAGGCAAATGGGACAGAAGTTGGTGTTTCAATATAGTTCTTTCCATCCGCACCTTTGACAATACCTGGCATTGCTTCCGCATAGTCCTTAGACATGGCTTCGTTCAAGTTTTGGTTGATGTACTTGGTGAAACGATAATCGTTGTACTTAGGCTTCCAAATGATATCATTGAGCGCTGTTTCTTGCCCATTGATGTTCAATGTTCCTGTGATATCTAGCGAGTAATTCGTCGGTGGATACCCGATTGTAAACCTCCCGATAAAAGGCAAGGTCAACACTTCTGATTTTTGGTAATTGCTAAAGTGAAGGGTGACTTGATAATCATCACCAACCTTTGTTACCGTTGGTTTATCATGCTCTGAGGCACTATTAAAGTCTGGAATGCTGACTTCTCTGAGGTACTTGCCTGGTACTTTCAAAGTAATCGCGACATCGTTAATGTCGGTTGTCAAATTTTTAGGGGTAATCTGGATATAGCCAGACATGGTATCCCCTGTAAAATAGGACATGCCACCTGGATGGTCTTGTTTGTCCCCATACAAGAGGGTAACATCTAAGGCTCCGTTATCTCCAACTGCTAGCTGGTTGGCATAGGCAGTTACAGCCCCTTGACCAATCTGGCCTAGCATCATGAGAATCGTTAAAATGGCAAAACCTTTTTTCAAAAATGTTTTCCATAATGAACTAAGCTTTTTCATGTTTTATCTCCTTACTTTTGTTAGCCTTCCAAAAAGGCCCTCCTTTTAATTTTATCAATTATTTTTTAGAATATCTATTGCTTTTCAAATTAAATAATAAATATTTAATAATATAGACATTGTTTGCGCTAATGTCTATATTATAAGTCACTATCTGGTAATGATTTCCCCATCTTGCTATTCAAGGGCAATCAAATGAAACATCTATAAATGAAGTGGGGCAGGCCTAACAATCCTTATCCCCCTTAATTTGTCCATACAAAAAACCTCAAACACAACTGTTTGAGGTTTGTACACCCTACTATTGGTTGGTTATTTCATCTAACTCTTCACCATTTGAAGGAATCTTTTGTTTTTCCCTTCTATCTCGTACCAACAGCATGGCCACTCCAAAGAGATGGCTGCTAAACAAGGCCACCACAAAAATCAGCTTGCCTCTGTCTGGATAAGAAAGAGGGAGAGTCCTAAAGCCATAGCGCGCCAACTCGATAAAGATCGGATGGGAAAAGTAAAGGGCCATACTCATCTGTTTTAAATACTGTAGATCATAGGTTTTTAGAAAAGACGATCGCAGGCAGGCATTGACAAAATAAACGGTCACAAAAGGAAGGAGAAAGAAAAAGTTCTTATCGATTCCTTCATTTCTAAAGATGATCATGCCTTCTAAACAGAAGAGTCCAAAGGCAAGAGCTACTTTTTGCCAACGGTGAACCCTAAAGCTTGGTGAATCAAAATGATCATACAGATAATAACCCATAAAGATAAAAATAGGCGTATAGAAGAGACCATTTCGCGCTGTGAAAAATAGGTTGCTATAGAGCTGGTAGCCTTTTAGAAGACTCGTGGTATCCAGATAAGCCGAATAGGTCTCGATCAAGCCCCAGCAATAGAGGAGCAAGGTGATCCCCCCTGCCCAAACCATGCCCAAGCGTTTGACCAGTTGATTGACCAAAAACCAGCCTAGTAAAAAGGCTGGGATATACCAGAGTTGGTAACACATCCCCAGATAGACCAGAGCAATCAAGATTCCTGCTGGAAAGAGATAGACAGGGAGTTGGAGACTAGAAAAAAAGATCCAGGCATATGGAAGATAGACACAACTCCAAAATACATAGTTTTTAACGATTTTGACCAGATAGGCTTTCATTTTCCTTGCATCCTTTAGGGATTGCTTAAGAAAAAAGCTAGCACAGATGATAAAAAATGGCACCGCTAGCCGTCCAAGGATGCTCTTGAGACCAAAATGCACCGGCTCATAAGAAGTTAAGCGACCACTGTGCACCAAAATCACTGCAATCGCAAAAAGGTATTGAAAGAGACTAATACTAGAAGTATTGTAGAGGGAATTCTTTTGCATGTTCCTACTCCTTGCAAAATGCAGATTCTAAGGTTATTTTAGCATGAAAGAGAGGCCTGGACAAGGAATCTTTAGAACCTGATCTACCTTTTTTTCTCTATTTTTGATATACTCAAAGCATGCATAAACAAACGATTATTGATTTTAAAGAACTTGGATTGAGACATCTTTTCACCAAGCCCATAAAGGAATTAAAAACCAGAGACATCGACCAGGTAGAGACTCTTCTAAGAGAGGTAGAAGCCTATCAGGAGGCTGGTTTTTATGCCGTTGGCTATGTCAGCTATGAGGCTGCTCCTGCTTTTGAGAAAAAATTAGCTGTCCATCCTGCACCCCTCATGGGAGAGTATCTCCTCTATTTTACTATCCACGAGGAGGTCGAAACTCTTCCTTTTCCAGAGGACTATGAAGCTGTGAATCTTCCAGCCAATTGGAAGGAAGAGGTAGAGGCTCCTGCCTACCAAGAAGCGATCAAGACCATACATCACCACATCCGCCAGGGAGACACCTACCAAGTCAACTACACCGTCCAGCTTTCTCAAGAGCTAGAGGCGGATCCTTTGGCCATCTACAACCGACTAGTGGTGGAGCAGAAGGCCCATTACAATGCCTTCATCCAGCACGATGATGTCTCCATCCTCTCCATCAGTCCTGAGCTCTTTTTTGAACAAGAAGATCGTCTATTGACCACGCGCCCTATGAA
The DNA here is from genome assembly GCF_001074805.1 of Streptococcus parasanguinis. Classification (GTDB taxonomy): domain Bacteria; phylum Bacillota; class Bacilli; order Lactobacillales; family Streptococcaceae; genus Streptococcus; species Streptococcus parasanguinis_A. The sequence goes on along the minus strand of NZ_JUPI01000140.1, from coordinate 8,154 downwards.
GGGAACGACACGCCGTGGGCTCACCAACCAAGCGGATCTCAAAGAGGCAGCCTGGCTAGAAGCGGATCCCAAAAATCGAGCAGAAAACATGATGATTGTGGATCTCCTCCGCAATGACATGAATCGGATTTCGGAAATTGGAAGTGAGCAGGTGACCCGCCTCTGCCAAGTCGAGCAGTACTCCACCGTTTGGCAGATGACGTCGACCATTGAAAGCCGCTTGCGACCCGAAGTCGATCTGGTCCAAACCTTCCAAGCCCTCTTCCCTTGTGGATCGATCACAGGCGCACCAAAGATTTCTACTATGGAAATCATCCAAAAGACAGAGATTGCTCCTCGTGGAGTCTACTGCGGAACGATTGGCATCCTTCTTCCAAGAGGGAAACGGATTTTTAATGTGGCCATCCGGACCCTTCAAATGCAAGGCAGCAAAGCTATCTATGGTGTTGGTGGTGGCATTACTTGGGATAGTAAATGGGAAGGCGAATACCAGGAAACCAAACAAAAATCGGCTGTCCTCTACCGACAAGAGCCTCGATTTGAGCTCCTGACGACCGGTCTCATCCATCAAGGAGAGCTGACTTTCCTAGAGCAACACCTGACCCGTTTGAGAGAAGCCAGCCGCTACTTTGCCTATCCTTATAATGAGCCAAAACTCCTGAACGACCTTCAAGAACAACTCGCTCATGTAGATCCTAGCCTTGACTACCGTTGTCGCATTGCCTTGCAGAAAAACGGAAGCTTCCAGCTGACGATCACCGAGCTAACAGACTTGCCAGCTAGCTATCTACAGGCCCAACTGACAGAGCAGAAGCTTGATTTAGCGACGCCATTTACTTATTTCAAAACGAGTCAGCGAAATCATTTAGCTACTAAACATCACGAGCAGATCTTCTATCTGCCTGATGGCAGTTTGTTAGAAACGACCATTGGCAATCTTGTCCTTGAAATCAAAGGCAAGCTCTATACCCCACCAGCTCATCTCCCATTATTAGATGGCATCTACCGGCGCCATCTTCTTGAGACCCAGCAGGTGGAAGAAAAACTCTTGACGCTGAACGATTTAGAACTTGCTGACAGAGTCTATGCCTGCAATGCTCTTCGTGGTCTCTACGAACTCGATTTTCAAAGAAAGGATTCCTAATGAAACTGATTTTTTTACATGGACTAGGGCAGGATGTCCTCTCTTGGCAAGGAGTCCAATATGCCCTTTCACCCATGCACTCCAAAACTTTTGATATTTTCTCTCATCCAAGCGAAAGCTATCAGGAGGTCAAAGCAAGGCTGATGGAGCGCCTCCAGCAAGAGAGTGAACCCTTTATTCTGGTAGGCCTCTCACTAGGTGGTGTCCTTGCACTTGATCTCTCCAGCCAAGACTTTCCACAACTCAAGGGATTGGTCCTTGCAGGAACACAATACAAGCTCACCACCAATCCCCTCTACAGGCTCCAGATCCTCCTCTTTCGTCTGCTTCCCAAGCATGTCTTTGAAAAGCAAGATGCCAATAAACAACAGATGCTTCAAATCTTGACCGAATTAAAAGGACTCAATTTAACTGATACCGCCAAAACTTGCCCTCTTCCTACCTTAGTAGTTTGCGGTAGCAGAGATTGGGCCAATCAGTCTTCTTCTAAGAAGTTGGCAAAACTCCTTCCCAAAGGTCACTATCAAGAAATCGCAGACGGAGGCCATCTACTCAATACAGAGAAACCCTATGAACTCGCGCAAGCCATCAAGGAGTTTGTAGCTGGGTTTTAAAATGAAGAGGCTAACTTAAAAAACAGTTCCTCTCAATGTAGATAAAGTATTTTTCATGTTACATAACTTAAAAAATCAAGAAATTTAAAGAAATGTTTATTTTCTAAAGTTACTCATGAATACCTTGAGGCTTCCCACCGTGAGAAAAGTCCTTGAAATAGTGATATTTCAAGGACTCGGGAGTTTTGAAACTTTAGGTTCAAAACTAAGTCATGGAACTTCTTCGAAGTTCGCTGACGTCCGTCCTCACTTAAGGAAAGCCTCTAGAAAACTTAAAACTACAAGTAACGACTAACTTTTAAAAGGTTAGTCGTTTTTTTAGAAATATTTGAGAATTACTTGATAGTTATTTGAAAAGCAAGCTGTATACTAAGAGTGTAAAGAAAACAACTAGTCATTTGGACGAAGGAGAAAACCATGGAAAAAGTATTAGAAATTTCCCATTTGAGTAAAAAGTTCGGTCAACAATACGCCTTAAATGATGTGAATCTGAGCATTCGCAAAGGTGATGTCTACGGCCTGATCGGTAAGAACGGGGCAGGGAAAACCACCCTCATCAAGGTCATCACCCAGCTGATTCAAGAAACTGACGGAAGCGTCTCCCTCTTTTCTTCTTCAAATCGCTCCCAGTGGACTCAAGCCCTGAAACGGGTCGGATCCGTCATTGAAAGCCCCGTGGCTCACAAGCATATGACCGCCTACCAAAACTTAGTCTACTATTGCAAGGCTCGCCATATCCCAAATCCCGACCAGGTCATCAAAGAAACCTTGAATTATGTTGGCCTGAATAATACTGGTAAGAAGAAATTCCGTGATTTTTCACTGGGGATGAAACAACGGTTGGGAATTGCCATCGCGCTCATTGCCAAGCCCGACTTCCTCATTCTAGATGAACCCATCAATGGCCTTGATCCGGTCGGAATCAAGGAGTTCCGTCAGATGATCAAGCGCCTCAATGATGAACTCGGCATGACCATCCTCATTTCCAGTCACATCCTCTCTGAACTCTATCTGGTTGCCAATCGTTTTGGCATTGTCGACCAAGGACGCCTAATCAAAGAAATTAGCAAGGCTGAATTCGAGGAGCAAGGCGAAGACTACATCATCCTCAAGACCAGCCAACTAGCCCTTGCGAGTCAACTGATTCAAGATCAACTCCATCACCGTATCAAAGTCATCGATAAGGATGGAGAAATCCATATTTTCGGACAAACTCACGATATTAAAGTCATTGTCAAAGCTCTCGTTCAAGCAGATATTGATGTGGACGAAATCTACTATGCCCGCCAAGATCTGGAGAAATTCTTTACGGACTTGGTAGACTAGTCAACCCACCGTCTTGTATTACTTATCCCACACATTTCATTTAGGAGATTTATCATGTTGCATACCATTCAAGCAGATTTTTATAGACTTTTTCGCTCCAAAGGTTTTTGGATTACAGAAGCCATTCTCGTTCTCAACATCCTGTCTGGAGTCATTTTTGGCGCTACCGGTCACGTCGGTGTCAATACGGAATCCAAATTACCCCAAGCGACAGAAGTTTGGACGGGCTTTAAAGCCTTGACCAACTACTCCGCCAGCATCAGTGTGACCATTCTCTTTACCATTATTGTCATCACCTTGGTCCTGGGAACAGACTTAACACAAAACTTATACAAGAACAGTCTGGCCTACGGCGTTTCGCGTACCAGCTACTACTTTGCCAAAAGTGCAGTTGTCCTGACCATTGCTCTCTTCCAATTCCTTGTTTCTTATGGTCTTGTCTTCTTGCTCGCGACCTTCTACAATGGAATCGGGACCATGCCTGAGCACTTCCTTGCTCATTTTGGACTAACCGTGCTGATTCAGTTCCTCTCCACTCTAGCTTGGGTCAGCATCATTTCCTTCCTCCTTTATGCCAGCCAATCCATCACCTTGGCCTTCGTTGGCTACTTCATTGGAAATATCTTCTTAAGCCTTCCTGCGCTCTTCTTTAAAGACATTGATCTTCTCCACTATCTAAACTTGGAATTCCAATATTCCATGGTCCAAAGTACGACAGCAACAAACAACACCCTCTCGATCGCTCTTGGCTTCATCCTTGTTTTCGGCTTCCTAGGACTAGCTACATTTAAACACAAAGATTTATAACAAAAAGGCTTGAGCACTGCTCAAGCCTTATTTTTTAATGTAATGGTTAAGATAAACCAGTCTGCCTCCGTTGCCAGTTGCAAGTCTCCCCCTAAGATCTCTACAAAATTCTGAATGATGTAGAGACCCAAGCCAGAAGACTCTTCTGTATCCGATAGATTTTCTGAGTAGAATCGACTAGCCAGTTGGTCTAAATGCTGAATCGGTTGTTGCACAATATTGCGCAGCTCGACCCGAATCGTGTCCGTGTCCGACATCAGGGTCAAACGTGCCTGCTCCTTCCCATGCTTGAGGACATTGCTGAGCATATTTTGCAAGAGGCGATCCCAAAGCTCAGGATCGGTAGCATAATGGAGATGCTCTTCTAACTCTACCTCTAAGGCAATCCCCGCCTCAGACAAGCTATCATAATACTGGAATAACTGCTGGGTTAGCACTTGGCTGAGATTGACGTCTGAAAGCCGAGGCTGGATGGCTCCCTCCATCAAGCGTCTGTACTCCAAGAGAGATTCCAATCGTTTTGAGACGACTTGAAGATTGGAAGCAATTTTCTTCAGCTTTTCCTCTTCCTGCGTCCCACCCTTGATGATTTGTTGGGTATAGCCCGATGCAATGGTCAAAGGCGTCCGGATATCGTGGGCAATATTACTAATGGCCATATCCAAGGTCTTTTTCTCTTGAAAGGCAATCCGATTGGTCCGCTCGATCTGATCAAAGAGATCACTGACCTGCTTGGTCAAGGCGACCAATTCTTTTTTTGAGACCTGAGAGGTCAACCGTACCCCACTCCCATTTTGGAGCTTCTGTTGAATCTGCTCCTGCAAATCTTTGAGAGCAGAGAGTAGGCGAAGGTAACCCAGTCCAAAGAGAAGGACAAGGACAACTAGAACTAGAACCAATCCCCACATTACTTGTCTCCTTTCAAGCGAACTCCCAAGCCCCAGACGGTTTCAATATAGTCCTCATTAGGATCGAGCTGAGCAATTTTCTTTCGGAGGTTGCTCAACTGGGCATTGAGCGTATTGTCTCCAGGCAGATAAACTTCTTCCCAGACCGCTTCATACAATTCTTCTTTGGTGAAAATCTTCTTTGGATGCGCCAGCAAGGTTTCAAATATTTGAAATTCTTTTTTGCCCAAGCGAAGCGTCTGTTCGCCAGATTCCAGTTCAAAGGTTTCTGGATTCAGGACCAGATTTTTAAAGGTCAGCTTTTTCGATGATGGAGTTTCCTGTGCCGGAGTGTTGTTATTTCTCAGCTGTACCGTTACCCGAGCTGCCACTTCGTCCAGATTAAAGGGCTTGACGATATAATCATTGGCACCTGCAAGGAGATACTGGCTAATGAGGTGTTTGTCTCCAAGAGCGGTCATCATGATGACCGGCACCTGACCCTGCAAACGGATCTCCTCCAGGACCTGATCGCCATTTTTCCCTGGAAGCATGATATCGAGAAGGACCAAATCAATGCTTTCTTGCTGGAAGAGCCGGAGCCCTTCTGTACCTGAAAAAGCCTGAAGGACCTCATGGTCTTCACTTAAGAGACTGTATAAAATTTCTTGGATATCATTATTATCCTCGATTAATAAAACTCGTGCCACTTGCCTCACTCCTTTTTCCTTTGAACTCCAAATCATTTCTATTCCTCTAGCCTATCAAATAAAGGGACCTTCGTCAATGAAAATCTGATAAAATCCTATAGTCCCCCTGCAAATCTGCATGTTAGGTCATCACAAGATGAACTTGACGATCCTTTCTTTCAAAAGGTATAATAGGACCAATGACACAATAGGGAGACCAGTTTATGAAAAATAATGCTAAAACTAAAATCAGCCTTGTATCCATCCTCGTCATCCTGGGTGTTGCTGCAAGAATGATGCGAGTCATCCACCGCCAGCAAATCAGGGAGCAAAACAGACAAACCATTCAAACGACTAAAAAGGTTGCAGAGTTTCAGAAAACACTAGACGAGGAAGAAACGAAGAAACGGAACGAAACCTTCAAAAAGATTTATAATGAATCTCTTGTTCGGAATAAGTTTGAGAATTGGCAAAAAGTCGATGAACTTCATGGTTTGGGACAAAGAACTGGGCAATTTTATATCTATAACTTTGAAAAAAAAGAAGAGATTCTCTTAGAGAATACTGATCAAGCATTTGTTCTACCTATTCGACACAAGAGTGATAACGTCACATTTCAGGCTATCTTTGCCCACAAGGACGGTCAGTGGCACATCATGAATCCAGACGGGAGTTCGCAGTTGCAACTAGGAGAAGCCAGCATTTCCGCTGAATCTAAGTTTGTCATCGAAAACAATGTCTTAGACTACGACCAGTAAATCAGTGACGACTTGCCTTAACTACATACAAAAAGCTTAGGACCCCAACTTGTGGTTGGAATTCTAAGCTTTTTAGTTTGCTGCCAGTGAGTCATCCAGAAGATGGTTTAGCTCTAGGGGAGACTTTTATTTAACAGAAGCCCCATTGGTCTCAATGACTTCTTTGTACCAATAGAAGGATTTCTTACGTGAGCGGGCTAAAGTTCCTTTTCCTTCATTGTCCCGATCGACATAGATAAAGCCGTAGCGCTTCTTCATTTCTCCAGTCCCGGCAGAGACCAGGTCAATACAGCCCCAAGTCGTATAGCCCCAGAGGACAACACCATCTTCGTTAATGGCATCTCGCATGGCCTTGACATGGGCCGCCAGGTAGTCAATCCGGTAATCATCCTCAATCTCCCCTGCTTCATTTGGTGTATCAACTGCCCCTAATCCATTTTCCACGATAAACATGGGCTTTTGATAACGATCCCAGATAGTATTGAGGGTAATGCGGAGACCAAGAGGGTCAATTTGCCAACCCCATTCCGAGCTTTCTAGGTAGGGGTTCTTCAGAGAGGCAAAGATATTGCCCGCTGTTTTCTCCCTTTCAGCTGGATCACCTGAAGCGACCCGACTAGCATAGTAGGAGAAGGAAATAAAGTCCACCGTATGCTCTTTCAATAATTGCAGGTCCTGCTCGGTCATCTCAACCGTGATTCCCTGACGCTCCCACTCTTTCTTAGCATAGTTTGGGTATTCCCCACGCGCCTGCACATCGATGAAGCAATAGTTCTTGCGGTCTTCTTCTAGACCAGCCCAGACATCTCGCGGAGCACAGGTATGAGGATAGTTTGGTCCTGCTGCCAACATACAGCCGACCTTGTTGTTCGGATCAATCTCATGGGCTAGCTTGGTGGCAATGGCTGAAGCGACCAACTCATGGTGAGCTGCCTGGTATTTGACTTGCTCTTCATTCTCCCCTTCTTCAAAGCAGAGCCCCGCTCCCATAAAAGGCGCATGAAGGATCATATTGATTTCATTAAAGGTCAGCCAGTAGTTGACCAAGCCCTTATAGCGAGTGAAGAGGGTTCGGCAGAGACGTTCATAACATTCCAACATCTTGCGACTACGCCAGCCACCATACTCAGTAATCAAATGCATGGGGCAGTCAAAGTGGGTAATGGTCACCAAGGGATCAATGCCATACTTGTGGCACTCCTTAAAGAGGTCTTCATAGAACTGTAGACCCGCTTCATTTGGCTCCAATTCATCCCCTTTCGGGAAAATCCGAGACCAGGCAATGGACAAGCGATAGGTTTTAAAGCCCATTTCCCCAAAGAGGGCAATGTCTTCCTTGTAGCGATGGTACATATCAATACCTTCTTTAGCTGGGTAAAAATAGCCCTCTTCAAAGTCGAACATCTTTTTCTGACCCGTAATAATCGCATGACGATCAGGCCCAATCGGTACCACATCCACATTGGCCAAGCCACGGGCATCTTCATTATAAGCTCCCTCACACTGGTTAGCAGCCGTCGCTCCACCCCAAAGGAAACCATCTGGAAATTGAAGTTTGTCGGTCATCTCTCTACCTCGCTTGATTTGATAGTTCTATTATACCCTTCTCCTTCCAAAAAATCCTACAAGATCCTATGAAAAACTGATACTATTCTAAGGTAACTATCGCTTTCATGCAACACAAAAAATCCGGAGGACTCCGATCTTTTAAAATGCATACAAATTATTTTTTGCCAAATATAATATTGGACTTTCTTAAATCTAATAAATTCTGTTAAATATAGAAAAATTATATTCGTTAGAATTATTCAATCATCTACTGAAACTTTCCGCCGTGAGAAAAGTGCTAGAAACAATCGTGTTTCTAGCACTCGGGAGTTTTGAAACTTTAGGTTCAAAACTAAGTCATGGAACTTCGTAGAAGTTCGC
>NZ_JUPI01000139.1 GCF_001074805.1 Streptococcus parasanguinis | reverse complement strand
GTGCGGAGGTGGGACAACGAAATCGAATTCTAACGAATTACCGATTTCTGTCCCACTCTCTTTCTTTTATTTCTTCCGATGAAAGAACCAGCCCACTAACATCTTGAAGACTTGAATCAAGATGAGAGCGAGAACCGCCATAATGGCGCAGATAAGCAGCGTTTGAAGTCTCAAGGGACTCATGTTAAAGAATTTACCTAGGATACTGCTTGAAACCAGAAAAGCTAGGATATTTCCTAGAAGAACCAGTCTCTTGTAGTGATTGAGAGGCTGGGATTCTTGGTAGATGATAGTAAAGCCGACGAAGGCCATCAAGCAGATGGCTGCACTCGAGAGTTCTTCCGACTTTATGCCAAACGCTGAAGAGAACAGTACTAAACTAAAGATCAGTATAAAATCCGTCAAGGCAGCAGGCAGTGCATTTTTAAAGACTGTTTCGATAAAGCGTCCTTTGATGCGCTCGCTATTGGGCTCAAGCGCTAGGAAGAATCCTGGAATCCCAATTGTAAAACCACTGATCAAAGACATCTGTGACGGCATGATGGGATAGGTAAAGGCTAAGAGCGTCACTGAGATAGCCAACAAAATGGAGAAGATATTCTTGATCAAAAAGAGACTAGCTGATCGTTGAATGTTATTGACCACACGCCGACCTTCGGCCACGATAGACGGCATCTTCCCAAAGTCAGAATCCAGTAAGACCACTTGCGCCATCTTTTTGGTCGCATCATTTCCAGATTCCATCGCAATACTACAATCCGCTGTTTTTAAGGCTAAAATATCGTTGACACCATCTCCGGTCATAGCGACCTTGTGTCCTTTTGCCTGCAAGCCTTCTACAAGGCTTTTCTTTTGCTCTGGGGTCACCCGACCAAAGACTGTATACTGGCTCGCCGCTTGGTGCAAGTCTTCTTCCGTCAGTAAGGTTCTGGCATCGATCAGATCTTCAGCTCCTTCAATTCCTGCTTTTTGTGCAATAGCTGAGACGGTAGCAGGGTTGTCCCCTGAAATGACCTTAATGGTTACACCTTGTTCTTTAAAGTAGGCGAAGGTTTCTTTGGCATTTTTTCTCAAAGGATTGGAGAGAATAATCCAGGCTACTAAATCTACAGGAGCCTCTAACGTCTCTCTAAGGTCTTCTCCCCTATATTTCCCAAAGGCCAAGACCCGATTACCTGCCTGCGTAGCTGGGGCGATCTCTTTTTCAACCTCAGAGAAGCCTTCTCTTAAGACAAATTCTGGAGCGCCTAATACATAGATACCCGATTCAAAGGCAATGGCCCCATACTTTTTTTTGGACGTAAAGGGTAGTATTTCAAGAGTCTTCCAATGCTGGCTGACTGACGTCTTGTGAAATTTTCGGATCGAATCCATGGTATCGTTTTGATCCATACTAGCTTCTACATACTGAGCTAGAGCTTCCAAGTCGTGAACGTCTTTAACTGGACGAATCTCTGTCACTTCCATACCAGGCTCTGTAATGGTCCCTGTCTTATCGACACAAAGGACATCCACGCGCGATAAGGTCTCAATCCCCTTCATGCTATTGAGCAAGACCTTCTCCTTGGCCAATCTGACTGCTCCCAGAGCCAGTGCCAAGGTCATCAAGAGGTACAAACCTTCTGGAATCATCCCGATCAAGGCTCCGACTGTTGAAGTCACACTGAGCTTAAGGCTATCGCCTAGGCTAATATAGCTACGAAGAAAAAGGAGGGAACCTAGCGGAATGATAAGGAGACCAATGATCCCTACGATGCGGTTAACTGCATGAACCATATCAGACTCCTCATGGGACTTGACCTGCTTGGCTTCCAAGCTCAATTGGTTGATGTAGGAGTCATTCCCCACTTTTTCCAATCGTGCCAGCCCTTGACCAGCAATCACAAAGCTACCTGACATGAGCGCATCTTGCGCTCCTTTTTTGACCTCATCAGCTTCACCTGTCAATTGAGATTCATCGACTTTTAGCTCGCCCTCCAGCAAGACCCCATCCGCATAGATCTGATCTCCAGCTTGAAAGCGAACGAGATCACCCTCCACCAGCTGATCGATAGGTAGAGCGACTTCTTTGCCTTCGCGAAGAGCGATCGCCTCACTCATGTGTAGAAATTGCATCTGACGCAAGATCCGTCTAGAGCGGACTTCCTGCACAATACCAACTAAAGAGTTGACCACGACAATCGGGACAAACAAGAGATTGTTCCAAGATTTCACTGCTACCAGCAAAATAGCCAAAATCAAAAATATCAGATTAAAGTAGGTAAAGACATTGTCTCGAATGATCTGTCCTAGGCTTTTTTCTGTCTTGATTGTGACCTTATTTTGCTTGCCCTCTTGGATCTTTTTCGCTACTTCTTCCTGACTGAGTCCTTCTAATCTATCCATTGCTTTCCTCACTCATGTATTTCCAAGGGCAATCCTTCTGGATCGAAGAAAAATGCCATTTTCTTACCATCAAAGTCATCATAGCGAAGGCCTGTATTCTCAATACCTAGCTGATCCAATCTAGCTAGATACACCTCGACATCTTCCACTTTAAAGGCTAGATGACGCAGTCCCGCATGCTCGGGCAAGGGAAGCTTAGGCCGTTCTGGGGCCGTCGGTTTGATGAAGAGTTCTAACGTCAGCTGGCCCTGACGGAGATTGATCAAGATATCTCCGCGTTCAGGACGGTCATATTCACTGACAATCGCAAAGCCCAACTGGTCAACATAGAAATGCAACATGGCATCGCGATCCCGTCCAATGATGGCAATATGATGAATCATGTCTAACTTCATCTGGTCCTACTTTCTATTTTCTATAAAAAGAAAAGGGAGTGGGACAAGCGCCCTTTTTCCCTATCCTTATGATTGTTGCAATACTTTCCGAGGCTTGGTTCCTTCAGCAGGTCCAATCACACCGGCTGCTTCCAACTCTTCCATGAGGCGAGTCGCTCGGTTAAAGCCAACTGACAAGCGGCGCTGAATCATCGAAGCACTGGCTTTTTGAGTTTCAACCACGAGCGCCTTGGCCTCTTCAAAGAGAGGATCGCCTTCATCAGAGCCACCCATGCTTCCGTCAAAGTCCGACTCCGATACTTCGCCTGGATCAAAAGCATCATCATAATCGGCTTCTGCCTGTTCCTTGACAAAGTTGACAATCCGCTCCACATCGTCATCTGAGATAAAGGAGCCTTGCAGACGAATCGGGTGGTTTTCATCGATCGGTTTAAAGAGCATGTCTCCGCGACCGAGTAGTTTCTCTGCCCCATTTTCATCCAAGATGGTCCGTGAGTCGGTCCCAGATGATACCGCAAAAGCGACACGGGAAGGCACATTGGCCTTGATCAAACCTGAGATAACGTCAACCGATGGCCGTTGGGTTGCAAGGATCATGTGGATCCCAGCCGCACGCGCCTTTTGTCCAAGGCGAATAATGGCATCTTCCACTTCTTTACTTGCGACCATCATCAAGTCTGCCAACTCATCGACAATGACCACAATCAATGGAAGTGGTACTTGCTTCATCTCAGACTGGGCATTGTACTCAGCCACCTTGGCATTAAAGCCAGCAATATTCCGAGCGCCCACTTTCGAGAAGAGCTCATAGCGATTTTCCATCTCATCAACGACCTTCTGCAGGGCCCGACTAGCCTTGCGTGGGTTGGTCACCACTGGAATCAAAAGGTGAGGAATATCATTGTAAACAGAAAGCTCCACCATCTTAGGATCGACCATCATAAATTTGACTTCGTCCGGACGGGCCTTCATCAAGATACTCGAAATGATCCCATTAACCGCTACTGACTTACCAGATCCGGTAGAACCAGCTACCAAGAGGTGGGGCATCCGGGCCAAATCAAAGGTCCGAGCAGAACCATCTACAGCCTTCCCAAGAGGAATCTCAAGGAGTTTGGCAGGATCAGTTTTGGACTGCTCCCACAATTCACGGAAGGAAACGGTCGCAATCTCTGAGTTGGGCACTTCAATCCCGACCAGAGACTTCCCTGGAATCGGCGCTTCGATCCGCACATCCTTAGCTGCCAAGGCCAAGGCCAAATCATCTGCTAGATTGGAGATGCGGTTGACCCGCACACCAACAGCCGGCTTGACCTCATACTTGGTAACAGAAGGACCGATCTCCGCCCGCTCCACTGTCGCCTTGATGTTAAAGCTTGCAAAGGTCTCTTCCAAAATGCGGATGTTCTGGCGAACGATGTTTTTCTCTTTGGATTGATTTTTGGGCTTGTCAGGTGCGAAGAGATCAATCGTTGGAAGCTTGTACTGGAGGAGTTCCTTAGGTGTGAAATCCACTTGAACCTCTTCCCCATCGTCCTCGAATTCTTCGACTTCCGGAAGCTCTTCGTATGCTTCAGGCTCTTCCGGCCATTCTTCATCTGGCAGGTAGATTTCTGGTGTTACTGGTGCAACAATTTCTGCTTCTGGGAAAGACTCTGTGACAGGCTCTTCCGCCATCACTTCTCCTGTTTCAGGATCCACAGGATGCCCTTCCATAGAAAGGGGAGTTGGAAGAACAGCTCTTGCTTCTTCTTGCTCTCTTTCAGCTGCAGCAGCTTCCTCAGCAGCTCTCGCTTCTTTTTCAAGGAATTTCTGCTCGCGACGCTCTTTGCGTTTTTCCATAGAAGCATGGAAGGCTTCGGAGCCCTTTTCAAACAAATCATAGATGGAGTAGGGACTCATCAAGAGGATCCCCAATCCAATAAAGAGAAGACCGATAAAATAAGAGCCAATATTTGAAAATAGGAAGGAAATCGGAGCATAAAGAAGGGCACCGATCATACCACCACCCGCAAAACTCTCCACCCGCAGATGAATCAAGTCTGCCATGATTCTTGAAAAGGTAACCTTGATTCCATTATTGTCTAAATGAAGCGAAGATACAAAGAAGGCCTGAAACATCAGGAGAATCCCAGCAAAGAAGCTTAGGAAGCCTGAAATCACCCCTTCGTGTTTATCCAGCCATTTAAAGGCATAAAGGTAGAAAAAGGTCGCTAAAATAGCCAAGTAAGCCAAACTCCCAACAAATAGTCGGATCAAGTTGTATGCCAAGACCCCTACTGCTCCCAATTTCAAGGCCGCAAAAATTAAGACCAGACTAATCAGAATGGTCGCAATCATGCGATGAATTGCTTTTTTTCTTTCTAATTCTGCTTTGGACAGTCGTCTTGTCGACCGTGTTTTTTTTGATTGATTATTGTTTGCCATAACCTTTATTATATCACATTTCCAAGCTAGTTCTCTAGTAAAATCACTTTCACAAATTTGTAGCAGAAAGCAGAAAAACAGCACCGAGTGGGCACTGTTCTTTAGAGCTGTTTAGAACGATATTCAATGATGTTCAAATTCCAAAATGGATCTTATTCAGATTTTTTATCCTCCGGTGTGATGGTATCTAGAACTTGATCGACCTTTTGCTCTCTTTCCAATTCGTTATCCATTTGAATGATATCGATTTGATCTTGTACATTTGTCTGCTGGACTTGTGGTTTGTATAGCGAGGCAAATCCTATTCCAATCACCAAGAGACTCGCTCCAAGGATGCAAAGTCTTTTGACATGCCAAGCCATCGGCAAGGGAATGTTTGCTCGAACCCCTGATTTCTTAACCCAATCCGGATGGTCTCGCATCACACGATTTGCTGCCATCAGAGGCATAAGGTAGCCAAAGAGCGCAATGACCGTAGTCAACCCAATAACTCGAAAACGATTCTGATTCGACGGAGAAACGCGGTTCACCTCCATCAGGACCATACCCGTAATCACCAAAATAATGACCAGCAATAGTCCCAAAGATCTCCAAAAACCTTCTCTACGGTAGCATTTCAATTCATCAAACGACATCTCGTTAAAATTCTTATTCATTATTTAATAACTCCTTGTGTTTCTTCAGGTATTTCTTCCCATACCATTCTTCCAGCGATTTTCCTTCAAACTCGCGATATTCTTCTGAATATTTATTTCGATAGTAACCATACAGTGAATGGGGTAAAAGTAGTATAAAATACATACCCAAAAATATCACATTCATTAGAAATATCATACCAATCACTGATACTACACCTATAATATCGGTTCTAACTTCTCCGATTTGTGGAAAAAAGAATTTTAAAACCATCCAAATTGCAACAATTCCTCCAGCAAATCCTGTAACTAATTGAATTTGTTTAGATTGAGAACCATTATCAGTTTGTTTTTCATATAATCGAGTTCGAATTGAAGATATTCTTTTTCGAATAATCATCCCATCAATAATTCCAATTAGAGAATAAATTACAAGTAAACCAGGAATGGTTAAAGTTCTCCCAAAAGCACTAATAAAGAATAAATTAACAAACAATATCATCCATATTATATACAAGTTTCCATTTAGAATGCTAACATATGGAACTTTTGCAGTGTATTGTTTTCGACAATTGACTTTACTTATGGCATACCACAAAAAACCGCACAAGAAAAATAACCAGTATGGTAAAAAATTGATGCCCCAAGTTTTCACAGTCATGTCATTCTGTTGATATGCAATATTTGAATCGGTTATTGCAGATAGTCCAAACAGGAACAAAATCCCCAAAAATGAAAATAGTTTCCTCGCAATACTAAATGGCTTTGTATAGATTTTCCGACTATTTGTGTCCCTGACCATATAATCGATAAAGCCATCGTGACGCAAACGACGGCTCTCATAAAAATTGGCCCTAAAGATTGATTTTTTCATTCTTATCTTCCAATAACTCCTTATATTTTTTCAGGCTCTTTCAATTAATGTCTATTTCGATTGGAGGATTTACAGATGACTGTCTTCATCCTCCAAGTATTGTTTAGCCTTTCGAACGATATAGAGCGACTCATCTTCTGAGACTAACTTATGAAAGAGATCATTGGCTCTGTGCTGATCTCCTTTGAGAGCAGCATTCAAGGCTTGGTAGTAGATGATTTCCAACTGCTGGTACTTGAAGTCATTGCTTAAGTCTTCAAAATAATCATTGCTTTGGTGTGCAATGGTTAAATCATAAAGAGCGAGACAGACCTCTTTTGTTTTCTCTGCCAGTATAGGGTCTGTAATGGTCAATCCATTTAACTGAGCCTCTAGCTCTTCTCTAGACAAATCAGGATCTGTAAGGACGATTGATCGCATGAGATAACTCTCAAAAAAGTTCTTATATTTCTGCGGTAGTTCCTTCTGACTGATTGCTTCTCTAGCTTCCTTGATGACAGCATCGAAATCTCCCATCATAAAAGAATAGGCGACCGATGTTAGCTTCATATCTATCTGTAAAATGGGCTTTTTCACATTCTTGTTCAACTGAAGGTATTGCTGCCAAAAAGCTATATCTAAGTCTACATGCAGCAAGGTGTTGCACTTGTTAGTGTAGCTCTTCTTGATCCATTGGATGAATAAAAACAAGCCTGCAAGGACCAATAAGACGCCACCCGTCTGAAGAAGAGTATCTCTAACCACTAATCCTATACAAACAATCAGAAGCATTGCCAACAAGCCCGCAGATCTAATATAGAGTCTATAGTTTTTTCGTAGAGTTTTATAATCCAATTTGTATCCTCCTATTCATGATACGGTTTTTGAGGGAATTCGTTCATTTTCCAACAAAACAACTTATCTTCCATCATACCGGATTTTCTATCTCTACGCAACTTCCTTCTTAATTAGTGATTTAAGCCAAAAAGAAAACACCCTTACGGGTGTTAGCATTAAACTACCGAGCCACAATATCATGTTTAAAGTTCGACTTTTCTCTCACTATCTATTCCGAAGTCAGCAGCAGACTATTTCCCACTATACCGATATCCACAATGAAGAACCCTAAAAATCCTAGTTTGTCACTTTTCAATGTTTTTCAACTCTGACCGTTCCTTTTTCGTAGCCGTCATACATCGGGCTGTACCGACTCACGTAAGTGCGAATATCATGTGAAGAGTCAGACTGCTCAAAAAGCGACAGAGAACCCCATTGTAAAATTCCATCATATTGCTTCCCATCAACGGTCAACTCAATATCTTCTCGATCAAAAGGATACGTCTTCTCCTCACCCTGCTCCTTTACTATCACATGATCTCCATCAATCTTGATCCAGGATTCTTTATTGAGCGAGGCAGTTTTTGTCTCCATATTATCAACCGACAAATAATAGATCCCATTAATTGGCCGATTGGACTCCACCAAGTTCATGATGATCGCTCCGACAAAAAGAATCGGAAAAATCAACAATAACCATTTCCATTTCTTTTTCCCCTTCTTTTTAGGAAGTTCCGCCTCAGGAAAAGGCAGATTAGCTGTTAGAGTCGAAAGTCTCTCAGACTCCTGCTCTGGATCTGGCATAAGAGAAGATAAAGAGTGATGTTCACTCGCTAACCATTGCTTGGCCATCTGGACAAAATACAGACGCTCATCTTCTTGCGCAATCTCTTCAAATAAAGAAACAGCCAGCGCCATATCTCCCTTTAAATGGGCATTTAATCCTTTAAAATAACGATTCTCCAAGCGTTGAAAAGCCTGTGAACCGCTCACATGATCAAAATAATCATTCGGTTGTTGGTCCACAAGAATGTCATAGATAGCCAATTGTTTCTGAAGGGCTTCATCTTTTTCCGCCTCATCCTTGAAGGAAATATAAGAAAACTTCTTCTGAATCTCTTCCTTGCTGATGCCTTTTCCTGAAAGAAGGGAAGATTTTATGAAAATTCCTAGGAGGGATGAACGATCCGTCTTAGCAATATTTTGATTTTGTAAATACTCTATTCGATCGATTGCCGATGAGAAATCTCCGATCATGTAGCAATAGACCACACTAGCAAGACGGGCAGATTGTTTGCTTATACTAAATCTAGCACGATTTCCCGATTGAGACCATTCATACCAAAAATCGATCCCAGTCGAAGCATTTAGAATCTTAAGAGCTTCTTTTCCAAACCATTTATTCATCAAAACATAAAGAAGAAATAGAAGACCAAGCACTACTAGCAAGGTATTCGAATAAAAGTCTGGATGATCCAGATACAGACTAGATAAATAGAAATGGCCTACAAATAAACTGATAATCCCAATCCAAAGTAGTATGACATATTTTTTTCTTAATTTGCTATAACTCATTTGATAATACCTCTTTTAGTGTTATCTCCCATCATACCGGATTTCATCCCTATATGCAACTTCCTTCTTAATTAGTGATTTAGGCCAAAAAGTGGATTCAGAAGGAGACCTGCTAAAATCGTAATCTGCCATGTCGCAGCCACAAACCATGATTCTCCATAGATAGAAGCCATTGATAAGGGAGCAAAAAAAGAGAGTACCTAGGATACCAAACCAAAGGGCTCTCGCAAAATGTGATGATTTTATTTTTTGATGATCAATCTCTTGTCGTTATCCTATTATACAGGATTTTGGAAATGTGCGTATCTGTTTTCTGGAAATTTCAAAAATCTACCTGTCGTTCAGATAGCTACTGACTGTCATCTTTTAAATGATGGTTGGAATCTCATCATCGTCTTCAAAATCTTCCACCTTCTCTTCTCCTGGAAATGGTTTTTGCAAACGTCCAAGAATAAAGCGTGCAATCGGTCCAACAATGAGGAAATTCAAGGGTAACGCCATGATAAAGTTGCTTCCCCATGCCCCAAGATAGGTCGTAAGTGAAATGGGAACGTGGTTATAGAGTAACCCGTACAATGACATAAAGGTTACCATGAGCAGAACCATTCCTCCTGAAATAGTAACAATCTTTTGCCAGCGCTTATGATGATCTTTCAAAAATTTGAATGCTAGCCCTTTGACAAGTGGTCCCACAATCAAAACGTCCAATAAAAAGGCGGTCACAAAACCAGGTAGGTAGCCCATTGCCAAATGGCTCCAACTAAACTGGTCAACCAAAACAAGGTTCCAAATGGACATCCCGAGGACCATCATTCCACACATCATAATTGTAAAAATTATTGCTTCTTTAAAATTTCTAGGCATTTTCTTCTCCTTTTTTTCAAATTTGGATTAGTCTATCATAAAAAAATTTTTTTCGTAAGCGAATTTGCTGAAAATCTTAAAGAAAGTGTTTTCACTAAAAATTTTATCCAGATTTGAAAGTATCGCAAAATTAAGGTACAATAGAAGTTAGACTAATGTGTTGAAAGGATTAATATGAAAAAATTAATTGCCCTACTATTATTTTCCGGCTTGGCTTTAACAGCTTGTTCGTCAAATAAGACAGACGCTAACTCTTCAAGCTCAAGCAAAGAAAAGACAGAGCAGACAGCAACTTCTAGCTCTAGTGAAAAAGATCAAAAGAAAATTGAAGAAGAACAAAAGAAATTAGAACAACTGCGCAAAGATTTTAACGATGCCATGACCAATGAAAATGCCGTCTTCCCACAACTTTCAACTGACGTGGCTGAAGACGAAGCGGAGGTTAAAATCACAACGACTGAAGGCGACATCACTGTGAAGCTCTTCCCTAAATATGCCCCACTTGCAGTTGAAAACTTCTTGACCCATGCAAAAGAAGGCTACTACAATGGCTTACTTTTCCATCGTGTCATTAACAACTTTATGATCCAAACTGGGGACCCTAAAGGAGATGGTACAGGTGGTGAATCTATCTGGAAGGGCAAAGACAAATCTAAAGATTCAGGTACTGGTTTTGAAAATGAGTATTCTCCATACCTTTACAACCTTCGTGGAGCCCTAGCCATGGCCAATTCTGGTCCAAACACCAATGGTAGTCAATTCTATATCAA
Organism: Streptococcus parasanguinis; assembly: GCF_001074805.1. Classification (GTDB taxonomy): domain Bacteria; phylum Bacillota; class Bacilli; order Lactobacillales; family Streptococcaceae; genus Streptococcus; species Streptococcus parasanguinis_A. The sequence goes on along the minus strand of NZ_JUPI01000139.1, from coordinate 10,993 downwards.
CCAAAATAAGGAAGATATTTCTAGCAAGCTCCCGACTGACCGCTTCCCAGCTAAGATCATCGATGCTTATAAAAATGGTGGAAATCCAACCCTTGATGGTGGCAACTACACTGTCTTTGGACAAGTCATCGATGGCATGGATGTCGTCGATAAAATTGCATCTGCCGAAACTGATGATAAGGACAAACCAAAAACAGACATCAAGATTGAAAAAATCGAGATCTTAAAAGACTATAATTTCAAAAAATAATGAAAAGAGAACCGCGCGGTTCTCTTTTTAAAATATTGATAAACATTTTACATAAAATTACCTAATAGATTCATTGGTAAATAAAATCAATTATAATTATTTGAGACATTCATCTACTGAAACTTTCCGCCGTGAGAAAAGTGTCTGAAACAATACAGTTTCAGGCACTCGGAATTATTGAGACCTTAGGCTCAATAATTAGTCATGGAACTTCTACGAAGTTCGCTGACGTCCGTACTCACCTAAGGAAAGTTTCTAAGAAGTCTTTAACTTCAATCTGAAAAGAGAACCATACGGTTCTCTTTTTGTGTTTACGTTAATTCATTAAAGTCCCAGATTTGGTCCATCCAGCCTTCATAGAAGTCTGGCTCGTGGCAAACCATGAGGATAGATCCCTTGTATTCTTTCAGGGCCCGTTTCAATTCATCTTTGGCATCCACATCCAAGTGGTTAGTCGGCTCGTCTAGTACCAAGACATTGTTTTCACGATTCATCAAGAGACAGAAGCGTACCTTGGCTTGCTCTCCACCGGATAACACCTGGATTTGGCTCTCGATATGCTTGGTGGTCAACCCACAGCGGGCAAGGGCAGCACGGACCTCTGCTTGGTTGAGAGCCGGAAAGGCATTCCAGACTGCTTCAAGCGGTGTCTGACGATTGCCTCCTTCGACCTCTTGCTCGAAATAGCCAAGTTCTAGGTAATCTCCACGTTCTACTTCTCCAGCGATCGGTGGAATGATTCCTAGCAAGCTCTTCAAGAGAGTGGTTTTCCCGATCCCGTTGGCACCGATGATGGCTACCTTTTGATTGCGCTCAAACGTTAGATTCAAAGGCTTGGTCAAAGGACGGTCATAGCCAATCTGGAGATCCTTCGCCTGGAAGATAAAGCGTCCCGGAGTCCGGGCATTTTTAAAGTCAAAGGAGGGCTTTGGTTTCTCACTTTGCAACTCAATGAGTTCCATCTTGTCCAGCTTCTTCTGACGAGACATAGCCATATTCCGTGTAGCCACACGCGCCTTATTACGGGCTACGAAATCTTTCAAATCAGCAATTTCTTTTTGCTGACGCTCATAAGCCGCTTCCAATTGCGACTTCTTCATTTCATAGACTTCAAGGAATTGGTAGTAGTCTCCTGAATAGCGGGTTAACTGCTGATTTTCCACATGGTAGACGATGTTGATCACATCGTTCAAGAAAGGAATATCGTGGGAAATGAGGACAAAGGCATTTTCATAATTTTGCAAATAGCGCTTGAGCCAATCAATGTGCTCTGCATCCAAGTAGTTGGTCGGCTCGTCAAGTAGCAAGATATCCGGTTTTTCAAGGAGGAGTTTGGCCAAGAGAACCTTGGTCCGTTGCCCACCTGACAAGGAGGTCACATCCGTCTCCATCCCAAAATCAATGACCCCAAGAGCACGCGCCACTTCATCGATCTTGGCATCCAAGGTATAAAAATCACGACTTTCTAGACGCTCTTGGAGTTCTCCAACCTCTTCCATGAGGGCATCGACATCAGCTCCGTCTTCCGCCATGGCCATATAGAGGTCATTGATCCGAGCTTCAGCTGTGAACAACTCATCAAAAGCTGTCCGCAAGACATCGCGCACCGTTTGTCCTTCTTTTAGGACAGCGTGTTGGTCCAGGTAACCAGCAGTCACATACTTAGACCACTCCACCTTTCCTTCGTCTGGTTGCATCTTACCGGTCACGATGCTCATGAAGGTCGATTTTCCTTCACCATTGGCCCCGACCAGACCGATATGCTCTCCCTTTAGCAAACGGAAAGACACATCCTCAAAAATCGCACGGTCCCCAAAACCGTGACTCAAATTTTTCACTTCTAAAATACTCATGCTTGACTCTCTTTCATTGATTTCACTCGTATGATTATATCATCTTCAACTCAAAATGAAAAGGGAGTCCAACTCCCTTTAGAATATATAAAAATAAATTATAAGTAAGATAGGTTACGCGATTTTGTCAAGAAATCAAAATAAGTTCTAACTTATGAATTTCATAAAGAATATACCGAAACTTTCCGCCGTGAGAAAAGTGCTAGAAACATTATTGTGTCTAGCACTCGGGAGTTTTGAGACCTTAGGCTCAAAACTAAGTCATGGAACTTCTTTGAAGTTCGCTGACGTCCGTACTCACCTAAGGAAAGCTTCTGGCATACTTTTATTATAGATCTGAAGAAAATCCAACTCCCTTTTCTTTTACAAATCTAAGTCTGCGTATGGTTTCCTGTAGCCCACTTGAACCACTTTTCCGTCTTTGACAAGTAGGGGGCGCTTGATCAGCATACCGTCGCTAGCCAAAAGATCCGCTGCTTCTTCTATTGTCAGTTGATCTACCTTATCTTTCAAGCCGAGTTCCCGGTATTTCATCCCGCTGGTATTAAAGAAAGATTTGATCGGTAGGCCAGATGCTGCTATCCAATCCTGTAATTCTTGACTAGTCGGTGTTTCGGTTACAATATTTTGGCTCTGAAACTCACATTGGAGACCGTCCAATTCTGATTTAGCCTTTCGACAAGTCGAACATTTTGGGTATTCAATAAAGGTATACATCGATTTCATTTCTCCTTCCAGGTAATTCCTTCGTGTTGTAAGAGCCAGCGTTTATGATCGAGTCCAGACGCATAGCCTGTCAATTCTCCATTTTTTCCCATCACGCGGTGACAAGGGACTAGAATTGTCAAGGGATTGCGCCCAACAGCTTGTCCCACGGCCTGAGCAGAACCACAAGAAAGATCCTGGGCAAGCTGCCCATAGGTCTTGGTCTCACCATAGGGGATCTCTCGCAACAACTGCCATACCCGCTCTTGAAAAGCTGTGCCTTTTGGCGCTAATGGAAAGCTGATGGGAATTGGATCTCCCGCAAAATAATGGTCCAACCACTCCTTCACCTTCTCATGGTAGGGATGGAACTGCTCCAGCGCCCCAAAAGGATCAGGTGCATCTTCTTTCGGATCATAAAAATCAAGCTCTACAAGGCCTTCCTTACTGACAATGATCGAAAGAAGTCCCATAGGGCTCTCATAGAATTGTTTAAGATAGAGTGTCATTGTAGGCCGCTTCTGCTCTTTGGTCCCAGCGGTCCTCTTCTGAGACCACTTGGAACAAACTGGTTTCTGCTTTTCGTTTGATCTTTTGATAAGCCAGACGGACGCCATCAATTGGGACCTTTCCACAATAATGGTAGCCTAATTTTTCAAGCAAATGTTGCATGACCAGATTATCTGGGTGGGTATCGCAACGGAAATCAGGCCCTTTTTCTCCTTCAATTAAACCTTGAAGGAAGGTCTGAGCCACCCCTTTGCCAGCAGCTTCTTTAGCCACAGCGACACGATGAAAGGTAACATACATATAGTTGTCATGCTCCCACTTGCCATCGTAAATCTCATTATAGGCCGCTTCATTTCCCTTGTGGACGGCTGCATAAGCGACGATTTCCTGATCTTCAACGGCCACATAACCACGACTTTCTAGAATATCCTCAAAAATGATCTCTTCATCTGGATAACCATCCTGCCACTGATCGACCTGTCTTTGAGCCAAGCTTTCCTTAGCATCTTGGATGATTTCCATAATTCGCTGGATCTCATTTGGATAAGCCATTCTAATTTCCATCCTGCTTCCAACCTTTCCTACTCTTGATGGTAACGAGCATAAAGCTCACTCTTTTGCAGGCCGTATTGTTTGGCGACCTGTTTGATTGCTTGATTCTTCTTCATCCCCTCTTGGACCAAGGTATCGACCTCTTGGATCAAGTCGACCTCTTCTAGGTCTAACTCTTCTTCTTTGGCTCCTTCAACGATCAAGAGGCACTCCCCTTTGAGGGAATTTTCTTCCAGAAATGCGACTAACTCTGAAATGCTGCCGCGAGTATATTCTTCGTAGATCTTGGTCAATTCACGAACCAAGACAACCGGACGATCCCCATAGACAGCCAACATATTCTCTAAGGTCGCCTTCACCCGATGGGGCGATTCATAAAAGATCTGTGTCTCCGGATAGGCCACTTTTTCTTGGAAAAAGGCCTTTTGCTGTCCCTCTTTGCGAGGCAGAAAGCCATAAAAAATATGAGGTTGAGGGGCTAGGCCACTGGCAATCAAGCCAGTAATCCCTGCACTTGGACCAGGAACAGCTACGACAGGAATCTCGCGTTCAATCGCTGCCTTGACCAAATCATGACCAGGGTCAGAGATACTTGGGAGTCCTGCATCTGAGACCTGCGCCAAATCTTTTCCAGATTCTAAATGGGCGATCAGATCTGGAATTTTCTCCTGGGCATTATGTTCATGAAAGCTAGTCTGGGGAGTCCTAATCTCAAAATGCTTGAGCAAGAGGCCTGTATTTCTGGTATCCTCAGCTGCGATCAAGTCCACATCCTTTAAGGTCTGGACCATGCGGTAACTCATATCTTCACGATTGCCGATCGGTGTTGGGACTAGGTAAAGGACCCCTGTTTTCTTTTCCCCTTTAAAACTTCGTTGGATCTGCATGCTTACTCCCTAAATAACAACTCGTCACAAAACATACACTCTTCATCGTTCTCACGGCGTTGGCCGTAGGAATAAGTACAAATGTGAAAACCATCATTGTAAATGCGTTGCAAATTTTCACGGCCATGGTGTTGTGACTTTGCGGATGCGGTCTTCTCAACTTCCCCCAAACGCTCTCTCAATTTATCATTTTCTAAGCGAAGAGCTGTATTTTCTTCGATGACTTGTTTCAAATTTTTCTTGATGGCTTCGACTTCAGCCAAGGTGACCAACAAATTCTGAGAAAAGCCGTCTAAAGCATCAAATAATTCTTTTTTATTCATTCTGACTCCTTAACTTTCTAAGCTCAAAACCATATATTCTAGAGCATTTTGAAAAGAAACATTGGCCTTCCACATGGTGCGAGCAAGACTCAATTTTTCCAGCAGCTTCTGGGATCTGCTCAAGCGCAACTGCTCTTCTAAAGCCAACTCCATCAAACGAAAAGCCTGGCTTTGTTTTTCCTTATCATCTGCTAAGCTCACCAATCGGGTCACTTCCAAATAGGCGCTATTCAAATTGGAGTGACAACATTCGATGAACTGATTACAAACTTTCGCCAACTCAAAAAAAGTAGCATTCTTTTTTTGCTGCTCTGCCTCTTCAAGACTAAAACTAAATCGAGCTACTAGACTTGCCTGCGATTTAATCAAACCTTCTTTTTCTAGACGTTCGGTAAGGTAGGCTTGCTTTTTGGGAAAATGGACCTGCTGGGCCCGACTCTTGATGGTCGGTAAAATCAAGTTTTCATCGGATGTCAACAAGAAGAGATAGATCTCACTCTGGGGCTCTTCCATAACTTTCAAGAGAGAGTTGGCCGCATTGGTGTGCATCTTATCCGCATCTTGGACGATAAAGACCTGCCGACTTCCTTCAAATCCTGATTGAGAAAAGTCTTGAACCAGCGAGCGAATACGCTCAGTCTTAATGATCTGGTTGACTGGACGCACGATCTTCACATCTGAGAATTCTTCTTCAGCAATCAAGCGGCAGGAACGGCATTTGCCACAAGGCCAGACTCCCTGCAAATCTTCACAAAATTGACTTTGAGCTAGCAAGAGGGCCATCTCAAAACTGGCAAACGAACCTGTAAAAAGATAAGCATGACTGAGCTGTTTGTGTTCTAGGATCTGGGTGAAGCGCTCCACCAATTCTGGTTGGAGCTGTTGGATCTCTTCTAGATTCATTTCAATGTCCCCAAGCGATTTTCTAAAACAGCTAAGACATCCGTAAAGACTGCTTCAAAGGATTGACTGGCATCGATTTTCACGATGCGCTCTGGTTCCTTTTCATACAAGGCTAAATAACCTTGTCTGACCTTTTGGTGAAGTTCCAATCCTTCCAAATCCAAACGATTGACTTCCCGCTCCTGGTTTTTCGCAATTCGTGCGAGCCCTTCTTCGACATCCAGATCAAAGTAAAGGGTTAGGTCTGGCTTAAGACCATCTGTCGCGAATTGATTGAGCCACTCGATGTCTTCTACACTCAGACCGCGACCATACCCTTGATAAGCCACCGAGCTGTCAATAAAGCGGTCCATCAAGACAACCTTCCCACTTGCAAGGGCTGGCAAGACACGTTCCACCAAATGCTGCCGGCGACTAGCAATATAGAGCAACAACTCGGTCTTGGCATCCATACTAGTATGGTCTGGATCCAAAATGACTTGGCGGATCTTTTCGGCAATGTCGACACCACCTGGTTCACGAGTTGTAATAAAAGGGATTCCTTTTTCTTCAAGTAGAGGCAAAATGGCTTCTAGGACCGATGATTTTCCCGCTCCTTCTGGACCTTCAAATGAAATTAATGTACCGTTTACCATAGTATCCTCTTTCTGTTTTTCTTCTTTTTATTTTACCAAAAATAAGGGTAAAAATCTTGTATTTTAGGAGAGAAAATTTTTCAAAGTCATTTTCATTTTTTCACTTTTTTGTTACAATATTCTTATAAAGTTTTAGGAGACAACCTATCATGTTTAAATTTAAAGATATTCTGGCTATCATTTTGGGGGCCGGCATTTTTTCATTTGGGATCTATTTTTTGGTCATTCCCTTTCACTTCTATGAAGGAGGAGCAACAGGGATTACCTTGATCACCTATTACCTCTTCAAAATCCCTGTATCCATCATGAACTTGCTGATCAATATCCCTCTTTTCGTTCTGGCTTGGAAGCTGCTGGGCAAGAAATCTCTTTATCTGAGCTTACTGGGGACCTTTTCGGTTTCGGCTTGGATGGCTATTTTTGAAGCCATGCCCCTCAGCCACCGCTACCATCACTTCATCTTTGACGCCTTTAAAGGAGATATTCTCCTTGCCTGTATTGCCTCAGGGGTTGTGCTTGGTTTGGGGCTAGGGATCATCTTCAATGCTGGAGGAACCACTGGAGGAACAGATATCCTCGCTCGCATCTTTAATAAATACACTTCCCTCAGTATGGGAAAACTCATGTTAATTGTAGATGCCATTGTTCTGACAACTGTTGTCGTAGTCTTCCAAGATGTCCGTACCGCCATGTATACTCTCTTCTTCATCCTGATTGACACCCTTGTGATCGACTTGATTGGAGAAGGTGGTTTCGCTGGAAAAGGCTTCCTCATCGTTACATCTAAACCAGAAGAAATTGCCCAAAAGGTATCTGACGATCTGGGTCGCGGGATTACCTTTATCCGTGGGATGGGCTATTACAGCCGTAAGGACCTGGATATCGTTTACTGTGTCGTTTCGCGGAATGAGATGAAACAAATGAAAGACATCATCAATCGTATTGATCCATTCGCCTTTATCACTATTTCCGAAGCCCATGAAATTCTCGGCGAAGGCTTCACTTTAGATAAAGAAAAACAACCCATTACCCGTTAATAGAAAAATCAGACTGGATTGTCATCCAGCCTGATTTTTTATTAAATAGCTTTTGCGGTTGTTCGAATGATTTCATCGACTTTCAAACCGTTGGCTTCAAATTTAGTACGGATCCCTTCTAGATCTGTCACCCCATCAATTTGAACTTCGATGACGACACGATCGTCTTTGGTTGGGATATTGACTGTATTTGCGATGTTATACCCTTCTTCTACAATCAAGTGAATGATTTGTTCTAGAACGCCAACCTTATCTTCCGTCACGAAGCGTACACGGACTCCTTCTTCTCCATAACCGGATACTTCAAGGAAGGCACGGAAAATATCACGGTCCGTGATGACACCGGATACTTGCTCATTGTCTACGACTGGAAGAATTCCCACCTTGTTCTTATACATGAGGTAGGTCGCATCTTCTAAGCTAGCAAATTTTGAGACGGTAATGACATCACGAAGCATCACATCTTTGACCTTGGTTTTGTTCAACAGATAGTTCATCTCAAAAATAGACAAGCTTGTTGCTTTAGATGGACTTGCTTCTGCAATCGTACCTTCTGTCACCAAGCCAACTAATTGATCATTTTCAATGACCGGCAAACGGTGTAAGCCTTGTTCGCGCATCAAATCTGCCGCATGAGCAATTGTCGTATCTGGACTAATGTAAACCACTTTACGTGTCATAAAATCTTTAACAGCCATAACAAGTTCTCCTATGCTTTTATTAGTTTTATTATACTTGATTTTAAGAATCATTTCAAACGCTTTCAGCAGTTTTCTCTTGTTTTCAAAATTTAGAAAAATCAAACACACGTACCTTTTTATTCAACATTTAAATCTTGCAAACTAGTCTTAGTCACTAGTAACCGATTTATTAGAAAATAAGGAAAGTACAAATACCACAATAGATAATAATATGAATGCACCCCAAGCAAACTGAAAGTTCCAAATGGATAAACTTGTAAACAAAATAGTTGCTAATGGCATTGATAATACTGATATAACCTTAAAAAAACTACTAGTTTGTGCAAGAATTTCCGGTGGAAGTTTTGCCATTAATAGACTATTTAATTTGGGATTTACCTTACTACTAAGATACATCATAAATGCCAACACACTAAAGGAAATAATTTCCAAACCATTTATCCAACCACATATTCCTATTAAAATTAATAATCCACTATCTATTTGAAGTATTTTAATAAGTGAAAGCTTAGAAAAATAATCATTAGGGGTCATTCCACCAATTAGGGCTGAAACAAATAATATTGTTTGAAGTAAAAACACCGACTGAGCAAAAGATAAACCAAAGGGAGTTATTTCTGTAAATTTCAAATTGTACATTATTAAAATAGCACCGCCTAGCGAATTTAATCCTAAAATTGAAAAAATCATTAGACCAAAACGTACTTTCTCTTGATATTTAAATATACTTTTACTATTTTTGTAAAGGTTCTTAATTTGTGAGATAAACCCATTTTCTGGTGAATAATTAACTTCTGGATGTGTCAATTGTCTTTGAATTTTAAGCAACACCATCGATGATAATAAGAAACTTATAGCATTTATTGTAGCTAAAAAGAAGAAATTATTATGAGAAATCGTTAGTAACCAAACTCCCAAAGTTTGACCAGAAATCAAAGTTATTTGACTAATTACTTGATCAAAAGAGTACGCTTCCATCAGTTCTTCTTCGGGAATGTGGGACTGAAACATAGGTAACACTAGGCCTCTTCTGTACTCTGCAATACAATCTGATAGGATGTTAATGAAACATACAATTGAGAAAACTAGCCATGAATTTTCTTTCGATAAGAACGCAACCATAATAAATAATACTGCTTGTATATATCCTAATAATAGCAACCACAATTTCTTATTCTTTGTTTTGTCAGCCTGCATTGCAATAAAAAGAGCAAAAATCGTTGGAATATATTGTATAAAACTCGCTACACCAACCGCCAATTTACTATTCGCCATACTTGCTGCAAAAACCACAAAAACAAGATTATAAATAGTTGATCCTAAATCATCGAAGAAACTAGACAACACCAGATTCCTAAAAAAAATATTTCTAAAAAAGACTTTCATCTGCAATACCTTCTTAGTAGATACTTAATAGACATGACTTAAATTCTAATAAAAATATTTATTATTAGAATTATTTTATTCTTCTATATGAATTAACAAAATATCGAAGGATTTAATTGTTATATCTAAATATAGTTTACTACTAAATTTTAAATATTTAACAGAGTTTCAAATATGAAATATCCTATCTCATACATCTAATCTTTTGCCTAATTTATATGTATCCCAAACTGGTCCAATTTCACCTCTAAAATATTAATCAGTTGACTATCACCAACAACTCGAAGAGACTCTATAAACTGTTTAATTTCCTTTTTAGAAATTTTTGACTTTAAATAACCATTTACTAATTTTAAAAATTTTAACAACATGATTTCTAGCATATCATATGGGAAAAGAAGCTTTTCTAGCTCGAGTATAAACAATGGAACTTGAGTATCAATTTTTCTTAAAATTAATTCACCAATTAAATTTATGTACGTTAATTTTAAAGAACTTAAATTGTGTTTAAGAAAATTATAATCTTTAGTCCTTTCCGCAAGCTGATCCCCAAAAAATAATAGATCTTCATCTGAAATTAAAGTCATTGTATTTCCAAATACATATAATTCAAACCATGTCCAAGATTCAATTGAAAATAGATAATCTACCAATACTTTTCTATCTTCTATATTTATTTCATAGTTTTGATCTAATGAATGTATCGCATTTTCAATAATGAATGACTGAATTCTTTGATATCGATCCGTCTCTTCACTCTGTAATACTTCGGTTAATAGATACTCTAATCCTTTAATATCCTGTTTCAAAAATAAAGTGGATATCTTCTTACCTAAAATAATATCTTTAGGTAATTCATAATTATTTAATTTATGGCCAAACTCTTCAAAAGTCATGTGGATTGATTCTATCGCTATTAATAATTTATCAGCACTTAACATCGTTTGCCCATTTTCAAATTTAGACAATTGTGCTATGCTCAATCCTTTCCTAGCAACATCCTTTTGTTTTAAGCCTCTGGCAATTCTTAGTTCCTTATATAATTCACCCAATTGAATTTTTCGATCTATATGCATAACTTATAATCCATTTCAGTCATTAGTAATTACGTTTATTTTACCAAATTAATAAAGGAAATTATATATTTTAAATTATTTTACTAAGAAAAAATCTCAGCCAGTAAAAATGAAAAAAGAGAGTGGGACAGAAATCGGTAATTCGTTAGAATTCGATTTCGTCGTCCCACCTCCG
>NZ_JUPI01000016.1 GCF_001074805.1 Streptococcus parasanguinis | reverse complement strand
TGCGGAGGTGGGACGACGAAATCGAATTCTAACGAATTACCGATTTCTGTCCCACTCTCTTTTATTGACGGTAGAAATATTGATCAGCTGGGTAGTTTCCTGCAGATTGAGTGAGCACCAGACGTGGCTTGCTGGTATCAGACTGGTCTCCATCTGGATTTTGGAACCCGATTTTCAGAAGTCCAATCGCAGCACCAGTCTCACCCATCTTCATCTCAACATAAGGGATCTTGCTTTTCTTATCCGAGTCCGCAACAGCCTTGAGGCTGCCTTGGCCCTTGACTTTTCCGTCTGCTTGGATGACGATCTCAGCACCTTTGCCATTGCGCCAGGTTCCAGCTAAGCTTGAGAAGTCGCCTCCGTTAATGGCCGCAATATCCAAGTCTTTCTCTTTTTTCGGTTGCGGATAAGCTTTCCACCACTCTAGATGGTAATCCCGAAAGGCCACATCTCCAAAGAGAATCCGACGTTCTTGGGAAGCCACTCCATCAGGACCTGTCACACCTGGCGGGATCAAGTACAAGATTTGCTCCTGCCCTTGGATCGCAGTCGCATTGGCCCCAGTGAAATAAACTTCATAATAGCCTTTTCGCTTCTTGGGCTCTTTTTCTTTATTGAGCAGGTAACTCGCCCGAGTACCTCCACTCCAGAAAGTCCAGCCGGTCTCACCATTTACAATGCTTGGAAAGGCGTTGGTCTTGTTTTGGTAATACTCTTCTGGAGTATAGCCATAGAGTTTAAAACCGGAATCGGCGATTTCCTTTTCATAGGCATCATTGGAATAGGCACCCTCAAACGGTGAAAGATTGCCATCAAGGATAACATCATTTGGATCTGTCGATTTGAAGAAATCCTCCCTGTTGGCAAAGACCATCTCGTGGTCAGGATTTTTGTCAGACATGGTCACCGTAATCAAAGGCTTCTTATCCGTCTTATATTTGAAGACGCGAACAGTGACTGTAAAATCGGTATTGCCATCGGACTTTTTCATCTTGCCTGTCGAAACCTTATTAGACCCTTCGACCTTCCAATCCGTGCTAAATTCAGCAGCTACCTTGCCGTCAGCCGTTTGGTAATCGATCTTCCAGGCCTTGCCTTTTTTCTCGATTTTGGCTTCGTCCCGTTCATTGGAGACATAATCGCCACTCAAGTCAATGGCTTTTTCTTTTGGCTTGGTGACCTTCTTGCTGGTCTGGTTAAATTCCTTTTGATGGTCTGGTTGGATGTTGGAACTAGAGTAGAGATAGACCCCACCGATCAGAACAGCTGCTCCGACCAGTCCCAAAATCGGCCCTAGGTATTTTTTCTTCCATTTTAGATTCATTTTACTACCTCCATGGAATAAGATCTTTACACTAGTATACCCTAAATCGACAGTATAGTAAAATTCCCCTCTATGTAGTGGTTTTCCAGCTTGAGACTTTTTTAAAGTCTTAACAAAGAATACCTGTTTTGCAAAAACAATATTTTGTTTATCATTATTTTTTTATCGTTTTTCGATACTTTTTTATTGACTTATTTTTTATAAGGAGTATACTATAAGTGAAAAATAAATTAACTTCAAGGAGGCTTGCGATGAAAAACTCAAAAACCTTAAAAGATGTCATTGAAGTCTTAACGGCTTTCATTTACTTCTGTGGCTTTATGACCTTGGTAGCACTGGTCATCCACCTGCTTTCCCGGATGGGAGTGTTTAAGGAGATCGTTCAAACTGGACGCTTGTCCTTTGATATCAATGGCATCCAGCTCTTTCCCCAACATCCGCAACCTCTCTGGCAGTTGCTCTTCCCACTAGCCTCAAGCGCTATCTATATTTACCTTCTCATCACCATTCGCAGCTTCCTCCAAAATCTCTACCAAGAAAAGATCTTTTCTCACTCCAACATTGATCTTTGCAATCGAGCTTGGAAGATTCTCTTGGTCTTGTCCTTTATGTCTGGCACACTTGAAACCAGTGGCAATGCTTATCTCCTTCCCTTCACCTTCCGATTGACCTTTAACACGGGACTTCTCCTTACCGTCCCAATTGTCTGGGTCCTTGGCAAGATTTTAGAGAGAGGGATTGAAATTGCTGAAGAAAATGAGCTAACCATTTAAGGAGGGGACCATGATTATCGTCAATCTAGATGTCATGCTGGCCAAGCGAAAAATGAAATCCAATGAGCTAGCCGACAAAATCGGCATCACGACAGCCAACCTCTCCATTCTCAAGACCGGCAAGGCCAAAGCCATCCGCTTCACCACCCTTGAAGCCATCTGTAAAGAACTCGACTGCCAGCCAGGAGATATCCTGGAATACCGGCCTGATGAATAGGAACTATATTCGGAGACTTTTCTTGGGTGAGGACGGACGGTAGCGTATCCCTTTGGGATTCCATACCTAAGATTTGATCCCACTGTCTCAAATCTTCTGAGAGTTTGAAACGAAAATGTTTCAGACTCTTTTCTCACTGCGGAAGTCTCCATTAACATTCATGACAAATAGAACTCATCTACCATCCTTGTAAAACTCAATGATGGGAACTATATAGATACAGTAAAAGCACTCCCGCGGGAGTGCTTTTCATATACAATTATCGTTTAGCCAATGATGCTTCCATTTGGTACAGATGGATCAACTGTTAAGACTGTTAATTGATCCCCGTGTTCTGCGGAAAGAATCATGCCTTGACTGACATATTTCTTCATCATCTTACGTGGTTTAAGGTTGGCCACGATTTGAAGTTTCTTGCCGACCAATTCTTGTTCATTTGGATAGAATTTCGCGATACCAGAGAGGATTTGACGATCTTCACCATCTCCTGCATCTAAACGGAAGCGAAGCAACTTGTCAGATCCTTCGACGCGTTCCACTTCTTTGACTTCTGCGACACGGATTTCAACCTTGTCAAATTCTTCAAACTTGATCTCATCTTTTTCAGACTTGAGTTCCACTTCTTCTGGAATCCATTCTTTTTCTTGTGGTTTACCAGCAGTCATTTGCGATTGGATGTAGGCAATTTCTTCTTCCATGTCCAGACGTGGGAAGATTGGAGTTCCTTTGGCAACCACTGTAACATTTTCTGGGAAGCCAGCTAAGGTCAAGTTTTCAAGATCGAAGTCCAAGCCCAAGCCTAATTGTTCCATGATGGCATTTGAGGTATTCATCATAAATGGTTGGATCAGGTGAGCCACGACACGAAGGCTGGCTGCCAAGTGAGCCATTACCGCTGCCAATTGTTCCTTGTCACCATCTTCTTTAGCGAGGACCCAAGGAGCAGTCTCATCGATGTACTTGTTGGTACGAGAGATAATGTTCCATACAGCTTCTAAAGCGCGTGGGTAATCAACCGCGTTCATTTGCTTGTGGTATTCAGCGATGTTTTCTTCAACCACCTTGGCCAAATCTGCATCAAATGCAGTGACATTTTCGACATAAGCCGGAACTTGACCACCAAAGTATTTATTGATCATGGCTACCGTCCGGTTGAGGAGGTTTCCAAGGTCATTGGCTAATTCATAGTTGATACGAGCCACGTAGTCTTCTGGTGTAAAGGTACCATCTGAACCAACTGGCAAACTGCGCATGAGGTAGTAACGAAGCGGATCCAAGCCGAAGCGTTCCACCAACATTTCAGGGTAGATGACATTTCCTTTAGACTTAGACATCTTACCGTCTTTCATGACAAACCAACCATGGCCAATCAAACGTTCTGGCAATTTGATATCCAACATCATGAGAAGGATCGGCCAGTAGATGGAGTGGAAACGAAGGATGTCTTTTCCGACCATGTGGAAGACGGTTCCGTTCCAGAATTTGTCAAAGTTTTCATGATCCTCTTGACTGTAACCAAGAGCTGTCACATAGTTAAGCAGAGCATCAAACCAAACGTAGACAACGTGTCTAGGATTGGATGGAACTTGTACTCCCCAGGTAAAGGTAGTCCGAGATACTGCCAAGTCTTCCAAACCTGGCTCGATGAAGTTTTTCAACATTTCATTGAGACGGCCATCTGGAGTGATGAAGTCTGGTTGGGATTTGAAAAACTCAACCAAGCGGTCTTGGTATTTGCTGAGGCGAAGGAAATAAGATTCTTCAGAAACCCATTCTACTTCGTGGCCTGATGGGGCCACCCCACCGATGACCTTGCCATTCTCATCACGGTATACCTCAGCCAATTGGCTTTCTGTAAAGAACTCTTCATCAGATACTGAATACCAACCAGAGTATTCACCAAGGTAGATGTCGTCTTGAGCCAGCAAGCGTTCAAAGACCTGGGCCACCACTTTTTCATGGTAATCGTCTGTCGTACGGATGAATTTATCGTATGAGATATCGAGTAATTGCCAGAGTTCTTTCACTCCAACAGCCATCCCATCTACATAAGCCTGCGGCGTAATGCCAGCTTCTTCAGCTTTTTGCTGGATCTTTTGACCGTGCTCATCAAGACCAGTCAGGTAGAAAACATCATAGTTCATCATACGTTTGTAACGCGCCAAGACGTCACAGGCGATCGTTGTGTATGCTGAACCAATATGCAATTTACCAGATGGGTAATAGATAGGGGTTGTGATGTAGAATGATTTTGTCATGTTTCTTTTCCTTTCAGGGCTAATGGAACCCAATTTAGTAACACTCTATTATAACATTTTTAGGAGACCCTGAAAACCCAAAAGCGGCTAGGTTTGCGATGAACAAAAAAAGCTGACCGAAGTCAGCTTTCTATGATTGATAACAAATCACGCTATCTTACTTTCCAAGATAGTATTCTTTTACAACGTTCAATTTTTCGTCAAATTCGAATACCAATGGTGGGAAGTTAGGGATTTCCACATCCATGATTTCGTCGTCTGACAATTGTTTGATGTGTTTTACAAGGGCACGGATTGAGTTACCGTGTGCTCCTACGAATACGTTTTTACCGTCTTTAAGAGCTGGAGCGATTTTATCTTCCCAGAATGGAAGGGCACGTTCCAAAGTAACTTTCAAGTTTTCAGCATCTGGAATTACTGAGTCATCAAGTGAAGCGTAACGACGGTCAGTGTGTGCTGAGTGTTCATCATCACGGTCCATTGCAGGAGGCAATACATCGTATGAACGACGCCAGATGTGAACTTGTTCATCACCAAATTGTTCAGCAGCTTCTGCTTTGTTTTTACCAGTCAAACCACCGTAGTGACGTTCGTTCAAGCGCCATGATTTTTCAACTGGAACCCACAATTGGTCAGAAGCTTCAAGAGCCAAGTTAGTTGTTTTGATCGCACGTTTCAATACTGAAGTGTATGCTTGGTCAAATTCGATACCAGCTTCTTTGATCAATTTACCAGCGTCGATCGCTTGTTGTGTACCTTTTTCAGACAAATCAACATCAGCCCAACCAGTGAAAAGGTTAGCTTTGTTCCATTCAGACTCACCGTGGCGAGCAAAAACCAATTTTACCATTAGATGGATCTCCTTTTTATTCTCCGAGGTTTCCCCCGTTTATCTATTTTATTCTACTAGATTTTCAGTAAAAAATCTAGTGGCGACCATAGAAAAGTGCAATTTCTCACAAAAAAGAGCCTGACGGCTCTCTTGGAATATCTTCATCATTGTTTTTGACAGTCTGGGCAAATACCATAGACGGTCATTTGGGTCTTGGTGATCTGGTAGCCACTTTGACTCGCTGCTTCTTCGCGAAGATCTGGGACTTCAATGTCCACATCTGCGATACGACCACATTTTTCACACACCACATTCAAATGGTCATGCCCCATGAAATCAAAATAGGTCGTGGTATCATTGCGAACCTTGATCTCAGAAACAACCCCCTCATCAATTAAAACCTTGATATTGTTGTAGACAGTTGCTAGACTCATACTTGGAAACTGAGGCAATAAATCGCGATAGATCTTCTCAGCGCTTGGATGTTCATGACTCGCCACTAAATAGGAAAGAACTGCTCTGCGAGTATCGGTTATCCGAATGCCCTTGGCACGCAAACTTTGCAAAACTTCTTCCACGCGCTCTTCTTCATGACGATGCAATGCGTTCACTATGATCCCCCCTTTCCAATATGATTTAATCGATTCGTTACCCCTATTATAGCATGTTTCAAAATAAATCACTATTTAGAATGCTTTTAATTAAAAAAATGTCCAGTGGACATTGATTCACGAGCCTGAAAACGAAAAAGCGAGTTCATGTCCAGTGGACATTGATTCACCAACTTGAAAACGGAAAAGCGAGGTTATGTCCAGTGGACATTGAGTCACGAGCCTGAAAATGAAAGAGCAAAACCCCTAGGTGACATTGAGTCATTCACTAATGTCTCTATCCCCTCTCAGCCGATCCAACTGGTCATCCAGCGTACGGTTCCTAGGATCATCTTAACCACGAGGATCATAAAGCAAAATTCCAGTACAAACCACAGCCCTTTCAGTAGATACAAAATAGGTCGGATAAACAACAAGGCAAAGAGGCCTAAAATGAATCGCATGGTCTTTTCTCTCTTTCTTTTTTCCTATTATACCCTTATCCTATAGAGCTGTCCAACAAAAAAACCATCCTAGAAATCTAGGATGGCTTTTCAAAATGCAATTATTTAACTGCTTCTTTAAGAGCTTTACCAGCTTTGAATGCTGGAACTTTAGAAGCTGCGATTTTGATTTCTTTACCAGTTTGTGGGTTGCGACCTTTACGAGCTGCACGTTCACGAACTTCAAAGTTACCGAAACCGATCAATTGAACTTTTTCACCTTTTGAAAGGTATTCTGAAACTGCTGCAAATACAGCGTCAACAGCTGCTGCTGAATCTTTTTTAGTCAATTCTGTAGCTTCTGCCACTTTTGCGATCAAATCTTGTTTGTTAGCCATTTAACAAATCCTCCAAATTTTTTTAGGCTTTACGCCTTAACAGTACTATAATATCTAAAAAAAGCCTTTAGGTCAAGTACTAAACCTGTTTTTTCAAACATTTATTCAGCTTATTCGTAGCGTACCAAAACTGCAAATGCATTCTCACCTGTATGGGTTTGAATAATCGATCCAGTTTCGAGAACAGGGATTGCTTTTTCAACGAGCGATTGCAACTGAGCCTTCATTTCATTGGCCCACTCTGGTGTTCCTGCATAAGAGATTCCGATCTCAGCCACCTTATTATGGGAAAGTTTCTCTACCAATTCATCCAACCATTTCTTAAAGGTCTTGTTTCCACGGCCCTTGACGATTGGTTCCAACTGATGGTCCTTCATTTGCATCACCACACGGATGTTAAGAAGCGAGCTCAAAAGTCCGGTAACACGGCCAATTCGACCACCTTTAACTAGATTTTCCAAGGTAGATACGCCGATATACAACTCTGTCTTTTCTTTGACTTCTTCAATACGAGCTAAAACGGTGTCTAGATCTGCTCCTTCTTTAGCCAACTTGGCTGCTTCAACGACTTGGAACTTCATGGCTTGATCTGTAAAGCCACTATCAATCACAGTCACTTCTGCTCCTGACAAGGTTGCTCCTTGACGTGCCGCCTCTACTGTTCCTGACAAGGCATGAGACATATGAATCGAAACGATATGAGCTCCGTCTGCTGCTAACTTTTCATAAATTTCCGCAAAAACTCCAACGGGTGGTTGGCTGGTTTTTGGAAGATTTTTGCTAGACTGCATTAAGCGCAAGAAGTCCCCTTGGCCCAACTCACTGTCAGAATAAAGGACTCCATCCACCATAACAGAAAGCGGCACAATCGTAATGCCATATTCTTCAACCACTTCAGGCTCAATTGTAATAGATGAGTCTGTAACTATTTTAATATTTGCCATATATTCCTATACTCTTCCTAGAATGTTCTGCTTTCATTATATCAAAAAACACGGGGTTTTGCAGTGAAAGATAACTAGTTCGGCTCCCTTAATCATCTGCGGCAGAAAAACCTGTATTGTGAAGGACATGGTCTTGGACAATTCCTTGATCATCCAAGAGCAACCCATGGAGAACCCCTCCATAAACAGCGCCCCCATCGACACCCATTTTTTGATCTGAAATCCAAAGATTTTCGGTACCGACTGGCTCATTGAGCAGTCCATAGACCGGTGTATGACCAAAGACGATCCATTTGCCTGTCTGATTCTCCGCTTCATGGAATGGTTTTCGGATCCAGACCTTTTGGTAGTCACTGGTTTCCCGCCAATTTTCAAGGGTTAGATCCACACCGGCGTGGACAAAGTAATAGCTCTCTGTCTCATAGTCAAAGGGCAAACTGCGGATGAAGGACACCAATTCAGGAACAGTGCTCTCTACTGCTTGCGCATCTGCAACCCCATCTACAGGAGCATCGAGCGGGCGTCCCAATAGAGAATTAATGGTCGTATCGCCACCATTTCTTCGGTAGTGGTCATAACGTTCTTCTGGATTGTCCAACCAAGCTAAAAACATGTACTCGTGGTTTCCGGAAAGGCAAACAGCTCCGTGATGGTCTACGTAGTCTTTTACAATCTCAATCGATCGCTTGCTGTTTTCACCTCGATCTATCAAATCCCCTAAAAAGACCAATTGAGCTTTTCCGTCCCACTCTGTCATGAGCTCTTCTAGCATTTGTGCTTTCCCGTGAATATCTCCGACTACAAAGTATGTTGACATGGTTATAAACCTTCTTTCTCTTAACGCTTGAGAAGTTGCTCTGCCTGTTGACGGGCAGCTTCCGTTAGATCTTCTCCTGCAAGCATCTTAGCAATTTCTTCGATTCGTTCTTCTCTATTGAGCAAGCGCACAGTTGATACGGTAGAGTGTGCATCACTGATCTTTTCAATATAGAATTGATAATCCGCTGCTGCGATGACTTGAGGTAGGTGCGAAATAGCAAGCACTTGGCCATTTTGACCAATCTTATGAATTTTCGCTGCGATCGCTTGGGCCACGCGCCCAGAAACTCCTGTGTCTACCTCATCAAAGACGATACTGGTTTTTCCTTCTTTTCGAGAAAAAGCAGACTTAATGGCCAACATCAAGCGTGACAATTCTCCGCCGGATGCTACCTTGACCAGCGGTTTAAAGTCCTCACCTGGGTTGGTCGAAATGTAAAATTCAACAGCTTCATTTCCTTCACGATTAAACTTAGCTTTGCTAAAGCGCACTTGGAAGCGCGCCTTGTCCATGTAAAGGTCCGCTAATTCTTGCTGGATTTCATTTTCTAAAGCTTGGGCCAAGGCATGCCGCTGATCACTCAAATCTTGAGCCAAGGATACCAAATTCTTTTCCAAACGTTTGAGTTCTTTTTCTAATTCCTCAGATGAGAGGTCACTTCCGGTGAGGAGGCTATATTCTTTAGTAATTTGCGCCAGGTATTCTAAGACATCCTTGACTTGGCCTCCATACTTTCGTGTGATGGAGTGGATCAAATCCAAACGAGACTCCACCTGCATGAGACGATTGCCATCAAACTCCAGACCATCGACCACATCTTCTAAGCGCTTGGTAATATCCTCAAGGGCATAGAAGGTTTCCGCCAGCTGGCCTGAGAGCTCTTTGTAGCTGGGATCGTATTCTTCGATACTTTCCAAATCATTCATGGCTGAGCGAACATTGGCTAGGCTCGAGAATTCTTCTGCATCCAGCATGGTATAGGCATTGGTTAGGGTATCTGCGATCATCTTGTGATTGAGCAGGCGTTGGCGCTCTTGCTCCAGACGCACATCCTCCTCCACTTCCAAGGCAGCTGCCTCAATCTCTGCAATCTGAAACTCCAACATCTCAATACGAGCCTTGTTTTCCTGCTGGTTGCGCTGGAGTTCCACCACTTGTTTACGCAGGCGTTTGTAGTCTTCAAAGGTCTGACGATAAGCGGTTTTGGTTTGGAAAAAGGCGGCATCCCCAAATTCATCTAGCATAGTGATATGCAATTGGGGGCGCATGAGTTCTTCCTGATCATGCTGGCCATGGATGTCCACCAAATGTTGTCCGACTGCTTTTAAGACCGATAAATTCACCATTTGGCCATTGATCCGGCTGACACTTCGTCCATTTTGCAGGATCTCTCGGCGGATGATCAATTCATCCGTCCACTCTAATCCTTGTTCTTCAAAGAGCGCTGTCAAGTGGCGATTGCTCTCAACAGCAAAGAGACCTTCGATTTCCGCTTTTGGGGCTCCGTGGCGAATGACATCCGTCGTTGCACGGCTTCCCAGCATCATGTTCATAGCATCGATAATGATGGATTTCCCTGCACCTGTTTCCCCTGTCAGTACCGTCATTCCCTTTTCAAAATTTAAGGAAATCTCTTCGATAATGGCAAAGTTCTTAATCGAAATTTCTAATAGCATAGGCTCTTACCACCCAAAGATTGATTTGAGGATATTCTCTGCTTCTGGTGCGGAATAAGCAATCAACAAAATCGTATCATCATCTGCGACAATACTAAAGATATGATCTTTATAAATCTCCCGCAAACGACGTTTGACTAAAGGCGCTGTCCCTGGAACCATGGTGAAATTGACATATTCTCCCATGCGACGATGAGACAAGATATTGCTTTCAATCATCCCAATCCCTTGGTGGTGCTTACGTGGCAATTCATAGACATAGGTCATGTCTTTCAGAGGGCGTTTTACAATGCCCAATTCTTTGATATCCCGTGATACCGTCGCTTGGGTTGCTGAGATGCCTTCTTCTTTCAAATGTTCGACGATCTCTTCTTGGGTCCCCACTTCATGATCGCGAATGAAGCGGCGAATTTTTTCTAATCTGATATTCTTACTCTTCATGTTTAAATTCCTTATGTGCCAGCTCCACAACAGCCTCCAGCTGCTCTGTAGTTGGCTTTGTTTTCTCTTCTTTTTTTTCTAGATACATCAAAAATTCGATGTTGCCATGGCCTCCTTGGATAGGGGAATAATCTACTCCCATTACAGAAAAGCCATGCGTTCCTGCAAATGTAGCGACCTTTTCAAGAACCGCTAAATGAATCTTAGGATCCTTAATGATCCCATTTTTTCCGATCTGATCGCGTCCTGCCTCAAACTGAGGTTTGACCAGCGCTACGACTTGTCCATTTTCTACCAAAATCCGATGAAGGGCTGGCAGAATCAAGTCCAAGGAAATAAAGCTGACATCGATACTCGCAAAGCTCGGTGTCGCTTCAAAATCATCTGGCTGGGCATAGCGGAAATTGAACTGTTCCATCGAGACTACCCGAGGATCATTGCGCAATTTCCAGGCCAACTGATTGGTCCCGACATCCACCGAAAAGACCTGGCTGGCTCCATTTTGCAGCATGACATCTGTAAACCCACCTGTAGAAGCTCCAATATCAATCGCAATTTTATCCTCTACAGTTAAGCCAAATTGGTTCAAGGCTTTTTCTAATTTGAGTCCGCCGCGGCTGACATACTTGAGCTTTTCACCCTTTAATTTCAACTCGGTCGCTTCATCAATTTTTTCACCCGGTTTATCAAAGCGCTCACCATTGATAACGGCAACGACAAGGCCTGCCATCACCCCTCTTTTGGCTTGTTCGCGGGTATCAAATAGGCCTTGTTTATAGGCTAATACATCCACTCTTTCCTTAGCCATCTATTCGTAATCCTTCTATTAATTTCTTGATTGCTTGTGGATCAAAGTCGCAAGCAGCTGTAATCTGATCCAACAAGTCCTCGCAAACGTCTAATTCGCTTGTAAGCAAAGCTTTTGATTCTTCCAATCCCAAGAGGGCTGGATAAGTCGATTTTTCTGCCACTAAGTCCTTTTGAGGAGTCTTACCTAGAGCTTCAAAATCAGCGACCAAATCCAAAATATCATCCCGTACTTGAAAAGCCAGCCCTAATGTTTTCCCAATTGTTTCTAGAAGCTGACCAATGTCTGCTTGCAACTCTAAAATCGAGGCTGCTGCGATGAATGGATAGGCAAGGAGTCGTCCTGTCTTATTGGCATGGATGGTCTGCAATTCTGCTAGCGTGAGCTGTTTATGCTCCCCTTCCATGTCAAGGACTTGGCCAGCTACCATTCCACGACTTCCGGATGCATCCGACAATTTAAGGATCAAAGAGACCTTGACCGCATCAGGAAGGGCACTGGCAGCTATCATTCCAAAGGGATCGAGAAAAAGCGCATCCCCTGCTAAAATCGCCAAGTCTTCTCCAAATTTCTTGTGGTTGGTCAATTGCCCCCGACGGTAATCGTCATTGTCCATGGCCGGTAGATCATCATGAATAAGGCTTCCTGTGTGGATCATCTCCAAAGCCCCTGCCACCTGAAAATGGGCTTCTGTCAACTCCTGACCGAAGACTTCTAACAATTCTAGAAGAAGCATTGGGCGCAGGCGTTTTCCACCTGCTTGAATCGAATAAAGGACCGACTCCACTAAATGGGGAGCGATGGATTTTTCCTCATAAAAAGAGCGAATCGCTTGTTCTACTCTATTTCGTTTTTCTTCTTGTCTCATGCTAGATCCGTTTCAGTACCATCTGCTTGCATGACCTTGACCAAGGTTTTCTCTGCTTGATCCAAGGTATCTTGCAATTCTTTTGACAACTTCATTCCTTTTTGGAATTCAGAGATAGCTTCTTCAAGAGCTACATCTCCACTCTCCAATTTCTGGACGATGGCTTCCAAATCTGCTAAATTTTCTTCAAATTTCTTTTCTTTCGACATGTTTTACCTCTACTTCTAACTGGCCATCTCTCATGATGAGGGACAGCGGGTCTCCTTCTTTTACTTTCGAAACCGAATCCAAGACCTGATCGTCTTGCTTGACCATGGCATAGCCACGCGCAATAATCCGACTAGTATCCAGCATCAAGAGGGCTTCTGATAAGCCTTGAACCTTGATCTTTTGCTCTTTTAGGACTTGTTCCATGCGGCTGGTTAAGAGTCTCTTATCTTGGAAGACACGGTCTTGATAACGTTCGATACGATGCAAAGGAGACATAGCCTCTAGACGATGACGCAGTCCTTGCAGCTGATTGTCCCCTTGTCCATAAACTTCTCGCATCCCTTGTTTCAATCGTAATTGCAACTGGTCAATCTTTTGCAGGTAGCCATCATAGAGTCTCTCGGGCTGTCTAAAAATAACCGATTGACTTAATTTGGCCAAACGTTCACGATTATAGGCCAAACGATTGGACATGGCTGTTGCCATGCGATTCTCCTGCTTTTGTATATGCGACAAGAGATCCAATTTCGTCACCGGAGTGGCTAATTCAGCTGCTGCTGTCGGAGTAGCGGCTCGTCGGTCCGCTACAAAATCTGCTAGAGTCGTGTCTGTCTCATGTCCCACACTGGAAATAATGGGAATTCTAGACTCAAAAATAGCCCGCACAACCGGCTCTTCATTAAAGGCCCAGAGGTCTTCAATCGAACCACCCCCACGACCGATGATCAAGACATCTAGGTCCGTCCGAGCATTGGCCTTCTGGATATTAGCAACCACCTCACTTGCAGCCCCTTCTCCCTGGACCTTGGTCGGGTAGAGCACAATCTCTACACCAGGGAAGCGTCGGCTCACTGTCGTGATAATATCGCGAATCACGGCCCCACTTTGACTGGTAATAACCCCGATTTTTCTTGGAAACTGTGGCAGAGCTTGTTTCCACCGATCCTGAAAGAGCCCTTCTTCGGTCAACTTTTTCTTGAGTTGCTCAAACTGGATGGCCAAGGCCCCCACTCCATCTGGCTCCGCCTTTTCGATGACAATGGAATAACTCCCACTTGGTTCATAAAGCTGAATCCGTCCAATGACGTTGATTTTCATGCCTTCTTCTAGCTCAAAGCCAAAACTCTTATAGATCCCAGCCCAAACAGTCGCCTGAATCACAGCCTTTTCATCCTTTAGAGAGAAATACTGGTGATTAGGACGCTTCCGAAAATTCGAAACCTGACCCGTCAAATAGACCCGCTCCAGATAGGGGTCCTTATCAAATTTTAACTTGAGGTATTTGGTCAGACTGGATACGGATAAATAGTTGGACATAGGAACTCCTTTCTGCAGAATATGATCAAGTTTAATTATACCAAAAAACACCAAAAAAGGCTGGCAGACAAAGCGAAATCATGAATTTCCTTTCTCCACAATCCTCATTTTATTCAAGTCACTTTCTACTGGTCTTTTTTAAACCAGCTTCCTTATTTTTCACACTTCTCTAATCGTTCAATAAAGGAGCTAAGAAGTGTTTGGAGTTCCCTTCATTAACTCTATGGGAGGAACTGGATATATCTCCGTTCTCTCTGCATCTGATCGCATGGAAATGATCGCCTTCGCCCAAATGGCTAACCGACTGAGCGGGGCTATCATCCTCATTCTCGGAGGACTCCTCGCTTCCGTCCTATCCTAAAA
Organism: Streptococcus parasanguinis; assembly: GCF_001074805.1. GTDB lineage: Bacteria > Bacillota > Bacilli > Lactobacillales > Streptococcaceae > Streptococcus > Streptococcus parasanguinis_A. The sequence goes on along the minus strand of NZ_JUPI01000016.1, from coordinate 65,339 downwards.
CAAAAAGACAAGTCCTGCGACTTGTCTTTTTGTTCTTTAGGAGATTGTTGTATACCTATTTTTGATATGTTTTTACAACTAAATCGACCCCTTCATCTGCTTTGAAGGTATAGACAGGGTTCTCAGTCGTTTCATAAAAGGTCATTGATAGAGTTTTACCATCCACGAATACTTCAATTGAGTTGGTATCTCGAAGAATCGAGAAATGAAGATCCTTTTCACCATCCAACTGAATCCATCTTGATTGAATTTCTGGGCTTTCTTTTCCAGAAATGAGGTGTCCAAATTGGTCTCGACTCAAGCTAAAGCGTTTATTGGAGGCATCGTAAATCAATTGCAAGGCACTATCAGCATAAGATTCATTCCCATAGCTTAGGATAAAGGAGCGACCTGATTTAGCACCTATCTCAAACAAGGTTTGTTTCCCTCTAGCTGGGATCGTGATTTGATTGCCCTTCACAATGGTTTCTGACGCATTCTCTACAAGGAAGTGATCTTTCACAGACTCAGGTAATTCCTGAACCAATCTTCCGTCTCTCAAACCTAATTTTCTAGGAACCGTCATGCTTCCTGCCCAACCATGACCTAAGTCATGACTAGGGATGGAACGTTGCCACATTTGCATCCAAGCAACCATGTATCGTTCGCCATTTGGTCCTTGACAAGTTTGAGGAGCATAGAAGTCCAAGCCACCATCAATTTCATCATATGAATCGACAACAAACTGACCCGTTTCCCAATTCATGTCACCGATAAAGGCAACAGTCGAATTTAAATTCCAGTATTTTTCTTGCTGTCTTTCCATTTCAATGGGAGACAGAATCAAGACCCATTTACCATCTAAGGGGAAGAAATCCGGACATTCCCACATGATACCTTGCCCTTTTTCACCTTCCAGTAAGACTGATTTAAAGCTCCAGTCCTCTAGATTACTTGACGCAAACAAGAGAATTTGCCCTCGATCATCTACTGTTTTGGAAGCAACTACAGTATAATAGCTTCCTTTGTATTCAAAGACTTTGGGATCACGAAAATCAGCAATATCTGCGATACCATCAATATGCTGCACATGAATCACTGGATTAGTGGGGATTTTTTCAAAGGTAATGCCATCCGTCGATACCGCAAGACACTGAGTTTCTTCGCGCTTTTCCTCATCGTCTACATGACCCGTATACAGCAAGTAGAGCTTGTCGTCTTTCACGATAGCACTACCCGAGAAGCAGCCATCCTTATCATAGCTTTCACTTGGCGCTAATGCTACTGGCAGTTCTTCCCAATGGAGAAGATCTTTTGATTTGGCATGTCCCCAATGCATGGGCCCCCAAACACTATCATAGGGATAGAATTGGTAAAACAAATGGTATTCTCCGCGGAAATAAACAAAGCCATTAGGATCGTTCATCCAGCCAATTGGAGGTAGTAAGTGAAAGGATCCTCTATATTGCTGGTCAACCTTCTCCCTGTTTTCATCGATATACTGATTCGCTTTTCGAATAGTTTCCTTCATCCTTATCACCTACTTAATACCTGTTCCAGACCCACCTAAACCTTGAATAATATATTTTTGTGCTACGATATATACTAGAATAAGTGGAATTGTAGAAATTGTCAAAACAGCCATTACTTGATTGATATAAACTGGTTGAGTTGTATTAATGGTTGTAATCGCTACCTGCATTGAAAATTTTGAAGAATCTGTTAACACCATCAACGGCCAGATATAATCATTCCAACTAGAAATAAAGGAAAGAACACCGACTGTTGCAACTGCTGGTTTCGACATCGGCAACATAATCTTGAAAAAGATCCGCAGGATACTTGCACCATCTATTTTTGCAGATTCGATAATTTCTTCTGGAATGGCAATAAAGAAGTTTCGGAAAAGATAGATATTAAAGACACTAGCTAATCCAGGGATAATAACCGCTAAACGATTATTGACTAAGCCAAGGGAATTAATAATTGTAAATTGAGGAATCAACACTGTTTCAATCGGAATGATTAACAATGCCAATAAAAAGCCAAATAGAATTTTTTTACCTGTAAAATTAATTTTTGCAAATGCAAATCCCGCTAAGGCATTTACTATAATAGACCCCAGTGCAAATGTTCCTGCATAAAAAATACTGTTCCCTAAGTATGTTAGAATACTAAAACGTGAAAGAACTTCTTGGTAAGGTTTAAACCAATCAGCTGGATTAAAACTAGGTAAGAAAGCTTTCCAACTTGTTAAATTCTTATACACATCTGCTTCTGGCTTCATTGCTGAAACCACCATCCAGATCATAGGAAATAGAAAGAGGCCTGCTAATAGAATTAATAAAATATATTCTAAAATAGAAGTCGGTTTTAAACGTTTCATCCTAATCGTCCTCCTTCAAAACTCGCCGTTGTACAAGACTGATCATACCAATCAATGTTGTAAATACTAAGGCAATAGAACTTGAATAACCAACGAGACGGTCTGTGAAACCTTGTTGGTAAATATAATATACCATTGTAATTGTTGAGTTTAGTGGTCCACCTTGAGTCATGACCATTGGTTGCACAATCAATTTAAATGCTGAAATCAATGTCGTCAAGAGTACAAATAAGGCAGTTGGTTTCAATAAAGGCATTGTGATGTATCTGAATTGAGCCCATTTTGAAAATCCATCCAACTCTGCTGCCTCATAAACATCTTGTGGAATATTTTGCATTCCTCCAAGGAATAACAACATTTGATAGCCTGCACCTTGCCATGCAGAAACAAATACAATTGCATACATGGCCTGTTTTGGACTTGTCAAGAATGGTTGTGAAGAAATACCAATTTTATTCAGTAGGGCATTAAGCAAACCATTATTTGGATTTAACAAGTATAGCCAAAGGATAGAGATAACCACGAGAGACATCACAACAGGAGCAAAGAATGCTACCTTAAAGAACATGTTTCCTTTACGTTTCTTATTTACGATTAAAGCCATACCAAGGGCTGCCCCAAGTTGTACTGGAATAATCCAAACAACAAATTTCAAGGTATTCAGGAAGCTTTTTATAAAGATCGGATCTTGTGCTAAGCGCATGAAATTTTGTAACCCTACAAATTTTCTGTCCTCTGGGGTCAATAGGTAATAATCTGTAAAGGCATAATAGATGACCATACCAACAGGTATCACCAAAAAGATAAAAAGTAATACTAAGGCTGGAGCTAAAAAGCTATAGCCCATAATATTTTCTTTAAGACGTTCTTTCTTTTTTGTTTCGACTTTCTTTGTTTCGCTCATTGTTCGTCTCCTAAGATGAAATCATTAAATAAAATAAGGTGGAAGGTACATTTCATAACTTTCCTTCCACCTTTTGAATATCAACTATTTATTTAAAGATTGGTCGATTGCTGTTTGCATTTCTTTCGTACGAGCATCTAATACTTTTTGTACATCTGGATTATCTTTATAATAGCTGATATCTTGCATCGCTTGTTGGAAAGCGCGTGAAACTTGTGGATAAGCTACTACAACAGGACGAGGATGGGCTGATACAGCATTTTGTTCCATCAAGAAGCGCAATGGTTCAGATACTTTATCCTTAATATTTTTAATTGTTGATTTTCTGATTGGAAGAACACTGTTCCCCAAGCTTATAATTTCACTAGATTCTGTATTTGTTGCAAACTTAACAAATTCAGCAGCAGCTTCTTTTTTATCAGATTTTGTTGTAACAGCTAATTGCCAACTACCTGAAGGTGAGACCAATTTCTTCGTTTTATCTGAAACTGGATAAGGAAGAATACCAAAATCAATATCTTTGTAATTTGTTTGTAGATCCCCAATCGTCCAAGACCCGCTTAGAACCATCGGATACTCACCTGTTTCAAATCCTTTTTCAACAGGACTAACTGTAGTGTAATCCTCTTTTACTAGATTTTGAATAAATTGAACAGCTTCAACACTTTCCTTACTATTGAAGTAACCTTCAGCTTTTGTTCCTTTAGAATTTACAACAGAACCACCATTTGACCAAATAAGAGGCATATAAGCATATGGTAACATCTCATCATTTGAATTCAAACGGAAATCGATTGCTGGTTTATTAAAATGATCTTTTAATTTCTTAGCAATAGCATTAAACTCAGACCATGTCCATGGTTTTTCAAGGGTTGGCAAACTCGCTTCATCAATCCCAGCTTCCTTAAACATCTTCTTGTTATAGTATACACCTACATTTGATTCAGAAAAACCAAACGCATAGAATTTACCATCATAAGTTCCCTGTTGTTTAATACTGTCCAGTACATCATCCATGTCATTGTCCTTTAGATAATCATCCAAGGGAGCAATCACTTTTGATTTTGCATAGGCAGCAGTATTTGGTCCATCTAGCGTAATAACATCTGGTAAACTATTTGTCGTAACAGCAGCGTTGACCTTATCTTCATATCCTCCACCGCTACCACTACGTGGAATATATTCTGTCACAACCTTGTATTTGGTTTTCTTTGACTTGTTGAAATTATCAACAACTTGTTGCCAAGCTTTTCCCTCAGCTGTTTCATCTGAGAATTGAACCCAGACTTTTATTTCGTCCGAAGAACTTGCAGTTTTGGATTTTGATCCCCCACCACATCCTGCAAGCAATCCTAATGATAGTGCTGCAACTACAGATAACTTAATACCTTTACGCATAGCGTCCTCCTTTTTGAAACGTTTCATTTTTTATTAATTTTTTAACTCAAACTAAAATAGCTGAGTTTTTTTGAAACGTTTCATTTTATGACTAAATTATAACAGCGCTTTCATAATTTGTCAAGCACTTTTTATAATTTTTTTGTTGTGTTTCCTTCAAAAAAATGTACCGGTAAACTTATGACATTCTGGTCTATTTTTTCTTCACGAATTAATTTAAGCAATAGTTCAACTGCTGCTTGAGCCATCTGAGCTATTTGTTGAACAATTGTAGAAAGTAAGTAAGGTTGATCAAAAGCTGGTCTTAATCCATCAAAACCAATAATCTGATAATCTTCTATAGGAATTTTTCCCATCTCCCCTAAAACTTTTATCACACGAAGGGCCATAAAATCATTTACTGTGAAAATCCCATCAATCTGAGGATGCTTTTCAAAAAAGGTTCTTATTTGCTCTTCTACTTGATTCAGTGGTTCCGGCATTTCAAGACAATAAAGGTTCGTATTTTTCTGTTTAGCCTCCGCTTTGAAACCTCTCCCCCGTTCCGTTGTTTCATTCAAATGTTTGTTCACACCACTAATGTAAGCTAGATTTTGACAATCGCGTTTGACTAATTCGCGACAAGCTAGTTGACCACCATGAAAATTTTCAGAAGTTACGTAATAGACATTTTCAGAAAAATGACGGTCAATACTGACAAAAGGTAAATTTGATGAGACATACTTATCAATATCTGAATAGGTGATCCCTATAATCCCATCTACTTTATTTTTCTCAAGTAATTTTATGTATTCTATCTCATTTTTAGAATCTTTATCCGCATTACAAATTAATAATTTATATTGATTTTTTAATAGTGCTTTTTCAACATGATAAGCAAATTCAGAAAAGAAAGGATGCCATATAGTTGGAATGAGTAAAGCAATAATATTACTACGATTCGTTTTTAATCCTCTCGCATATTCATCTGGGACATAAGAAAGTTTTTCAATTGCTTGTTGAACTTTTTTTAAGGTCACCTCTTTAATGCCTTTTTCATTATTGATGACACGAGAGACTGTCCCAACACTAACTCCAGCTTCTGCTGCAACATCTTTCATGGTAATCGATTTTTTTTGCTCATTCATTTTTTCACCTCCTTTTCTTAAATACTATCATGAAAACGTTTCATTTTCAACATTTTCGTTTAAATTGTCACTCCACTTCTTCATCCATTTGGGAATTTCTTTGCTAATGCTTGTCGGTAAAACAACATAAGCCTCCTTGCTCAAGTCTTCAGCAATAGCTGAATGAAGGTAGGTCGCGACTGCCACGCGCTCATAGAGACTGACCTGTGGAAATTGACCTGCAAACCCCGCAATCATCCCTGCCAAGGTATCTCCCATGCCACCTGTTGCCTGGTAAGGACCTCCAACATCTAGCTGATAGCCCTCTTCCTTCCCACTTGACCATATGCGCGTGTGAGGCCCCTTTTCTACTATGACAGTCCCTTCAGGAAAGTTCTGTACTGCTCTTTGGCTCCTCTCTTCTGTCTGGCTTGCTAGATCAAGTCCCGATAGTTTTTCCCATTCTTTTTGATGAGGGGTAAAGACCAACTGAGCTTCTGGCAAGTCAAATTGAGAGGTTGCAAAAAGACTAATAGCACCTCCATCTAAAATCAGAACCTGATGCCTAGAGACCTGCTCAAAAATTATTTGTAAAACTCCTTGGTTTTCATTAGATTCCTTTAAGCCCGGCCCTACTAAAATCACGCTAGCTTTTTGCACTTGCTCACAAAGGAGTTCATGATCCGCTAGATCAAAGCCCATGGCTTCAGGAAGATGGCTATGAAGGGCCGTCAGATTGTCAGGATCTGTTGCAACAGTGACCAAGCCCGCTCCACTGTGAACCGCAGCGATCGCTGCCATAATGATAGCTCCCCCATAGGGATAGGTTCCTCCAATCAGGAGCAGACGACCAAAATCTCCCTTATATGACGTCATTGGGCGCTTTACAATGACGCGCTGGATCTCTTCTTTCTGAACTCTTTTCATACTTTCCTCATTTCTAGCGAAAAAGGAGAAGACACGACTCCCCCTCCTTCTTTTATTTTCCTCTAAATTCTGCGAAGACTTGCAAGATCTTAGCAGCAACAGCTTGTGGATGATTTTGCTTGGCCACTAATTGATCATCAGCGTAAGGCCGAAGGGATGGAAAATCGCCAATTTGAACTGCATAAAGAGCTTTTTCAAAGAGCTCAATATCGTTTTGATCATTACCAAAAGCCACGAAATTTTCTCCACAGAGTTCTTCGACTGTTGTCGCTTTATGAGTGTTTGCTGGATTGAGATAGATACATTTTTCATGAGCATGATAACGAATGTGGGTCTTATTGGTCTTTTCAATTCGCTCGATGATCTCATCTACCAATTCCTCATGGGCCCCCATATAGATCACAACCTTAATCGGGTCCGTCAGGTCCTCTAAAGAACGATACTGAGCTTTTTTGAGGGGATCCACATTCGCAATAAAAGGAATCTTTTCCAAAATCTGACCACTATAATCAAAGGTATCGTCCACAAAAAATGGTAGATTGTAATGGCGACAAAAACCAAGGACTTCTCGATACACATCCTTGTCCAATTGATCCTCATAAACCAGTTGCCCCTGACGATAAGCTAGCCCGCCATTTAAGCCAATCACGAGTTGATGGCTCAGTTGCTCCCCTAAAAGGCCTAAGCAATCCCGATAAGAACGTGCAGAAGCAAAGGCGACTTCATGACCAAATTCTTCTGCTCTCAATAAGACCTGTTTAATTTCATCATCGATTGTAACACCATCGAATGACAAGGTTCCATCTAAATCAAAGACAAACTTCATCTCGCTCACACTTTCATTTTTTTAAGGTACGAACAGCTGCTTCGTAGGTCTGCTCCATCAGCATGGTAACGGTCATAGGACCAACCCCTCCTGGTACCGGAGTAATATGACTGGCCAAAGGGGCAACAGAGTCAAAATCGACATCCCCACACAATTTGCCATTCTCATCGCGATTCATCCCGACGTCAATGACAACTGCGCCTTCTTTCACGAAGTCTGCTGTCACAAATTTTGCACGACCGATCGCCACAACCAGGATATCTGCTCTTTTAGCGATTTTAGGCAGATGATGGGTCCGGGAATGGGTCAAGGTTACCGTGGCATTTTTGGCGAGGAGCAACTGCGCCATCGGTTTTCCAACGATATTGGAACGACCAATCACGACTGCACGCTTCCCTTCTAGATCAATCCCGTACTCTTTGAACATCTCCATGATCCCAGCAGGCGTCGATGGCACCATAATAGGATTTCCAGCCCATAAACGGCCCATATTCAATGGATGAAAGCCATCCACATCCTTGGTCGGATCAATCGCTAAAAGAACCGCATCCGCATCGATATGCTTAGGCAGTGGCAACTGCACTAAGATTCCATGCCAAAGAGGATTTTGATTGTAGTGTTCGATCACTTCTAATAATTCATCTTGGCTGATACTTTCAGGAAGTTGTCTTACTTCACTGCGAAAGCCTGCCGCAATAGCAGAACGCTCTTTATTTCTTACATAAATCTTGCTGGCTGGATTATCTCCTACTACGATTACAACAAGGCCAGGTACAACCCCTGTCTCTTCTTTTAATCGTACTGTTTTCTCTGCAATCTCACCCTGTAATTTAGTAGCGAGCGCCTTCCCATCAATGATTGTCGTCATGTCAATTCTCTTTCTAGTCAAGTAATGAAAATAGTCCTCTCTATTATAGCAGATTTCAAGTCTCAAACCTAACTGTTCCTATTTAGAATTTCTTATAGACGCAAACTATAGCCAGATGGACAAAAAATGAGCTTGAGACCACCCCAAACTCATCCACTCAGTTGCTTAGTAAAGCAATTCATAAATTTCCATTGCAATTAAATCAATGCTGTCAAAAGTATAGGTTTCACGCGCTTCAACATCACGAAGTGTAAAGGTTGAACCTTCTTCTTCATTGTGGTTGTAGGCTACTTCAGCGACAACAACACCGTCACGTTCAAAATTACGTTTTAAGTTTCCACCGTCTTTTGTCATCGTCTCCAAACGGTTGATAATCCGTACTAAATGTGATTCCATTTTATTTCTCCTCTTTACTTTCTACTCTCCTATTTTATCATAAAAGAGAAAGCTCTTCCAATAAAAATTCACATTTTTCCATTGATTTGCTTTCTTCAGTATTCCTAAGCGACATTTCGTAGCAAATTCTTGCAAACTTCTAGAATACTGATATAATGAAACTATAAATCTTTGACTATTTTTGACCTTTTAAAAATAGGCTATTCTCTTGATGGAAGACCATCAAAACCCTACTGTGAGGTATGTATATGCTTTGTCAAAATTGTAAAATAAATGAATCAACCATCCATTTATATACAAATGTAAATGGACGTCAGCAACAAGTAGACCTCTGTCAAAATTGCTATAAAATTATGAAAACAGACCCAAATAACAGCTTCTTGAAAGGCATGACCCAACGGAGTCAACTGACTGGAGACCCTTTCGAAGATTTCTTCAATAACCTTGGAAACTTCCAAAGTCCACAAGAACCTCAAACACCTCCAACTCAATCTGGAGGCAGTTATGGAGGTGGCGGTTACGGCCAAAACAATAACCGTAGCGGCAGTCAAGACCCACGCCAAGCTCGCCCTCAAAAGCCTAAAGGACTATTAGAAGAATTCGGTATCAATGTCACAGAAATTGCCCGCAAAGGGGATATTGACCCTGTTATCGGCCGTGATGAAGAAATTATCCGTGTCATCGAAATTCTCAACCGTCGAACCAAGAACAATCCGGTTCTGATCGGAGAACCTGGGGTCGGAAAAACTGCCGTTGTGGAAGGCTTGGCCCAAAAAATCGTCGATGGAGACGTTCCTCATAAATTGCAAGGAAAAGAAGTCATCCGCCTAGACGTCGTCAATCTCGTTCAAGGCACAGGTATTCGTGGTCAATTCGAAGAACGCATGCAAAAATTAATGGATGAAATTCGTCAACGTGAAGATGTGATTCTTTTCATCGACGAAATCCATGAAATTGTTGGCGCAGGATCTGCTGGCGAAGGCAATATGGACGCTGGAAATATCCTCAAACCAGCCTTGGCGCGCGGTGAACTCCAATTGGTCGGTGCTACTACCCTCAATGAATACCGCATCATTGAAAAAGATGCGGCCTTGGAACGTCGGATGCAACCCGTTAAGGTCGATGAGCCCACGGTTGAAGAAACCATCACCATCCTCAAAGGCATCCAGAAAAAATACGAAGACTACCACCACGTTCACTATACAGACGGGGCCATCGAAGCGGCAGCTATTCTTTCAAACCGCTACATCCAAGATCGCTTCCTGCCAGACAAGGCCATTGATTTGTTGGATGAAGCCGGGTCTAAAATGAACCTGACTCTGAACTTTGTAGATCCAAAAGTTATCGATCAGCGCTTGATTGAAGCTGAAAACCTCAAAGCTCAAGCAACCCGCGAAGAAGACTTTGAAAAAGCAGCCTACTTCCGTGACCAAATCGCGAAATACAAGGAAATGCAAGGACAACATGTCACAGATCAGGAGACTCCTGTCATCAGCGAAAAAACCATTGAGCACATCGTTGAACAAAAGACCAATATTCCTGTTGGTGATTTGAAAGAAAAGGAACAGTCTCAATTGATCAATCTGGCTTCTGATTTGAAAGCCCATGTGATCGGTCAAGATGATGCAGTGGATAAAATTGCGAAAGCCATTCGACGCAATCGTGTCGGCCTAGGATCGCCAAATCGTCCAATCGGAAGCTTCCTTTTTGTCGGACCAACCGGTGTCGGGAAGACCGAATTGTCTAAACAATTGGCGATTGAACTCTTTGGTTCTGCAGACAATATGATCCGCTTTGATATGAGCGAATACATGGAAAAACACAGCGTAGCGAAACTAGTCGGAGCTCCTCCGGGCTATGTGGGCTACGATGAAGCTGGACAACTAACTGAAAAGGTCCGCCGCAATCCATACTCTCTCGTTTTGTTGGATGAAGTTGAAAAAGCCCATCCAGACGTCATGCACATGTTCCTGCAAGTCTTGGATGATGGCCGTCTGACAGATGGTCAAGGCCGCACTGTCAGCTTTAAAGATACCATTATCATCATGACCTCTAATGCTGGAACCGGCAAAGCTGAGGCCAATGTTGGTTTTGGAGCAGCTCGAGAAGGACGCACCAACTCTGTACTTGGAGAACTCGGTAACTTCTTTAGCCCCGAATTCATGAACCGTTTTGATGGCATCATTGAATTCCAACCTCTATCAAAAGAAAACCTGCTTCAAATCGTTACCCTCATGCTCGATGAAGTCAATCAACGTCTCGCACAAAATGAGATTCATCTGGACGTGACAGAGAAGGTGAAAGAAAAATTGGTCGATCTGGGATACGATCCAAAAATGGGGGCCCGCCCACTCCGTCGTACTATCCAAGACCATATCGAAGATGCTATTACCGATTATTACCTGGAACATCCAAGTGAAAAACAACTCAAAGCCGTCTTGACCAGCAATGGGAAAATCTCTATCAAGTCTGCTCACAAACCAGTTGAACAGACTTCGGAATCATAATCAGTAAATGTACATTCAGAGACTGGAAAATCCAGTCTCTTTCTTTTTTTCCTCCAGATTTTTGCTAAAAAATATGATATAATGATGAAAAAATAAGAAAAGAGAAAACCATGACCATTCCAAGTTTTGGTGAAAAGAAACAAGATGTTGCGTATGTGAACCGATACGGTGTCTACGCTGTTATTCCCAATAAGGACCAGGATCAGATCATCCTCGTTCAAGCTCCAAATGGGGCTTGGTTCTTACCTGGCGGGGAAATCGAGGCGGGTGAAGATCACTTGCAAGCTCTGAAACGGGAACTGATCGAAGAATTAGGCTTTACCGCTATTTTAGGGCAATACTATGGCCAAGCAGACGAGTATTTTTATTCTAGCCACCGGGATACCTACTACTACAATCCTGCCTATATTTATGAAGTCGTCGACTACACAGAAACTCAAAAACCACTGGAAGATTTTAACAATCTCTCTTGGTTCCCAGTAGAGGAAGCGATTGAAAAACTCAAACGTGGCAGTCATAAATGGGGCATTGAACAGTGGAAAATTGCCCATAAAAACTAAAGGACTTCTTTCACAAAATAAAAAAAAGTGCTATAATAAATGAAGATAGAGGTCAGGAGGAACTCATATGAAGCTCATTAATACCACCAATAGTCATGCTGCACTGGTCAAGAGCCAACTTGCCAGCACTGACGCCTTGCTTGTCGAGGTTTATTCCGCGGGCAATACTGATGTTATTTTTACACAAGCCCCAACCCACTATGAATTATTGATCAGTAACAAACACCGAGCTATTCGTGAAACTGAAGTAGAAAAAATTCGTGAGTTCTTTTTAAAACGTAAGATTGATCTTCAAATCATTGACCAATCCGCTATTAAAACCCTCTACTCCGATAAACTAATTGAAATTTCCTTTCCAATTACTAAGTAAGGCCAATTTGCCTTACTTTTTTCTTTGGTATCTTTTTCCAAAAATAATCCTTTCACCTCGATTATGAGATGAAAGGATTCTTTATTTCTGATAGATCATTTTTACGTGAGGGGTAGAAGCCAAGATAAAGGGCTCGCTCACCGTTTGAAAACCTAACTTTTCATACAAGCCGACCACCTGCTCTTGAGCCTCAATTTCAATGGTCCGTCCAGGAAATCTCTGTTCACACAGGTTCAAAATTCGCTCTACCATAGCCTCTCCTAGTCCTTGACCACGACTGCCTTTGGCAACAGCCACTCGGCCAAAATGAATCGTCAACCCCGTTTCGAATATGCGAGCATAGGCATCCACACGTCCTTCCCTATTTTGATGAAAAAGGTGGATAGATCGATAATCAACATCATCGAGATCATTGTAGATCCTAGTTTGTTCCACGACAAAGGTCTCTAATCGCAGCTGAACGATCTCGTAAAACTCTTTCAGTTCTAGTTCCTTAAATTCTTTCTGGTACCACATAACTTCCTCTTTATTGAAAAGTCGCAAGGAGACTCTCTCCCTGCGATTTTTCACGTCTTATTATTTAGCTTCAAATCCTTCTGCGACTGCGTCTGCAAAGTTCTCTTCGACGATGCTTGCACAGTGATCACAGATGGTTGCGTGGTAGTGACGTTCAGCTGTTGTTGGATCGATGCGACGGCAACGGTCACAAACTTCACCAGCTGCACGTTCAACCGTGAAGGCTACATCTTCAAAGGTCACTGCACCTTCTGGAGCTGGGCCTTCTGCGATGGTCAACTCAGAAACAATCAAGAGTTGAGCAACATTGCTATCAACAGCTCCAAGAAGTGTTTTCACGACTTCGTTTGGATAAACTGTCAAATGAGCTTCTAGTGATTTACCGATCACTTTTTCATTCCGCGCTTCTTCCAAGGCTTTTTGAGCTTGACCACGGAAGTCCATGAAGGCTGACCAAGTATCCAAGATTTCTTCTTGGTTGGCAAACGTTTCTGCTTCTGGCAATTCTGACAATTGAACGAAGTCTTCCTCTTCAAACTCAAGGTAAGACCAGATTTCTTCAGCAGTGTGAGGAAGAATTGGCGTCAAGAGTTTCGTGATTTTCACCAAAATATCATAGAAGACTGTTTGCATTTGACGGCGTTCTAGCGATTTCGCTCCTTCGATGTAAACAACATCCTTGGCAAAATCAAGGTAGAAGGCTGACAAGTCAACGTTGATAAAGTTAACAAGCGCCTTGTAGATCGTCAAGAACTCAAAGTTTTCATAAGCATCACGGATGGTCTTAACAAGCTGGTTAAAGCGAATGGTCATGTACTTGTCAACTGAACGAAGCTCGTCGTAAGCAACTGTATCCTCAGCAGGGTTAAAGTCAGAAGTGTTGGCAATCAAGAAACGAAGAGTATTCCGGATCTTACGGTAAGTCTCAGACACTTGGCTCAAGATATCCATTGAGATACGCACGTCATTACTTGAGTCTACACTGGTTACCCAGAGACGCAAGATTTCAGCACCAAATTGCTTTTCAACATCACTTGGAGCAATGGTATTTCCAAGAGATTTAGACATCTTCTCACCTTTACCATCCAAAGCGAAACCTTGAGACAAGATTTGTTTGTATGGTGCTACACCATGGTTCGCCACAGAAGTGATCAGAGATGAGTTGAACCAACCACGGTATTGGTCTGAACCTTCTAGGTAAAGATCAGCTGGGTATTTGAGTTCTGGACGGTTAACCACAACCCCATTCCATGATGAACCTGAGTCAAACCAAACGTCCATGATGTCAGTTTCTTTCTTGAATTCCCCATTTGGTGAACCTGGATGGGTAAATCCTTCTGGCAAGAGGTCTTTAGCATCACGTTCCCACCAGATGATTGAACCATGCTCTTCAAAGAGTTGAGCTACATGCTCAATTGTTTCAGCTGTCATGATTGGCGTTCCGTCTTCTGCATAGAAGATTGGAAGAGGCACACCCCAGGCACGTTGACGAGAGATGACCCAGTCACCACGGTCACGAATCATGTTGTAAAGACGGACTTTCCCCCATTCTGAGTGGAATTTCACTTTTTCAATTTCGTCCAAGATATCTTGACGGAATTTTGATACTGAGGCAAACCATTGTGGAACTGCACGCCAGATGATTGGTTTTTTCGTCCGCCAGTCAAATGGGTAGGAGTGAGAGATTTCTTCTTGAGCAAGGAGCAAATCGCCAAGTTTTTCGATAACCGTTGGAACAACCTTGTCATAGAACTGACCAGCAAAGTCAGGGCCAGCATTTTCCATCATGATTCCGCGTTCGTTAACAGTAACAGCAACTTCGAGGCCATTGGCAATCCCTACATTGTAGTCATCCTCACCAAAACCAGGAGCGGTATGGACGATACCAGTACCTGAATCAAGGGTTACATGCTCACCAAGGATCACCAATTCATCTACTTCAGGATCCCATGGGTGTTCTGTAACGATATGGTTCAATTCTTTTCCTTGGTAAGTCGCAAGGACTTCAGCATTTTCCCAACCGAATTTTTCAGAAAGGCTTGGCAAGAGCTCAGATGCTACGACATACTTGCGGTCAGATCCAGCAGGTTTCACTACGACATAATCAAACTCTGCACCCACCGTCAATCCACGAGAAGCTGTAACCGTAAATGGAGTTGTTGTCCAGACAACGATGTAAGTGTCTGTATCTAGGACACCCTTACCATCTTTAACTTTGTTCGCATAGTAAAGAGACGTTGATACCAAATCATGGTATTCAATCTCTGCTTCAGCGAGGGCTGATTCAGAAGACCAAGACCAGTAAACTGGCTTAGCCCCACGGTAGATATAGCCTTTATTGGCCATTTCACCAAAGACTCGGATCTGTGCTGCTTCATAGTCAGGCGTCAAGGTTACATAAGGATGATCCCAATCACCTGAAACACCTAAGCGTTTGAAGTCTTCGCGTTGTTTATCTACTTGAGAAAGCGCATATTCACGGCAGAGTTTCAAATACTCAACCAAGTCCATTTCTTTACGTTTCACGCCTTGTTTGGCCAAGACTTGCTCAATTGGCAAACCATGAGTATCCCAACCTGGAATATAAGGGGCGTAAAATCCTGACATAGACTTAGAACGAACAATGATATCTTTTGAGATCTTGTTCATGGCATGCCCTACGTGAATATTTCCGTTGGCATAGGGAGGGCCATCATGAAGGGTAAAATGCGGTTTTCCTTCATTCAACTCTTGACGGCGTTGATACAATTTTGCATCTTCCCATTCTTTTTGCCAAACTGGTTCTTTCGTTGGAAGCCCAGCCCGCATTGGAAAAGCTGTTTTCCCAAGATTCAATGTTTCTTTAAGTTTCATTGTGTCTCCTTATTGATTTAAAAAGCTATAAAAAAACACGAGCATCCTAAAAAGGACGATTGCTCGTGGTACCACCTTTGTTCGAGAAGTCGCAAACGACTTTCTCCTCTCATCCCGTAACGAGGGAAACGTCCGTTCTTACTCAATGGTTCAGAACGAATACTGTAAAAGGATCATCCATTAAGAGGGAGTGCAGATCTTCCACCATCATCTGCTCGCTAGACCTATCATTAATGGACCTGTTTTTACAAAATTATAAAATATTGACAGATTCACGATTTGCATCATCTTCAGGTTGAATAGTTTCTTCAACCTCAACAACTTCTTCATTTTCATGACGAGCGTGCTCTGCTTCTTCTAAAGCGGATTGAACTTTTTCATTCAAACCTTCAAACGCTTGTGTTGCACCCAATTCTAAATTAGCAGCTTCGATGCGTTTTTGCAATTCTTCGATTTCAGCTGGAGAGAATTGACGAGTCAAATCAATGTTATCATCTTCTGCATGATGATGGTGAACAGATTCACCCAAAGCTTTCTCCACAATTTCACGGAAAGCTTCATCACTTGTTTGAATGTACATAGCTGTTGGACGAAGAATTTCATCCCATTCAGGTGTATCGATAATGCTCAATTGGCTTTCGATGGTTGATTTCAAACGTTGATGGAAGACGCGTGTCTTGTTCTTCAATTCCTCTGTTTCAACGGCAACCTTCTTGGCATTATCCGTTGCATGACGAAGGATTTCATTTGCTTTTTGTTTTGCTTCATCCACTAAGTGCTGTGCATCTTGTTCAGCTTGACGAACAATATTTTCAGAACGTTCGTTAGCGGCTTGTTTGACACGTTCCGCAGTATCTTGTGCAATCAAAACAGATTGACTCAATGAATCTTTCATTTCATCAAAATAGTTTAAGCGTTCTTCAAGAGCTTGAATTTTTGCTTCTTGATCATGATTTAAACGAACAAGATCTTCATAATCGCGAACAACGATATCTAGAAATTCTTCTACTTCGTTCGCATCATACCCTCTAAATTTAACGCCAAAAGTTTTATCTTTAATTTCTAAAGCAGTAAGAGCCATAACTCCTCCTCATTTTTTACTTAAGAGTACTTCAACAGTTACTTTATATTTTCCACTCTTTGAAATACCATTTTCAGAAACAATTTTAAGACGCCCAAAGCGTCGAACACTGACTAAATCATTCAGACCTACAGCATAGCTAACATTGGAAGTAGTCGCATAGTTAACTTTCACTAGACCAGAACTAATCAACTGACTAGCTTGTGAGCGCGAAAGCTTGAAGGTCCCAGCAATCACCTTATCTAACCGATAACTCGACACGAGAATATCTCGCTGCTGGCTTTCTTCCTCTACGATCATTTGTTCAGAGAGAGGAACTTCCCTCAGCTTAACAGGTACCCGAGAAATTTTCTGGATGTGATCCATGAAATAGGGAACAAAACGCTGTTCAACAAATACTTGGATCTTTCCATCACTCGTCAGAATATCTCCAAAGGACTTGCGCTCCACACCTAATTGGTGAACAATGGTCCCCAGTACCTGGGAATGGGTCAAGTGATGAAATTTTGAAGCATAGACCATTTCCAATAGGGCCAGATCAAAGTCACTTGGATCTAATTGGTAATAATCTGGAGCAACAATAACCTTGGCATACTCCATTTTCTGCTCATCGCTGGAAGCAAAGACCTGTAATTGGTAGCTTGCCGCGACATTTCGTAAAATACCGACCTGATGAGGGTTTAAAAAGCCCGTCACCTCAACAGAATAGCGTTCCACCACTCTTTCAGACAATTCAATACAACGATCAATGAATTCGTGATCTTCGCGATTGAAATGTTGGTAAATCTCTGTCTGTCCCATCGTTTTCTACCCAATCAAAAGTAGGAACAAGCGGGCTAATAACTGATTCATCAAGTTCAAGACCAAAAGTGCTACAAGAACCGTAAAATCCAAGCCTCCAAACTGCAATGGTAACTTTCTAAAAAGGCTCAAAAATGGTTCAACTAGGCGGTGAACCATTTGTCCAAGAGTACTCTGAGGTGCCCCAGGGAACCAAGATAGTAAGGCATAGATGACAAGAATGATGGAATAGATTTGAATGATATTTGATAAGTATTGAAAGATAACCATCTTAACGATTACGTTTCATATCATAGTCAAATTCTGTCACTTCCACATCATTTGGAAGGCGGATATCTTCAATGTTAACGACTACATTAATTGGAGTCAACAAGTACATGGTACTTGCAACACGACGAAGATTTCCTGCTAAAACATAACGAGCCCCATCCAAATAATCTAAACAACGACGTGCTTGTACTTCAGTCATATATTGGAAGTCAATCAAGATACTCTCATTAGATAGTAATAGATCAACAATTTCAGTCGCTTCCTCGTATTTGCGGGGATAGCGTACATCAATGGTAATCTTTTCATCTGTATTCGCACGATTAGCAGCCAATTCACGTTGACGTTCATGCAAACGAGTAATATTTTCAGATGTATTTTTCGTTGTTGAAACAGGTTCCTTCACTGCCGCTGTAGACACTGGAGTCGTAACAGGTGCGACAGGAGTCGGTTTTGGTTTTACTGGTTCTCTTTGACTAATCTGTGGACGTGGAGAAGTCACTTGAGGAGTCGGCTGTGGCTGTGGAACTGGTTGTGTTTCCGCCCCAGCTGCTTTTGCCTCGCGAACTTCTACTTCTTCACCGTCTTCTGTGAAGTAGTCAATAAAGTTGTTAAATTTATCTTTTAATGACATAGTTCTTTCCTATTTAAAAAATGATGTCCCAATTCTAACATAAGTCGCTCCGTTCGCAATGGCTACTTCAAAGTCACGACTCATACCCATACTTAGTTCTGAAAAAGGCATATTTTTTAATTGTTTCTTTTCTAGTTGTTTCTGAAGTTGGTGAGTTTTTGAAAAAATATCCTGCAACTCTTCTTGACTAGCCTCAAAAGGAGCCATCGTCATTAAACCAACAATTTCAATTTTGTCCAGCTGTGCGATTTCCGCTAAAACATCATCCAGTTCATCGGGTGCAAATCCATGCTTACTTTCTTCACCAGAAATGTTCACTTGGAGGAAACACTTGATCGGGTGTTCTGCTCGCTTTTGAATTTCTTGAGCCAGCTTCACCGAATCCAAGGCATGAAAGTAATCGACGAGATTAATCACGTCTTTTACTTTCCGCCGTTGGAGGCTCCCAATCAAGTGCCAAGTGAGGTCATACTCTTTTAGAGCTTGATACTTTTCTAGGAATTTATCGACACGATTTTCACCGATATGTTGGATACCTGTTTTCACCAGTGCTTCTGTTGTGGCAACATCCACATACTTGGTAACAGCTATCACATTAACTTGATCTTGACGGTTAGCTTTGTTTCTTGCTGTTTCTACTTGTTGCCGAACAAGATCAGCATTCTCTACCAGATTCATGATTAACGATTCCGGAAGAATGGTGGTGTTTCCAATTCATCATCATCTGAAGATGAATCTACGTAACGATCAACTTGATGTGTTGATGTTGGTTCAGTTTGGCGAACGATATTCTCACGACGAATATCCCAATCACCAAAGGCTGAGCCACGGTTTGGTTCTACCGCTGGACGACTTGGAGTTGTTGGCAATTCAACATCTTGTTTCAAATCAAATTCACGGTCAAATGGTGCAGCTTGTGGGCGTTGTTCACGTGGTCCTGTTTTATAAGGACGTTGTGAGGAAGCAATTCCGCTAACGCGTTCTACCTTGTCTTGACGGACACCAGTTGCAACAACCGTCACGCGGATTTCATCTTTAAGAGATTCATCAATAGATGTACCCAACCAGATGTTCACTCCGTGACCTGCAGCTTGGTTCACAATTTCTGAAGCTTCTTCAGCTTCGATCAATGTCATATCCAAACCACCTGTTACGTTGACGATCACGTCTTCTGCACCATCAATTGTAGTTTCAAGAAGTGGAGAGTAAATGGCTTTACGAGCCGCTTCGATAACGCGTTCTTCACCGCTACCAACACCAATACCCATGAGGGCATTTCCTTTGTTTTCCATAACAGTCTTCACGTCTGCAAAGTCAAGGTTGATCAATCCAGGACTTGTGATCAAGTCAGTGATCCCTTGAACACCTTGACGAAGAACGTTATCTGCTTCACTCAAAGCTTCAAGAAGTGGTGTCTTCTTGTCTACAATTTCAAGCAAGTTGTTATTAGAAATAATCAACAAGGTATCTACATGTTCGCGAAGTTCGTTGATCCCTTCAATAGCGAAGTTGCCACGTTTTGAACCTTCAAACCCGAATGGACGAGTGACAACGGCTACTGTCAAAGCACCTACTGCTTTTGCAATACGAGCGATGACTGGTGCAGCACCTGTACCAGATCCTCCACCCATCCCTGCAGTGATGAAGACCATGTCTGCACCTTGCAAAGCTTCTGTTAACACTTCTTCGCTTTCTTCAGCTGCCTTACGACCAACTTCAGGTTGACCTCCAGCACCCAATCCACGAGTCAATTTTGGACCCAATTGGATAACTGTTTCAGCTTTTGCACTTGAAAGTGCTTGAACATCTGTATTAGCTGCGATGAATTCTACACCGGCAACGCCTTCGTCAATCATACGATTGATGGCGTTACCGCCACCGCCACCGACACCGATTACTTTAATTACTGCACCTTGTGCCGCTGCTGTGTCAAATGAAAATGTCATAAATACTTACACTCCTTAATCAAACATATTACCGATCAAATTTTTCATTCGGTCTGTGAATGTAGTTTTTGGTTCTTGTTTGCTATCATTGCTTGCTGCTGGAATTTCTTGAGTATCCACTGGAGATTCAATCTTCTCAGCATTGTATGCAGGTACTACCGGTTGTGCTGGAGCAGCAGGTTGTGGTTGTACTTGTGGTTGCACTGGACGATCAAATTGAATCGGTTGTTGACGCAAGACTTCGTCTCCATGAACCGCAGCTTGAGCAATAATATCCACATCTGTCAAATTGCCTGCATATTCAGACAAGCTAATTACATGGGCAAAAGCTGGATTGCGAATTCCAATTTGATTTGGAACAAACAATTTCACATTTACACCAAAGACTTCTTGAGCCAATTCTTCAACACCAGGAAGGATCGCACCTCCACCGATAATCACAATACCACCAGGAAGATCCAACAAATGTCTTCTCTCAAGGTCTTGTTTGATTTGCTCAAAGATGTGTTTAATACGTGCTGAAATGATTTCAGCTAAGTACTTCTCAGTCACTTCAACTGGCTCTACTTCACCGATGACTTCTACATGGAAGACTTCGTTTCCAGCAGATGGCACATAGGCCTCACCATAGTTGAACTTCAAGCCTTCTGCCAATTTTTGAGAAGTTTTCAATACTTTAGAAATATCTTTGGTAACATAATCGCCACCTTCTTGGTAGATATTTGTAAATTGAAGTTCTTGGCTACGAACAGATGCCACCGTTGTTTGGCCACCACCCATATCGATCACCGTTGCTCCGAATTCACGTTCGCCTTCATTCAAGACTGTTTTGATCATCGCAAGCGGTGAAATGATGATGTTTTCAACTTGTAAGCCTGCACGTTCAACGGTTTTACGCAAATTGTGCAAGATTGTACGAGGTCCTGTATAAAGAAGGCCACGCATTTCAAGTCGGATCCCCATCATTCCGCGTGGATCGCGGATCCCTTGGAAACCATCAACTGTGAATTCCTCAGGAATGAAGGTGATTACTTCACGATCCGGTGTCATACTTTTTGTGAGTGCAGATTTGACAACATTTTCAA
The DNA here is from genome assembly GCF_001074805.1 of Streptococcus parasanguinis. Taxonomy (GTDB): domain Bacteria; phylum Bacillota; class Bacilli; order Lactobacillales; family Streptococcaceae; genus Streptococcus; species Streptococcus parasanguinis_A. The sequence continues at coordinate 43,929 of NZ_JUPI01000016.1, read as the reverse complement.
CATCTGCATCTGTGATTTCTTTCGAATCACTTGTGACTGGAATCATTCCTTGAGTTGCTTCGATTTGTAGTAAGTTTGCAGGCAACCCAACATTGACTAGATTGATTGAAATCCCTGCTTTTTCTTCAGCTTGGCTGATTGCATTTTTAATTGCATTTGAAGCAGCTTCGATATCTACTATAATTCCATCTTTGACGCCAGCACTTTTTGCATTGCTGACTCCAATTACATTCATTTCTCCATTGACATGTTCTGCCACCAATACTTTTATTGAACTAGTACCGATATCTAAACCTGTAAAAAAGCCGTCTCTAGCCATTACACCAGTCCTCTCTCTTTATTTGTTTTCACTTTACATCTATTTATAGCCCTTTTAGTTGGAACTATCCAAACTTCATTATATCACAAAGAAGCCTAAAATGGACATTTTTTCTTCAATTATTTGAGATAATTTATGGGCTTTACTCATTCCCAGAAGAATTCTCCCCTTCTGGATTCTGTTCTTGATTCTGTTCTTGGCTTGCTTCCTCAGAATGTTCATTCTGATTTTCTGTACTTTCAGCCTTTTCTTTCTCAGCTTGCTCTTTGGCATCTGCGATGGATTGTTCACTATAGCTGAAAACTCCAGCCTCCATATCGATAGTCGAATCATCGTCTAATTGCTTACTAATGGCTTTATAATAAGGAAGCTTGCGGGTTATTTGGGAAACAGGCACCAAGATTTTATTATCGTTTTTCATGGTGATGGTCACCAGATCCTTGGTGACCTTACTTGGTGTCAGATCTACCGAAACAATTTTATCCGTAATGGAAGAAGATATAGACTTCATTTCTTGGACAAATTGTCTAACCAATTCTCGATCTGAGAATTTTAAACTAATATAGGAGGACGGCAATTCCGAAGCTGGAGTTACTGTCTCAACGACTTCTCCATTTTCCAATACTGGATAGTGGTCTTCTCCGGTCACATAATAAGCAACTACTTTGTGTTCCACGATATTGACTTTAAAGGTCACCGGGAATTGATAATGCATGTGAACCTCTTTGATCCATGGACTAGCCGTTTTCATATTTTGTTCATAGACCGATTTATGAAGGAAGGTCGTCAGAGTATAATCTTCTTCTTTGATGCGACTTTTTTCATATAAGAGTTGCTGGTCAACCGCTTTGTTCCCTGAAAATTCAATCACTTTCTGTGTGGACAAGGGACTTAAAAAATAGATTGAGAGAAGGGCGACAATCGAGCTGATTCCGATAACCGGAAGGGCACGATAGATATGGCGTTTTGCCACTGTCGGTTCCTTCTTTGGCTTTTTCGTCTTTAAGCCTTTAAAAAATGAAGGCTTTTTCTCTTGCTTCTCTGAAGGATCTAGCTCCTCTACAGCCGGATCATCCTCTTCTCCTTCTGAACTTTCTCCATCTGCTTCTGGATCCTCTTCGGCCTCAGATTCATCTTCCTCTTCAGACTCTTTTCGTTCGTCAGATTCTTCCTCTGAGACGGAAGCTGTTTCTTTTTCTGAAAGGTCTTCGTCTTCTTTTGCTTCTTCGCTTTCAGTTTCCTCTGTTTCAGCTTCTTCCGCTTTTTCAAGCGCTTTTTTTTCTAAATATTCTTTGTTTCTTTTTTGCCAGGCTGACAATTCTGTAATTTTGTCATCCGTTGGCGTTTTTTTATTGTCGTCCGTCATCTTTTCCCTTACTGATATCTTTTTGAAGCAGGCCATAAAAATCGTCTAGTGAAAGGAGTTCTGTCGATTTTTCCATTGCTTGGTGGTAGACTTGGCTTTGCTTCAACATTTCTTGAATGGTTTCATTGAAGGTTTCGAGCGTCAATTGCTCTTCCTGCAATTGCTCTGCATAACCTTTATCCACAAAATATTGGGCATTTTCAATCTGATCGCCACGGCTGGCTTCTTTTCCTAGCGGTACAATCAAATGGAGTTTGTTCATAGCTAAGAGCTCAAATAAGGTATTGGCCCCACCTCTAGTCACCACTAAATCAGCCTTCTGGAGCATTGGCAAATACTGATCCGTTACATAATCCACTCGATACAAACCGCCCTCAGCCTGATTCAATGTTGAATCGCCTGTCAAATTGATGATATTGTAGTGCTGCATGAGCTCTGCTTTGTGCTCTGTCACAAATTCATTAAAGACACGCGCACCAGCTGATCCTCCGACAAAGAGAAGAGTCGGCAAGTCTTTTCGGAAACCTTTTGTTTTTTCTTCTAATTTTTCAGAAGTTGTCGGAATACGATCTGTGACCTTGGTTACCGCACCGATATGCGCACTCTTTGTTAAACCATGAGCTTGCTCAAAAGTCGTGTACATCTTGGTAGCGAATTTATAAGCAATTTTATTGGCCAATCCCATCGAGAGATCCGACTCATGGATATAGACAGGGACACGCGTGAGTCTAGCTGCGATCACCGGCGGCACAGAGACAAATCCCCCTTTTGAGAAGAGAACTTGTGGGCGCACACGAAGCAGGATTGCAATGGACTGGAGCGTTCCCCAAGCTACCTTGAACACATCCATCATATTTTGGAAAGAGAAATAACGGCGCAATTTCCCCGTTGCAATTGAATGGAAGCGTACGTCTAAGCCAGACTTTTTGATCTCTTGGTATTCGATTCCTTTTTTGTCCCCAATATAATGAACTTCCCATCCATCTTCGATAAATTTTGGAATCAAGAGGAGATTAAGGGTCACATGTCCCACGGTTCCCCCACCAGTAAACATTATTTTTTTCATCTTATTTCAACCCTTTTACTGTAGCAAGGAATTCATCCCCACGCACTTCAAAATTCGGATACATATCCCAGCTGGCATTAGCAGGACTTAGTAGCACAACATCTCCGGGGCTAGCCAAGTCGAAGGCTTTCTTTGTAGCATCCGCTACATCTGCCGCATCAACATAAGAGACGCCAGCTTTATCTGCTGCGCGTTTCACTCGAGGAGCTGATTCCCCTAGAATCACCATTTCCTTTAAACCAGTAATGTGAGGCACCAATTCATCAAATTCATTGCCACGATCGAGCCCCCCTGCAATCAAGATCACCTTGCTGTTATCAAAACCAGAAAGAGCTTTTTGTGTTGCTAGAATATTAGTCGATTTGCTATCATTGTAGAATTTGACACCTTGAATCTCATCCACATATTGAAGACGGTGTTTCACTCCTCCAAAGGCTGACAAGGTTTCTTTAATGACCTCATTCTCTACTCCCCGGACTTTTGCGACCGCAATCGTTGCCAAGGCATTCTCTACATTGTGGCTACCTGGAACTCCCAGTTCATCTGCTCGCATAACAACTTCTCCCTTAAACTTGAGAAGTCCATCTTCCAAATAAGCCCCATCCACTTTTTCAACCGTTGAAAATGGAAGGACCCTTGCCTTGGTTTTTGTAGCGAGTTCTTTGGCCAGGTCTTGATTGAAGTTCAAGACAATGACATCTTTTTCTGTCATATTCTTTTGAAGATTCCATTTGGCAGCTACATAATTTTCAAAAGAACCATGATAGTCGATATGGGTCGGCATGAGGTTGGTAATCACTGCAATCTCTGGATGGAAGGCTTCAATTCCCATCAATTGGAAAGAAGACAATTCCATGACCAGAACATCCTTTTCTGTTGCTGTTTGTGCAACTTGACTAGCTGGAAAACCGATATTTCCAGACAATAGACCACCTTGACCGGCAGCCGTCAAGACTTCCCCGATCATGGTTGTCGTCGTCGTTTTTCCGTTTGATCCTGTAATCCCAATAATTGGCGCATCCGAAATCAGATAGGCCAATTCCACTTCAGTGAGGACGGGAATGCCTTTTTCAAGCGCTTTTTCAACCATTGGATTCGAATAAGGGATTCCTGGATTTTTGACCATGACTGCAAAGTCTTCATCCAACAATTCCAAAGGGTGACCTCCTGTCACAACTTTAATCCCTTCTTCCAGTAAACTTTGTGCTGCTGGATTTTCTTCAAAAGGTTTGCCATCATTGACGGTCACAATCGCTCCTAAGCGATCCAACAAACGGGCAGCTGACTCGCCTGACTTAGCCAAACCTAATACAAGAACCTTTTTATTTTCAAATTGTTTCACAAATTTCATGATTTCTTCGCTCCATTTTTATCACTCTCTATTTTACCTTTTTTTAGCAAAATTAAAAAGCCCAAAGGGCTTTAAAAATCACGTCACCGTTTATTTTTTCTGTTTGGTCGTCATTTTGGAAATATCTACCAAAGCCAGGTAGCCAACAAAGGCCAGAAAGGCACCGACAAAAAACTCGGACGGTAGTTGGAATATCTGAAAAATGGCTAGACAAGCAAGGACGATAAAAGAGACGATCAAGACCACCATTGTGACACTGTTTAAGGTACCACGAATACTCTTTGGGGTCATAAAAAGGTAAAAAAGGAGAATCAAAATCCCTAAGATAAAATAGACCATTTTGTTTCTCCTTTCTTTTCGTATTATTCAGCAGCTGCTGATTTTTTCTTTTTATTTGCTTTTTCGCGTTCTGCTTTGTTCAAGATTTGTTTACGCAAACGGATAGATTCAGGTGTTACTTCCATGTACTCATCGTCGTTCAAGAACTCAAGAGATTCTTCCAAAGTTAAGATACGAGGAGTCTTGATAACCGCTGTTTGGTCCTTGGTAGCTGAACGAACGTTGGTCATTTGTTTTGCTTTCGTAATGTTGACAGTCAAGTCGTTCTCACGAGAGTTTTCCCCAATGATCATTCCTTCGTAAACTTCTGTACCTGGATTGACAAAGATCGTACCACGTTCTTCAATAGACATGATCGAGTATGTCGTTGCTTTCCCGTTATCGATGGAAACAAGAGCACCACGGTGACGTCCACCAATTTCTCCTGGAATCACCGGCAAGTATTGGTCAAAGGTGTGGTTCATGATTCCGTAACCACGTGTCATTGACAAGAACTCTGTTGAATATCCAATTAACCCACGCGCTGGAACAAGGAAGACCAAACGAGTTTGACCGTTACCAGTTGCGACCATATCCAACATTTCACCTTTACGTTCAGAAAGGCTTTGGATAACAGATCCTTGGTATTCTTCTGGTGTGTCGATTTGCACACGCTCAAATGGTTCACATTTGACACCATCAATTTCCTTGATGATCACTTCTGGACGAGATACTTGCAATTCGTATCCTTCACGACGCATGGTTTCAATCAAGATAGACAAGTGCAATTCCCCACGTCCTGAAACTGTCCATTTATCAGGTGAGTCAGTCGGGTCAACACGAAGAGAGACGTCTGTTTGCAATTCGGCTTGCAAGCGTTCTTCGACCTTACGAGAGGTCACCCATTTTCCTTCACGACCAGCAAATGGTGAGTTATTCACCAAGAAGGTCATTTGAAGGGTTGGTTCGTCGATGTGAAGGATTGGAAGAGCTTCAACTGCATCTGTCGGTGTGATGGTTTCTCCAACGAAGATATCTTCCATACCAGAGATAGCAATCAAGTCACCAGCTTTAGCTTCTTGAATCTCACGACGTTCCAAACCAAAGAAACCAAAGAGTTTGGTAACACGGAAGCTCTTAGTCGTTCCATCCAATTTAGAAAGGGTAACTTGGTCCCCAACCTTAACTGTACCACGGAAGACACGTCCGATACCGATACGACCAACGAAGTCATTGTAGTCAAGAAGAGACACTTGGAATTGAAGGGGCTCATCTGAGTTATCAACTGGAGCTGGGATGTGGTCGATAATGGTGTCAAAGATTGGCGCCATAGTCTTTTCTTGATCTGCTGGATCATCTGACAAGGATGATGTTCCGTTGATCGCTGATGCATAAACAACTGGGAAGTCAAGCTGGTCATCATCCGCACCTAGCTCGATGAAGAGTTCCAAGACTTCGTCTACTACTTCTGCTGGACGAGCAGATGGCTTATCGATTTTATTAACTACAACGATCGGCACAAGATCTTGTTCCAAGGCTTTTTTCAATACGAAACGAGTCTGAGGCATAGTTCCTTCGTAGGCATCTACGACCAATACAACCCCGTCAACCATTTTCATGATCCGTTCCACTTCTCCACCGAAGTCCGCGTGTCCTGGTGTGTCCATGATATTGATCCGAGTTCCGTTATAAGCAACGGCTGTATTTTTAGCAAGAATGGTAATCCCACGTTCTTTTTCAAGATCGTTTGAGTCCATTGCACGTTCTTGCAATTCTTTACGTTCATCCAAGGTGTGCGATTGTTTCAACAATTCGTCTACCAAGGTTGTTTTACCATGGTCAACGTGGGCAATGATCGCAACGTTACGAATATCTTCTCTTAATTTTGTCATGATTTCCTCTATATAATTTTAAATAATATTTCTAACTGAACAATTATACCACAGTCCCGTTTAAAAAACACAGTTCAGCTAGTTGTAAATGTTTTCAATAGAAAATCCACTTTTTCCCTTTTCTTTTCAAAAGCACTGACTTATGATAAGATAAGCTGGTATGCGATTAGATAAAATATTAGCCCAAGAAAAAGTTAGTCGAAAAGGCATGAAACAGGCTCTTCTAAAAAAAGAAATTTTGGTAGATGGACTTCCGGCTTATTCCCTTGCACAGAATGTTGATACAGGGTTGCAAGAGCTAATTTTCAAAGATAGAATAATCGAAGGATATGAGCACATCTACCTCATGCTCCATAAGCCAAATGGTGTCGTGACAGCAAGTAAGGACAAGGAACTGCTAACAGTCATGGACATACTACCTCAACATCTCCAGTCAGACCAACTCTATGCAATTGGTCGACTGGATCGAGATACGATGGGTCTTCTTCTCTTAACAGATAATGGGCCCCTTGGTTTTCAACTTCTTCATCCTCAATATCATGTAGATAAAACTTATCAAGTTGAAGTCAATGGACCGCTCTCATCAGAACATATCCAAAAGTTCAAAGATGGGATTATCTTTTTAGATGGAACTAGCTGTAAACCTGCTCAACTGGAGATTCAAGTTTCAAGCCCCAATCTAAGCAGAGCCACCATCACCATCTCTGAAGGGAAGTTTCATCAGGTCAAGAAAATGTTCCTCTCTGTCGGTGTCAAGGTCACTGCCTTAAAACGTGTTCAGTTCGGGGATTTTACATTAGATTCAGAGCTAGCAGAGGGTCAATACCGCCCTTTGAACCAAGATGAATTACAGATTATTAAAAACTATATAGAAAACAGTTGATAAAACAAAAAAAGCTTTAGTTTTAAAGCTTTTTTTGTTTTAATTAATTCCCGAAAGTTGTGAGATAAACATGAGACAGAAAATTACAGAAAGCACAATCCCTACAATAGAGAGAATTTTTTCTGTCGTATAGTCTAGTCCAGACTCGTTTTGATTTAAAATAGCCAAGGCCAAACCTAAAATACCAAAAATAATACTTAACAATGGAAATATAAAGGCAACAATAATAGATATGATACCCATAACAAATGAGGAATTGTTCTTTTCTTGCATGTTCACAAACTCCCTTATAATTTATGCTATAAAAAGTCAGTTATAAATAGAACTATTATATGGCAACTTTTTACATCCTATTAACTGGACTTTACCTTACCATTCCAAGAATCAAGACCATAAGACAAGACATAAATGTCTGTATAGCCCTGTTTCTTGAGATAGAGAGCCGCATTGGTTACACGCGAACTACGGCTATTTTCGTACAATAAAATTGGTTTGTCCTTGCGTAAGGCACCTGTACTCAGCTTCAATTGACTGGAAGGAATATTACGTGCACCCAAGATATGCTTGGCATGAAACTCAACTGGCTCTCGCAAGTCAATCAACTGCCCTTTACGAATCAACTCTTCAAAAGCGGCATTGTCCACAAATTTAGCAGCTTTACGGATGCGGAAATAATTAAAGGCCATCCATCCAACTACTCCTAAAACAACCAACCAAAAAATGATATTTCCCATCACTCTACCTCACTCTTTTTCAAAAATTCTAATTCTTGCTTGTGTTCTCTTCTTAAAACGGTATCGGCTTCTAAATAATCGAGCCGCTCCATCAAGCCTGCATCATAAAGACGTTGAAGCTCAATTTTCATCAATTCGATGTCATAGAGGCGCTTCCCCACATAAATGATGATTCCAAAACGTTTTAAAAATTGTTGAACATCATACAGGTTTTTCATGTTCATTATTGTATCAAATTTAGAAAGGCTTTACAAGATTTTCAAGTAAATGAGGTGATTTTTCGATTTGTTTACGAATAAATAAGTATGATCAACTTTTATTTTTTTACCATCGGTACTTGTTTCGCCTCTTTTTTGGGACTAGTGGTCGATCGCTTCCCAAACCAATCCATTCTCACTCCTCGCAGTCATTGCGATCACTGCCAGCACGTCCTTGGCGTTTGGGATCTGATTCCTATTCTCTCGCAACTACTGCATCGTTTTCGCTGTCGCTATTGTCATCAGACCTACCCATTTTGGTACTGCCTTTTTGAGATCTGGTGTGGCCTGATCTTCTCAGCCTGTGCCAATGGTTTTCTTTCTCTTCCTCAACTTCTGACGTTACTCGGATCTGCTGTTTTAGCCATCTATGACCTACGCTTTATGGAATACCCCTTGGCCATCTGGTGTTGTCTCCATGCCTTAGTCCTCTTTTTATCCGGTAGTAATCTCCTCATGCTGGTCTTTTTACTCCTTGCGTTGGGGGCTCACTTTTTCTTTATTGGAATGGGGGCGGGAGATTTTCTCTTACTCGCCACCTTCTCACTGACCTTTTCTTCTACCAAGATCCTCATTCTCATCCAAATTGCATCCATCTTAGGCATTCTCTTCTTTGCTCTCAAAAAAGAAAGAGACCGGATTCCCTTTGTTCCCTGTCTCTTTCTCAGTTATCACGTTTTACTTCTTTATACGATGTTTTTTAGATAAGCTCTTCTTATTTTACAGCTTTCGCTTCTAAGTAGTCGGCAATAGCAGCCACGTCCTTATCCCCACGTCCAGAAACGTTGATGATGATGATCTTGTCTTTATCCAATTGTGGAGCACGTTTGACCGCTTCTGCAATCGCGTGTGAGCTTTCAATGGCTGGAAGGATCCCTTCTGTCTTACTGAGAAGAAGAAGAGCTTGAACCGCTTCATCATCTGTCGCTGCTACATATTCTACACGACCAGAATCTTTAAAGAAAGCATGCTCTGGACCAACCCCTGGGTAATCCAAACCAGCAGAAATCGAGTAAACTGGCGCTACTTTTCCATCTTCGCCAAAGACAGCATAAGTCTTCATGCCATCGACAACTCCTACAGTCCCTTTGGTCATGGTAGCGGCGTGCTGATCGGTATCCAAGCCATGACCAGCAGCTTCTACCCCAATCAAACCGACTTCCTCTTCTGCAACATATTCAGAAAAGGCACCGATGGCATTGGAGCCACCACCGACACAGGCAATCACATAGTCTGGCAAACGACCTTCTTTCTCTAAGATTTGACGTTTAGACTCTTTGCTGATCACTTTTTGGAATTCATGCACAATGGTTGGGTAAGGGTGAGGTCCAACAGCAGAACCCAAAACATAAAAAGCATCGAGGTCTGCCATCCATGCTCCAAAAGCAGCATCAACGGCGTCTTTCAAGGTCTTGGTTCCTGTTTCAACCGCATGAACGGTTGCCCCCATCATTTCCATGCGGAAGACATTGAGACGTTGACGCTCCACGTCTTCTGCCCCCATGTAGACATCACAGGCCATACCAAATTTAGCTGCCGCAGCTGCTGTAGCGACACCGTGTTGACCTGCTCCTGTTTCAGCAATCACGCGCGTTTTGCCCATGCGCTTAGCCAAGAGGATTTGCCCCAAAACATTATTCAATTTATGCGAACCTAGGTGGTTCAAGTCTTCGCGCTTCAAATAAATTTTCGCCCCACCTAAATGATCTGTCAAACTTTCCGCAAAGTAGAGCGGTGTTTCCCGTCCAGAATAATCTTTCAGATAATGTTTGTATTCTGCGATAAATTCTGGGTCATTTTTATACTGTTCAAAGGTTTCCTCTAATTGATTGAGCAAGTTTTGAATGGGTTCTGGTACGAAAGATCCACCAAATTGTCCGAAATAGCCTTTTTTTTCTGTCATGATTGTGTCCTCTTTTCTATATCTTCAATCCTGTTTATGATCTTTTTCTCTCGCTGGCCCTTTGAGCTGCAGTCTCACTGGGTTCCTTTGAGATAAAAAAACCTCACACAGAAAAATCTGTGTGAGGACGATTCGATACCGCGGTGCCACCTCCATTGTAGGAAGCTATTTTTCTCCTACATCTCTGACCTGTCTAACAACAGGGTGCACGATAAGGTGTGCTCACCGAATTTTTATTGTTTCAAATTCATCATCATAAACGCATCAGCCCATTTCAAGATTCACCACTGCTTGTTCACAATCACCACAAGCTCCCTGGAAGTGAGAAAAATCCCTACTTTTCTGATGTCTTGAAGCTATTATAGCTTCCGCTTCTGATTTTGTCAACAAAAATTTTAAAAAGGCGCTAAAATGTTCGGATTTTATATTTTTCCATCTTCTGCTAGCAATCGCGCTTGGAGATACTGAAAGCCTAGATAGGCCAGGTAAGCCCCTAAGGTATTGGTCCACAAATCATCTAGCTCAAAGACACGATTGGCATCAAACAAAAGATCTAAGAGCACTTGGCTAGATTCAATCCATAGACTTAGACCAAAGCCAAAGAGTAAGACCCGTTTGCGACTCCGCAACCAGGGCCATAGCCAGAGAAGTTGAAAGACCAGCGGGCTTAACAAAAAGACATTGGCTACGTTTTGGAGAATCACCTTGATGAGTTGGATGACACTGGTGATCTGGCCAAAATTCATCAACGAATTAAGTGGAACCAGTAGGACGACGATGCGACCAAAATGTTGAATTCCCGGTGTTTCCATACCTGGCTCTGGCTGTTGAGGCAAAAAGCACATCAGGCACAAGAGGATAAAATAGAAGAAGCTGCCACTCTGTAACAGCCTTCTTCCTCTCTTTGTTAGTTCTGTTTGATCCATCAGCCCTTGTTTAAGGTTGCGCATGTTCAACAATCGCTTTCTCCCGATCCCGTTTCATCGTATTGGAACGCAATTGGCCACAGGCAGCATCAATATCTGTACCGTGCTCTTGACGCACCACACAGTTGACACCTTGTTTTTTCAAGGTATCATAGAAGGCCATAACCCGTTCTTTTGGACTCCGGCTATATTGGTCATGCTCACTGACAGGATTATAAGGAATCAAGTTAACATAAGACAATTTCTTAATATTCTTGAGCAATTCTGCCAACTCTAAGGCTTGCTCAACCCCATCATTGACTTCATTCAACATGATGTACTCAAAGGTCACCCGACGGTTCGTGGTTTCGATATAGTATTCAATCGCTGCAAACAATTTTTCAATTGGGAAAGCCCGGTTGATCTTCATGATGCTAGAGCGCAAGTCGTTGTTTGGAGCATGTAGAGACACCGCCAAATTGACCTGCACACCTTCATTTGCAAAGTCGCGAATTTTATGGGCCAAACCAGAAGTTGATACGGTAATATGACGAGCCCCAATCGCTAGACCTTTATCATCGTTGACGGTCCGGATAAATTTCAAGACGTTGTTATAGTTGTCAAATGGTTCTCCGATCCCCATGACAACGATATGGCTGACCCGTTCATCTTGACCCCGTTCGTCAAAGTATTTTTGGACCAACATGATTTGAGACACGATTTCCCCATTGTTCAAATCGCGTTGTTTTTTGATCAAACCTGAAGCACAGAAGGTACAACCGATATTGCATCCTACCTGAGTCGTTACACAAACAGATAAACCATAGTGCTGACGCATCAAGACGGTTTCAATCAACATGCCATCTGGCAATTCAAAAAGATACTTGACCGTTCCATCTGCTGACTCTTGCACGATCCGTTGCTTGAGTGGGTTGACAACGAATTGATCATTTAACTTCGCAATTAAGTCCTTAGAAAGGTTGGTCATTTCTTCGAAAGACTGGACACGTTTACGATAGAGCCATTCCCAGATTTGTGCTGCACGGAATTTCTTTTCGCCGTTTTCTTCCGCCCAATCAATCATCTCTTGGCGTGTTAAACTATAAATGGATGGTTTCATTCTTTCTTACTCCTCTTTTTGACGAATCACAAAATGACGTTTGTTGTTCGTCTTCGTTGTTTTTTTAGTTTCAGCAGACGGTCTTGTTTTTTTCGAGTTATTCGTTGACTGTCCCTTGTCGCGTTCTCGTTTTTGGAAACGATCTTTTTGTTTGCGATTGCGCGAACGCTTCTTAAGCTCTCTTTCTTCTGATTGAGCTTTTTTAACCGGTGATTTCTTATCAAAGGAAGCACGATGAGGCTCCTTATTTTCAAGGACAAAATAAGCACAACCATAGCTACAATATTCTAACAAATAATCGTCTAAGCGACTTAGTTTATCCATCGTTGCAACATCGCGTTCTTCCTTATAGAAGCCACGCAAGCGCAACTGCTCATTGCTCCAATCACCAACAATGTAATCAAATTTGGTTAAAATCTCAGAAAATCGTTGACCAAAAACGGTCGCATCAAATGCTTCCTTCTCATTTTTTAACAACTCAAAGGAGAGGTTTTCTGAAAGGATCTGGTCTCCTACCTGACGAAACACAGGTCCAGGAAATTTATTGTAATTATATAATTCAGGGTCAATCTCTTTTCGCATAGTGTTCCTTCATCAAAATCTATTTACTGTAACACTTTATTTTATCATAAATTTGATGACTTGCGTCAGATTTGGCTAGAAAAGAGTTGAAATTCCTTTGACAGCAAAAAGAGACAAAGAAGGTAATCTTTGTCTCTATACATGTTCATCAGATGATGAAAGGGGCAAATAAAGTGTGATTTTCGTATAGCTATTGGCCTTAGAATCAATCTCCATATGATAGGCTTCGCCAAATTGAAGATGCAATCGTTGGTCCACATTTTTCAAGCCAACACCTCCTAAACGAAGAAGGGTTTGGTCTGTTGATCCGGATAAATCAAACCCTTGTCCATTGTCAAAAATCGATACGCAGGCGGAGTCTCCACTGACTTCAGTTGTCACTCGAATGAGACCTGGCCGATCGATCTCTTTAATGCCATGGTAAATCGCATTTTCCACTAAGGGTTGAAGCACTAATTTGGGGAGCTGATAATCGCCCAACCGTTCATCTTCTAGAATTTCATAATTGAGCTTTTCACCATAACGTTGTTTTTGAATGAAAAGATACTGGCGGACATGGTCAATTTCATCTCTCAGTAGGATTTGTTCCTGGCCTTGGTTGAGAGCCAGTCGAAAATATTGAGCCAAAGATTTGGTGATGTCAACCACGCGCCGACTATCATTAAACTCCGCCATCCAGACAATCGTATCCAAGGTATTGTAGAGAAAATGCGGATTAATCTGAGCCGAAAGTGCCCGCAGCTCGTAACACCGTGCGTTCTGCTCCTCCTCCTTTACCTGTTGCATGAGATGATCGATTTGATCCAACATGGCATTAAAAGCTTGAGCGAGGTCGACCAATTCTGGAGATCCTTTGGCTGCAGCCCTCACGTGAGCATCTCCTGATCCAATCCTCAAAATGATGGTCTGAAGGTCTCGTAAGGGTTTGATCCACAAACGCAGAACAAAGCCAAGCCCTATTAAACACATGATCAAGGCCAGTAATCCTAGACCAATGAAAGAGTATAGGAGTTGCGACTGAAGCATCTGAAGTCCTTCAAGTGAAGCTACTCCAATCAAGGTCCAATCACTATCTGGAATCGGAACCTGATAGATAAAATTCTGTCCTCCTTTAGCATAGCCATCTGTCACAGCAATATAGGGCTGCATGGCCTGCATCTCTTGGCTGGAGGAATAGACCGCTTTTTTAGGATGGTAGACAAACTCATGCTTTTGATTAATGATAAAACTAAAGCCTTGTTTCCCTAGCTGAAGGTGATCCAAATAAGCCTGTAAGCTATCGTAGCCAATATCCAAACGTACGACTCCGAGATTTTGACCAGTCTGATCGACTACTTCTTGGGTAATAGAAACCACCCATTTTTCTTTTTCCGAGGTCAAGGATTCCTTTCGAGCTGGCGTCAAAACTGGCATGGCTCTTTCCTTAATCGCCTCTTGATACCAGCTTTCATTCATCATGTCTGAGGAAGTCTGCATGCTGATTTTGGAATCTGTCGCTACCAGACGTCCATCCTTGGTCACCAAGACCGCAGAGACCAAGTCCGGATCCGTTTCAATCATCGTTCGCATCAGGTGTTGAACCGTTTCTTGATCCGCACTCCTATCTTGAGCAAATTGGCGAACAGCCTGTTCCTTGCTAAGCACCGTTGTGGTCTGCTTTAATTTTTTTAGATAAGACGTAATAAACTGACTACTTTGGTCGATACTATTTCTTGTCGTCCGCTCCGTTAGCTGGCGGATCGTCCCTGAACTCGTTTGATAGTAAAGGCTACCGATGAGACCAAAAAGTAAGAGAATGAAGAGAAAAAAGTAGAGGACCAGCTGAATCAGCAAGGGATATCGTTTCATTCATGCTCTCCTTTTTTGTACTGCCTTGGCGTCACCCCAACAACCTGCTTAAAGCGTTGAGAAAAATAGTTCATATCTTCAAAACCAACCTGATCGGCGATCTCATAAATCTTTAAATCTGTCGTGAGAAGCAAGAGTTGAGCCTTCTTCATTCGCTCTTGGATGAGGTATTCTTGGAAAGGAAGTCCCAATTTTTTCTTGATCAATACACTTAGATAAGAGGAACTGAAACCAAGTTGATAGGCCAAATCCTTCAGGGTTAACTGCGAATCTGCTAAACGAGCATGAATGGCCTCTTCCAACTCTGTCGAATAACCATGGCTGACCAAATCTTCGACTTGCGCCTTCTTTCGCTCTTTGTCTAGCTTTCCTTTCACCTTGGCTAACATCTCTTCAATATCATCTTTTGAAAAAGGCTTCAGCAAATAATCATCTGCACCTAACTTGATGGCTTTTCTCGCAAACTCAAAGTCATCATAACCTGTCAAAAAAATGATATGACAAGACGGAGATTGCTCTTTAACGAGATGGGCCAGATCCAAGCCATTCATTTGTGGCATATTGATATCGGTTAGAAGGAGATCGGCTGGTTGCTCTTGAAACTTCTCCCAAGCCTCACGCCCATTTTCTGCCTGATTGATGACAGTCATTCCAAACTGTTCATAGTTGACTAAGGAAGTCAGACCCTGCCGAATCAACTCTTCATCTTCCACAATCATAATCGCGTACATGTCTTTCACCTACTTGTTTTTGCTATACTTATTATAGCAAATTATAGACTGAATTGTCTCAGACATAGTCTAATAAATAACCGTAGCCCTTTTCTTTCATTTCTGCTTTAGGTATGAAGGTAATAGACAAACTATTGATGCAATAGCGAAGGCCTCCTTTTTCCTTGGGTCCATCGGTAAAAACATGACCCAGATGGGAATTTCCCACACGGCTCCGAACTTCTGTCCGAGTCATATTGAAACTCTTATCCTCCTTATAAATCGCCACATCAGGACTAATGGGACGGCTAAAACTTGGCCAACCACATCCAGAATCAAATTTATCCTTAGAGGAAAAGAGCGGCTCACCGGTCACGACATCTACATAAATACCGGCATCAAACTGATCCCAGTAACGATTGGAGAAGGCCCGTTCGGTATCATTTTTTTGTGTTACCGCATATTCTTCTGGGCTCAATTTCTTTTTGATCTCCTCATCACTCGGTTTAGAGTAGCGACTAGCATCAATCACCGGATAAGAAGCTTGATTGACATCAATATGGCAGTACCCATTCGGATGTTTCTTTAGATAATCCTGGTGGTAATCTTCCGCCTGGATGAAATTGATCAGTGGCTCTTTTTCTACTGCTAACGGTTTGTCGTATTTCTTTGCTACTTCATCAAAGACTTGGTTAATGGTTGGAAGGTCTTCTTGAGAGACATAATAGACACCTGTTCGGTATTGAGTACCTTGATCGTTTCCTTGACGATTCTTCGACGTTGGGTCGATAATCCGGAAATAGTGCAGGAGCAATTCTTTCAGAGATACCTGCTTGACATTGTAAGTGATGTGAACTGTTTCAGCATGGCCTGTTTGAGGGACCAATTCATACTTGGTTGTATCTCCCTTCCCATTGGCGTAGCCTGATACAGCATCAATCACACCTGGAACACGGGAGAAATATTCCTCTACGCCCCAGAAGCAACCACCAGCTAGATAGATTTCTCGTTGGTCTTCTGGGTTGACTTTTTCTTCCTTCTTTTTGTTTGCTACTGGTGTCTGACTCATGGACGCTTTTTTGATCTGCTCAGTCGTCGCATCTGACGAATCAAAGGCCATGGATCCTTTGATAAGGAAAAAGATTCCAAAACAAAATAGCCCCACTAAAAGAATGGAAATGAGTTTCCATTTTGTTTCCATTTTATGTCCTCCTTACTTCATTTCTTTTAGAGTCTGGACGATGTCTTCCTTGCTCATATAACCGATATGGGTCTTAGCGAGAGTTCCATCGCTCGCAATAAAGAGTGCCGATGGATAAGACCGAATCCCATATTCTTTGAGCAAATCTCCTTTATTATCCAGCAAGACCGGGAAATCCTTGTAATCCAAAGACTGATACCAATTTTTGAAATCTGCTGCTGATTTTTCGCCATTAAAGGTTGGAGCTACAACGGATAAAACCACATAATCCTTACCTGCCTCTTCTTTTGCCAACTCATTGGTATCCTCTAATGTCGACAGGCAAATAGAGCACCAGGAAGCCCAAAATTTGAGGTAAACTTTCTTCCCTTTGTAATCGGATAAGCGGTAGGTCTTGCCATCCACTCCTTGCAGGCTAACATCCTTCACTTTCTTGCCAGATGGTTGCCTATCCTCAGCCTTGGCTGTTTGTTGGCTCATGTCTTTGGTGGAAGTGGCCATTCCTTGGCTTGAACAAGCGCCCAGAAGTCCAGCGCATACGAACCCAGTAGCTACTAAAGCTAATTTTTTCATCATTATCACCTCTTTAGACAAAGGGAAAGTCATCCTCAGATGACCTCTCCCTTCTTTCATTAGTTGTCTGATTTCATATCAGATGATCCACTCTTTTCATCTTTCATTTCTGAATCGCTGGATTTCATCTCATCTTTTTTCATATCATCCTTCATTTCAGAACTGCTGTCAGACATCATAGATGAATCTTTCATGTCTTCTTTTTTCATTTTATCATCGGACATGGACGAATCCTTCATGTCATCCTTCTTCATATCGTCCTTCTTCATCATACTACTATCGTCCGTTTTTTTCATATCTGAATCCGATTTTTGTCCAGAACAAGCTGCTAAAGTGACAAGGCTAAGCGTAGCAATGGTAAGTGTAAGAATTTTTTTCATGATTTTTCTCCTTTAATCATTCAAGATTAGTGAAACAGGGATGCGAGGCTATTAAGATTTCCTAGCATCAGCAAGATGCCCATCAAGATGATGAGGGCACCACCAATTTTTTTCAAGGTTCCCATATGGGGCTTGAGTTTAGCAAAATGTTGTAGAACCCAGCTAGAAGCTAGAGCCAAGACTAAGAAGGGTAGCGCCAAGCCCAATGTATAGACCAGCATCAGGAAAGCGCCTTGCAAAGCCCCATCTCCTCCAGAAGCTGCAATGGCTAGAACAGAACTCAAAACTGGTCCGACACAAGGGGTCCAACCAAAACTGAAGGTGACCCCTATCAGAAAAGCATTGAAGAATTCATTGCGCTCCCGATTCTTTTTGAGTTGGATGGTCTTTTGCTTTTGGAGTTGCTGAAGATTGATGAGGCTCATCTGATGGATTCCCAATAAGATGACAATCCCTCCTAGTAGGTAACGGAACCAGGGAGCATAGAGTACCTGACCAAGGGCACCTGCACCATAACCTAGGATGAGAAATACGGTTGATAGACCAGCAATAAAACAGAGCGTCTTCACCAAGCCGTACCAAGAAATATCTCTTCCAAAAATACGCACCGTTTTTTCATGCTCAGAATCTAATAAGATCCCTACATAGACTGGCATCAGTGGCAAAATACACGGGGAGAAAAAGGATAGAACTCCCGCTAAGAATACTGAAATGGAAAACAAACTGGTTTGAATCATTTCACTACCTCCCTTTCTTTCTGATACCAGTATAAAGAAAAAATCCCTCTAAAAATAGAGAGATTGATAAGCAAAAACTTGAATTTGATTAGAAGGTGAATCTTCCTATCTACCAACTCTACCTCGTACTTTCAAGTATGAGACTGATCTAGCAAGATACTTCTAATTCTTCTTCAAATAATCAATAGCGTCTTGAAGGGTTTTGACGGGCACAATTTTCATCTTCGAATGAATTTGTTTCGCGGCTTCTTTAGCGGTTTCATAGTTTGATTTGGCTTTGGGATTGGCTTTCTTTTCTTCTTTGGAAACAGGGTTATTAGGAGCAAAGAAGATTTCTGCTCCTTCTTTATCTGCTGCAACGACTTTCTTGTCAATCCCACCGATATCGCCAACCGTTCCATCTTGGTTAATGGTTCCTGTCCCTGCAATATGGCGTCCCTGACGAAGATCTGGATCAGCCACTTGAGTGTAGATGGCTAGGCTAAACATCATACCGGCACTTGGTCCACCAATCCCAGCTGTCGCAAACTGGACAGGAACATCGCCTTTAGCTTCCGTCCGGTCGATCAGGCTAATCCCAATTCCGTTTTTCCCATTGGTCAATTTGATGATCTTCCCATCTGCGGTCTTGGTTTGTCCATCTTCAATGTAGGTCACCGAAACGGGGTCGCCAATTTTTTGAGAACCAACATAGTCAATCAATTCTTTGGAACTCTTAAAGGTCTTACCATTCACACCGGTGACGGTATCCGCAATGTTCAAGACTCCTTTAAAGGTCGAGTCATCTGCTACCTGCATGACATAGACTCCTAGAAAGTCCATCTGGGTTTCTTTGCCAGCTGTCTTCAATCCTTGGTAGATGGCCATATTTTGCGAGGTTTCCATATAGAATTGGTTAATCCGCGTGAATTCTTGGCTCGAACTACCACCGGTCATATCCTTGGCAGAATAGATGTCTGTAAAAGGCGTTGCCCACGCATAGATCAAATCAGCCGGAGTCGCTTCTTTCACTGCTACGGTCACAAAATCATAAGATCCTGACTTGGTATCTATTTTTCCATCCACTGTCATGACGGATCGAATATCTTCTGCCGTTCCTGGCATTTCAATATAATAAGGAAGGCGAATCACAAAAGCAGCTAGCAAGAGAAGCAAGAAAAGAACTCCTGCAATCGGCCATCGGTATTCTTTCAACCGTCCTTTTTTCTTTTTAGGGGTCAAGCTTGGTTTATTCGCTTGGGTCATCGTTAATTTCCTCCATTACACTCTCTGGGACATACGGTGAGATATCCTGCTGAAAAGCCAGCAACTCTCGAATACGGGTGGAACTAATGGCCTGGTAAGGAGGCTGGGCATAGAGATAAATAGTCTCCAATTCAGGTGCCAACTGGTGATTAAAATAATCCATATTGGCTTCGTAAACCAGATCCTGTGCATTGCGCAATCCCCGGATCAAGGTGATGACACCAAGATTACGTGCCACTGTCACAGCCAACTCTTGGGTCGACGTCACAATTTCAATATTTTCCAAATGAGCCAAGGCCCCTTCCACCATGCGCACGCGCTGCTCAATGGAAAAGAGTCCGACTTTTTCCGGATTATAAAAAATTCCGACATAGACACGGTCAAACAAGCGGCTCGCCCGCTCGATCAATTGCACATGCCCAATGGTAATCGGATCAAACGATCCTGTAAACAATCCAGTTCTATCTGACATATACTGTTACCTTACTAATTCCATAGATTTTTTCTTTCCAAATTCCCACCTGTCCGATTTCCTCAGGAAGTTCTACATGTTTATCTGTTTCGCACACAATCATGATGTTTTCTGATAAGAGATGGCGCTCGCACAAGGTTTCGATATCGCGGACAATCTCTTCCTTGGCATAAGGCGGGTCTAAGAAAACCAGATCAAAGGTGCCCGTTAGAAGCCCCAAGGCTTGCTTGGCCTCCATTTTTAGTAGTTGAAACCGTTCCTTTTCCTTGGTCATGGCAATATTAGCTGCCACAATCTCCTGCGCTCGACGATCTCTTTCCACTAGAACCGCCTCTGACATGCCTCGAGAGACTGCCTCAATAGAGAGACCACCGCTTCCTGCATAGAGATCCAGCACTCTTCCGCCATCAAAGTAAGGACCAATCATATTGAACATAGCCCCTCTGACCTTATCAGAAGTCGGCCTGGTTGTTTTTCCTTCAAGTGTTTTGAGGGAACGTCCCCCATAGGTTCCAGATACTATTTTCATAGGGTCCATTATACCAAAAAAAATCAGAAAATTGCGATTTGATATGGTCAAACGACAATTAAAAGAGCCGAGCTCTCTGCTCGACTCTTTCATCCATTATAGGATATTTTCATATTCATCGCGGACAGATTGAGGCCAGACACTGGTTTGGACTTCACCGATATGTTTCTTACGAAGTAAGAACATAGCCAAACGAGATTGCCCGATCCCTCCACCAATTGTGAGTGGGAAGAGACCATTTAACAAGGCCTTGTGCCACTCTAATTGGAGACGATCTTGATCTCCTGTAATCGCAATTTGACGGCGAAGCGTTTCCTCATCGACACGGATTCCCATTGAAGACAACTCAAAGGCTGAACCTAGGACATCATTCCATACAAGGATATCGCCATTCAAGCCCTTGTAGCCATTTTCAGATTCGGTTGTCCAGTCATCGTAGTCAGGTGCACGTCCATCGTGTGGCTTGCCATCTGCAAGCTCTCCACCAATCCCAATCAAAAAGACAGCTCCAAACTCTTTGGCAATGGCATTTTCACGTTCTTTTGGTGTTAAGTCAGGATAGCGTTCCACCAACTCTTCCGTGTGAACGAAGGTAATTTGTTTTGGAAGAACTGATTCAATATCATAACGCGCTTCTACTGCTAGTTCTGTTAAGCGAATTGCCTTGTAGATCTTTTCAACCGTTTCTTTGAGGTAGGCGATATTGCGTTGACCATTTGGAATGACTTTTTCCCAGTCCCATTGATCCACATAAACGGAGTGAATGGCGTCTAGTGAATCTTCATCTGGACGAAGGGCCTTCATGTGGACAAAGAGGCCTTCGCCTTCGCCAAAACCAAAACGCGCCAAGGTATGGCGTTTCCATTTTGCGAGTGAATGCACGACTTCATAAGTCTCATCAGGAATTTGAAGGACCTTTACAGATACTGGGTGTTCAATCCCAGAAAGGTTATCCTGCATCCCATCTCCGACCTTGCTCAAAATTGGCCCTTGGACTTCAATGATGTCCAATTTATCTTTTAAATATTGTGTAAACGTCGTTTTTACAAACGAAATTTCTTTTTGTTGGTGTATAAAACTTTTTTTCATATAATTCCTCGTTGTTAGAAGTTGTAAAACTGATTATACTCTTTTTTCATTCAAATTCCAAGCCTTTCCGTCACCTTATAACGGAATTTTTCTCTTGCAAAAGGATTTTATTTTTGATAAACTATATGTAACTTTTAAAACGTTACATAGGAGAGATGACATGTTTGATGCAAAAAAACTAAAAGAAAGACGCCTGGAAAAAGGCTTGACCCAAGCAGATGTCTACGAGGATCTCAAAATTTCTCGCAAGACTTACTCCAGTTGGGAGAATGGCTTAGCAGAGCCACACGAAAAAAATCTCAGGAGGTTGGCCAAGCGCCTCTCCGTTAAAGAGGACTACTTTGTTAACAAAGACTCCGCACTCTATACCTACCCTTTATTAACCCCACCTCATCAAAAAAAAGTTGACCAATTGGCCAGCCAGTTATTAGAACAGCAGCAAAAAGTTGTTTCCTTGACGGCTTATAAGGTTCTTTCGATTGAGCTAGCAGCTGGTTTAGGACATACCTTTTATGATAACGAAACGGACTATGAAACCGTCTATTTTGACAAAGAGATTCAGCATGACTTCGCCTCTTGGGTATCTGGAAACTCGATGGAACCTCTCTACCCCAATGGCTCTGTTGCTCTCATGAAACAGACCGGTTTTGACTACGATGGGGCTGTCTACGCCCTCATCTGGAATGGAAAAACTTACATCAAGAAAGTCTATCGGGAGGCTGAAGGCTTGCGCTTAGAATCCATCAACCCTGACTACGATGATTTATTTGCTCCTTACGAAGACGAGCCAAAAATCGTCGGCATTGTGGTCGGGCATTTTCTTCCGCTTGAGGTGTAAATATGCTATTTGATTATTCACGTGAGCCTCATTCTGATATTGCTTTTGTGGATATGAAAAGTTTTTATGCCAGCTGTGAGTGTGTCCGTCTGGGCCTAAATCCCCTGACCACTTCTCTTTGCGTCATGAGCCGGAGCGACAATTCTGCTGGTCTAATTTTGGCCAGCTCCCCCGTTTTCAAACAAGTCTTTGGCAAGAAAAATGTGAGCCGGAGCTACGACCTGCCTTTTGATCTCAAGACCAGAAAATTCAATAGCTACGTCGCAAAAAAACAAGGATTGCCAACGGATCCAGCCTTTATTGCATCCATTGAATCCTGGGCCAAGAGGACCCTGATTGTGCCACCACGCATGAATGCCTACATTCAGGTCAATATGGAGATTCAGAAGGTCTTTCAGGAATTTGCGGCACCCGATGATATATTTCCTTACTCGATCGACGAAGGCTTTATCGATCTGACTTCTTCCTTAAATTATTTTATTCCAGATTCCTCCCTCTCGCGAAAGGAAAAACTGGACCTTCTTTCTGCCAGGATCCAAAAAAGAATCTGGCAGGAAACTGGAATCTATTCTACCATTGGCCTCAGCAACGCCAATCCCCTTCTTGCCAAGCTAGCCTTGGACAACGAAGCCAAGCATTGCCGAAATATGCGCTCCAACTGGTCTTACGAAGACGTAGAAAGCAAGGTCTGGAAACTGCCCCAGCTCACTGATTTTTGGGGCATTGGACGTCGCACTGAAAAACGATTGCAAGGGATCGGGATCACGTCGATTAAAGAACTGGCTCAGGCTCATCCCGATCTCTTAAAGAAAGAATTCGGAGTCATGGGGCTTCAACTTTGGTTCCATGCTCATGGCATTGATGAAAGCAATGTCCACAAACCTTATCGTCCGAAGTCACGAGGCATTGGCAATTCTCAAATCTTGCCCTATGACTACCACCTACAAACAGACATTGAACTGGTATTTCGGGAGATGGCTGAACAGGTGGCTATCCGCTTGCGACGGAAAAAAAAGAAGACTCAGCTAGTCTCCATTCATGCCTCCTACTCCAAAATTGAGGGGCTTCCGTCCATTCATTGTCAGCAAAAGATTGAACCCACGCAATCCACCAAGGTTTTATCCGATACTGTTCTGCGGCTCTTTCGCTCCAAGTACGAAGGCGGAGCCATTCGGCAGATTGGTATTTTTTATGGCGAACTTGTCGAGGAATCTCTCCAACTTTTTTCTCTCTTTGATGATCCAATAGCCCTAGAAAAAGAGGAAAATCTCCAGCAGACCATTGACCGCATTCGGGACCAATTTGGCTTTACCTCTCTTCAGAAAGGCTCCTCACTACTAGAAAACTCACGCGCCATTGCACGCAGTAAACTAACTGGCGGACATTCCGCAGGAGGCTTAGATGGATTAACATGATCGACCGTTCTTATCTCCCTTATCAATCCGCACGCGAATTTCAAGACCGTGGCATGGCCAAATGGGCCGGCTTCTTTTTATCTGAGCACACAACTGCCCTTCACACAAAAGAAATTGACCGCAGTCAGCTCACGATTCTTCCACTTGCTGAACAGATCCAGCTCCTGGAGCAGGCCTTCCAACAACAAACGACGATCTCGATCACGACTCTAGAGGGGAATCAATTTGCAACCTACACAGGTTCGATTCACACCTTATCTGCTTCTGAGCTTCTTCTCAAAAGCAATGGTCACTACCACCGGCTACTTCTGACCTCTATCATTTTTATTGAAGCTGAGGAAACACCGTATGAAACCAATTCAGACTAAACACGAATTACAATTTGATTATTTTTCAGAGAATTACCACCAATTTGAGACAGACTTTTACAAGTGGGCGGCTACTTCTACGCCACTCGTCTTTTTAGAAGACGATATTCTCCACTCTATGGCAGCAGGCCAGCGAAACTACTTTCGTCTTCACCACACCAAAAGTCGGGATCATCGAGATCATTATTTCTATTTTAAGGTTTCCACACTCTCCCAATCACCCCTGACCCGTATTTATGCTTATACAGGACATTTCTTACAAAAAAAGGATAGCTTTATCTGAGAAGCTATCCTTTTATTTAATTTTTAATTTCACTACAGTCCGTACGAGTGATTAGAATCCATCTACGTTGGTGTAGATTTTTTGTACGTCTTCATCGTCTTCAAGAACGCTATAAAGTTTTTCAAATGTTTCCAAATCTTCACCTGACAACTCAACTTCTGATTGAGGAATCATTTCCAATTCAGTTACTTGGAATTCTTCAACACCTGATTCACGTAAAGCAACGATCGCTTTGTGAAGATCAGTTGGAGCAGTGTAAACAGTGATGCTTCCTTCTTCTGCTTCAACATCATCTACATCCACATCTGCTTCAAGCAAAAGCTCAAAGATGGCATCCGCATCATCACCTGCAAAGACAATAACACCCTTGTTGTCAAAGAGGTAAGATACAGAACCAGAAGCTCCCATGTTACCGCCGTTTTTACCAAAAGCCGCACGGACATTGGCAGCTGTACGGTTAACGTTTGACGTCAAGGTATCAACGATCAACATTGAACCATTTGGTCCGAACCCTTCGTAACGCCCTTCTGTAAAGGTTTCGTCAGTGTTTCCTTTTGCCTTGTCGATCGCTTTATCAATCACGTGTTTTGGCACTTGCGCTTGTTTAGCACGGTCGATAACGAATTTCAAAGCAGTATTCAATTCTGGATCTGGTTCACCCTTTTTAGCGGCTACATAGATCTCAACACCAAATTTGGCATATACTTTTGAGTTAGCACCATCTTTGGCAGTTTTCTTGGCAACAATATTGGCCCATTTACGTCCCATGAGGATTCTCCTTAAATTTTTTCAAATTATTTTCAATCTTTTATATTATATCACAAATCATAAGACTTGGAAGAGTTTTTTGCGCATCATCCCGGATGGAACTACTCTCCAACCATCCATTATTCATCTCTTAGTCTCACCGGCACCCGACCCCAGATCTGCTCTTGCAACTGGGAATGGCCTAGTTGATACACCTGATCTGCTTGCTGAGTTAAGGCATCCCAAGGTTCCTTACCAATCCGCGTCACCAAGTCCACTTGACCTTTTAGTGATTTGAGGTGAGCTTGTCCTTTTTCAGTGAAACCCAAGACATGGAGAGCGGTCGGCAAGATTTCTTCTCTCGCACCTACTAAAATATAAGTCAAAATGCGGCGGACACGCGCCTTGGTATAGCGCTTGGTTGCGACTTTCTCCACCAAGTCTTCCACAGAGCTCGCGCTTCGAATGGCATCCTTTATCCGATTGGCTAGTTCTTCATTAACCTGAAATATCTGTGTCAGATCCGGATGGGTTAATACTTGATAATTGAGCAGTTGGTCATAATCCTCCCAAGACACCTGTGGAGCCGACTGAAAGAGCTGGCTATTAGGCATAAATTTGTCGACAAAGTCTTGATCATCCTTGTGTAGGCGTAGACTAGTCGCAGAAGCATAGGCCACCTCTTTTTCTTCTGAATGGTAGCCCGCACCTTGACGTTGGATAGGCTTGAGCGCAATCCCCTTCCCAGCACAAGCCTTGGCATAAGCCAAGCCCAGGATATGGTTGGGAGTACCCCCTGTGAACTCCACTCCAGCAAAGGTTTCCCACATTTTTTGGGTCTTTTGTGGATAGGATAAGTCTTCTGGAAGATTTCGCAAGAAAGCTTCCATTTCCACTTCTTTCTCAGAGTAAATAGTTGTAATCGCTTGGTAATCTAAGACTTCTTCTGTCCCAAAGGTCAATTGGTCGATTCCCAGACGGGACAAGATCTCCACCGCTCCCTTGGCAAAATGATCAGCCGACTGAACAGCTACGAGAAAGGGGAGCTCGACCACCAGGTCTGCTCCATTTTCCAAAGCCATCTGTGCGCGAATCCACTTGTCTACAATGGCAGGTTCGCCACGTTGAACAAAATTCCCAGACATGGCCACAATCTTCAGCCCCTCTGCCTGTTCCAGCAGGTACTTGTGTCCATTGTGAAAAGGATTAAATTCTGCAATAATACCTGTAACTGTCATGCTGTCCTACTTCTGTGCTACAAAAAACCATCGTTTGCTGGTCTTTGTTGGCTCTTTATCTTCAAAGTCCGCGTACAATTTGAAAGATTTAAAGCCAGCCTGCTCCAGCAAAATGTCATAGGTTAAGACCTCATAGGTACGCTCCTCATGGACTTCATCGTGCCGACTAAAGCTGCCATCCTCTTCTTGGACAAAGAAGGTCAGCTCATGGACGATCGAGTGAGGGGCTGCATCCTCATAGGTATCCCAGAGCATGGCAAAATCTTCTGCATTTTCGTGGTAAGAATAGCCCGGGAAAACCTCATCCGTCTGGTAGGTCGAATGGACATCAAAAATAAAGACCCCGTCTTCGTTTAGGGCATTGTAAACTTCTTTGAAGACATCTCCCACTTCCACCTCGTCCTGCATGTAGCAGATAGAATCCGAATAGCAAGTCACGAAATCATAAGTACCTGCTTGCGACAGGTCCAGCATATTGCCCTCGATAAAATCAATCTTTTGCTTGGCTGAAGCCGCTCTTTTTTCAGCAATTTTCAGCATATCAGCACTCAAGTCTAATCCTGTTACGTCAAAGCCAGCTTGGGAAAAGCGGACAGACTGAATCCCTGTCCCACAAGCCAATTCCAGTAATTTTTTCTTATCTTTTGTCTTTGGGAGATGGCGGAGGGAAAAATCCGTCCACAAATCATACAGACTGTCATCCATGACCGCATCATAGACTGCCGCAAAGGTTTCATAAGTCGCCATATTCATGATACCAAGTCCGCCCGTAATCCGATAGAAAATTAGGAGCACGACGATGGAGCTAAGCTCCAAGGAGAGCTATCTATTTTCCGAGGATTACAGGACGGGTTCAAATCCTTTCTAAGATACCAAGAGCATTAAAAACATGGAGAAAATAACAACTTTGCCCATAGTTTTTAGCTCGTGTTCCGTTACCAAACTAACTTAACACGAGGCCCTATCCTTTCTTTCCATAGAATTTCAATTTAACCAACAAAACTCAGTTGCTACCAACTGAGTTTAGCTGCTTATGCTAGGGTTGCTGAAAGATCGACAGCATTTGCTTCGTGCCATAGTTTTTCTAGGTTATAGTGGGCACGCATTTCTTCTGAGAAGACATGGACCACCACACCACCTAAGTCAAGAAGGACCCAACCTCCTGCTGAGTCACCTTCGACGTGGCTGGCATTGCCACCAGCTTCAACGACCTTCTCGCGAATATTTTCTGCGATCGCTTCCAACTGACGGCTGTTCATAGAGCTTGCGATAACAAAGTAATCCGTCACACTAGTCAAGCTTTGAACATCCAAAGCCACAATATCTTCTGCACGTTTTTCATCGGCAGCTTTAACAACAAGTTCAAGTAATTCTTTTTCTTTCATTTAGTCCTCTTTCTTTAAAAAATTGTTTTATAGTCTAAGACATCCGCAAAACGTTCTGCCCAAATATTTTCATAAAATTCATTGAGCGTTTCTGCTGGGATATCCTCTCCATCAAAGGTTGTGACAGCTCCTTCTGGAACGACCAGCTTATAGCCGTATTCAAATCCCACTTTGATGGATGTATCGACACAATATTCTGTCTGCATGCCACACAGGACCAGTTGTTCAATCCCTTGTTGATTCAAGTATTCTTTTAATCCTGTCTCTTTAAACATACTATTGTATCGCTTCTGAAATACCTTTTCATTCTCCTGTTTCTTCAACAGGGGCGATAACTGCCAATCTTCTGAAGTTAAAGCCTCTGGCGTTTCAATATGCTGCATGTAGATGATTTCAATCTGCTGTTTTCTAGCCCGATCTTGCAAATAAGCAATCTTCTCTAAGAGTTTTTCTGTCTCAAAACCTGTTTCCACGAGGATATTTTGTACATCAATAATGATTAAAGCTGTTTTCACTCACTGCTCCTCTTTCAAATACTTCACAAAGGCATTGTAGGTTTCAAGGGTTTGGGGATAAATCGGCAATCCTTGGTGGGCTAGATGTTCGACTGTGCGAGCCGTCTCATAGGCCACGGCGCGATCCAAGGAGACTTGAGCGATTTCCCGCGCTTGATCCACCCCTGGAAAGGCCCGGTTATGTTCAATATAATCTGCCACATAGACAATCTTGTCTAAGGTTGACATCTGTCCACTCCCCACTGTGTGAATCTCAATACTGCGAAGAATGGCTGGATCTGTCAATCCGAGATCTTCTTGGATCTTGTAAATCCCGACCATCCCATGCCAGACATTGTTGCCCCAGTTTTTTAATGCTGGATCTAGCTCATAGCGATCAATCAAGTCCAAAAATTCCTGATCCGATAATTTCTTGGCATAGTCATGTAACAAACCTGCTAGACCAGCCTGCTCTTCATCAGCCCCATAACGTTTGGCCAAGTCACGCGCAGCCTCCTCAACCCCTAAACAGTGGGTTAGCCGCTTTTCTGGCAGGATTTGACGCATTTTTTCAAGCAAGACATCACGAGAAAAGCCAAGGTAGTTTTCATAGGTCATTAATACAAACCTTCTTTCTTGATGTAGTCCAAGACTGGTTTTGGCAACATAAAATTCGGCGTCCGGCCTTTAGCAAGAAAATCGCGCACCATACTAGAGGAGATATCCATTAGGGGAACATCCACCCATATCACCGGATAAGAAGTCCCTGCCTTATAGCGTGGTCGCTGTACTCCGACAAATTGCACAATCTCCACCAATTCATCGATGCGGTGCCATTTGGGTAAATAATCCACCATATCTGCACCAATAATGAAGTAATAGTCTGTGTCTGGATCTCGTTCATTGAGCAAGAGCATGGTATCGTAGGTATAGGAAATCCCTTTGCGCTCGAGCTCAATCGTCTCGATTTCCAGACCTTCAATGCCTTCAATGGCTAATTCCAGCATCTTGAGACGATGGTGCTCTGCAATCGTCCCCTTGGCATCGACATGCGGTGGTAAATACTCAGGCATCAAGAGCACCTTATCTAACCCTAATTGTTGGCGCACTTGATCCGCAACGACCAAATGGGCATTGTGGACCGGATTGAAATTCCCACCCAAAATACCAACTTGTTTGCGTTTCTTGTTTTTGATCTCTGGCTCTAACTCTACCTTGGTAAAGGGAGTCAATAGTTCAATTGCCATAGGTTTGCTCTCCTCAATGTCTTAGATTTCTTTTACTTTGACTGAAATCTTCCGGTTTTCTTTTTTGCTTGATTGTTTATACAAGATGAGGATGCGTCCAATTTTTTGAACCGTATCCACACCGATTTCTTCTTCCAAGATTTCCGCTACTTCATGGATATTCTCGTCCGTATTTTGAAGGAGGGTGACCTTGATCAGTTCGCGCGCATCTAACGCTTGGCGAACACTGGTTTTGATTTGGTCATTGAGCCCGTTTTTCCCGATTTGGATAATGGGTTTGAGGCTGTGGGCTTGGCTATTGAGGAAAGCCCGTTGTTTGGATGTTAATGTCATGTTTTTACTTCCTTATTTTTTGATCATTATTTTAAGTGGTGGGGACGGTCGGAACTAATTTTTCAAAGATCTCATCTTTGAAAAATGGATTTCCTTACCTCAAAATGGAGCCTTGGTCTCCATTTTGCCCTTGCCAATCGATCGATTGGCAACTACACCACGGCAATAACGATCCCTATTTGAGCTCACTTCGTTCGCTCTTCAATTTCATTCTATTTCATATTTTTAAATAATAGCTTTGCGAGTGACGACGGCGACGCCTTCTGGTGCCCACACAGCTACTTTTGCTTCCCCATTGACACGGATCCAGCCGAGTCCAGAGATGACGAGGTCTGTCTTGTCCTTGATGGTAAACTCATGAGAAACCAAGGGTGGGAATTCTTCTTTTTCCTTGCTGTTAGGGGGTGTTAGTAAGCCACCGACATGCTTGTCATAAAAGGCTGTCGCTCCTTCAAGTTTGGTCCGATGAAGCTTGAGTTCGTTATCAAAGAAGGCGGTGAAACCTTGCTTTTCTCCCTTGATAAAGTCAAAGCGTCCCAAGCCACCCAAGAAGAGGGTTTGCTCTGGGTTGAGCTGATAAGTCTTGGGCTTGATTTCCTTTTTAGGGCTGACATACTTGAGGTTTTTAGCCGTCAAGTAGTGAGCCATCTGGTGGCGATGGATAATCCCTGGTGTATCGTAGATGTAGGATCCATCGTCCAGTGGGATTTCAATCTTGTCCAGTGTTGTCCCTGGGAAGCGAGAAGTCGTAATAATATCCTTGTCACCAGTGATTTCTTGGATAATCGCATTGATGAGGGTCGATTTCCCTACGTTGGTCACACCCACCACATAGACATCACGGCCTTTGCGGTGCTGCTCAATTTTTTCCATCAAATCCTTGATAGCACTCTTGTTTTGGGCAGAGGTGAGGACCACATCGACAGGACGCATGCCTTCTTCGTGGGCTCGCTCCATCAACCAATGGGTCACCTTGCTATCCTTGACAGACTTGGGCAAGATATCCTTTTTATTTCCGACCAAAAGCACATCATTTCCTGCTACAAAACGGGGCAAGCCAGGAATGACGGATCCATTAAAGTCAAAAATATCGACTACATTGACCACGAGAGCGTCACTATCTCCTACCTCGTGTAGCAATTTCAGGAAATCATCATCCGTCAGATGCACATCTGTGATTTCATTATAGTGACGGAGACGAAAACAGCGTTGACAATAGACTTCGCCTGTTTCCAATCCCTTTTCAAGAGCTGATTGGGGAGTATAGCCTAGCCCCTCTTTGTTTTCTGTCTGAATGGGGGCTCCACAGCCAATACAGAATAATTCTTCCATTCTTAAATTCCTTTTTTATATACAATCGGACCATATTTTTCGGCCATTTGCTTCATCACACGGCGTTCACGCGCCCGGTTAATCTGCGTCTTGATGGAGTCATGCTCGACCAAAGGCTTGACCAAAATCGAACGAATACCCGCCCGATGAGCTGCCCGAATGTCGGTCATCAATTGATCCCCTACCATGACCACTTCATTTTTTTCATAGTGGAAACGTTTGAGAGCCCGATCAATCCCAAAGGTAAAGGGCTTGAGTGACCAAGCTTCAAAGTCAATATCAAATTTCTCAACCGCACGTTTGACTCGTTTAGGACTATTATTGGACACCACGATGACCCGAATCCCGCCATCACGAAGGTCATGCAACCACTGGCGCATCTCTGGGGTGCCGTCCGGATTGTTCCAAGCAATCAAGGTATTATCCAAATCCACAAGGACCGCCTTAATTCCCTGTTTTTTCAAGTCTGCAACGGTGAGATCATAGGCTGCCTCCACCGCAAAATCTGGTTTGTAATTTTCGATTGACACGTTTTTCTCCAAACATTCGTATTCTCCCCATTATAGCATAAAATGGGCTATTTCGCACTCGATTGACGACTAAAACAACGACAGACTCCTATCAGGTCAATTTCACTGCTCAAAAAATAGACAAAATCCTTACAAAGTTCCAAAAACATGGTATAGTAGAAGAAAAAGAACTCGGAATTTTTTATGAAACAAACAAGTTTAAAAGAGGTCTCTCCTCTTCTCCAGCGTATCATTAATTGGTCGTCCATCATTGGAGCCCTCGCAACCCTTGCTTTCTGTATCTGGGCCTACTTTTCTGGAATCCTTCAATCCAAAGAAACCCTGTCGGCCTTTATTTTGCAAGCCGGAATCTTCGGGCCTCCTCTTTTTATCTTTCTTCAGATCCTTCAGACAGTGGTCCCTATTATTCCTGGTGCCCTGACATCTGTAGCAGGTGTTTTCATCTACGGACATATTATCGGGACCATCTACAATTACATCGGCATCGTCATCGGCTGTGCTATTATCTTCCATCTCGCCAGAATGTACGGGCCTAAGTTCGTTCAATCCATGGTCAGTCAGAAGACCTATGACAAATACATTGGCTGGCTCAATGAAGGTAAGCGGTTCGATCGCTTCTTTATCTTCATGATGATCTGGCCAGTTAGTCCTGCCGACTTCATCTGTATGCTGGCAGGTCTGACCAATATGACCTTCAAACGCTACATGACCATCATCATCCTCTGCAAACCCATCACCCTGGTCATCTACACCTACGGCCTGACCTATATCATCGATTATTTCTGGAAAATGGTCTAAAGCATGACACCACCTCCTAAAGACTAGGAGGTGGTGTTTTTGTAAAAAAGAGAAACTTAACCAATTTTTTAAATTACTCTCTATATGGTTATCCCATTCCATCTATGAGCTCATATCAGTAAGTGTAGTAAGCACTGATACGTTTACATTCATTAATATAAATCTTCCAAACTTCTATATTCAACGACTTCATTTTTAATAACATTTTTTTCAAATTCAAAATGGTTAAGTGGGTTATCAATCAATACCAATCTTGGAATATCGTCGAGATTAGTGACTAGAGATAGAATAAAATCTGATTGATAGTCCTTAGCTTTCTCAAATTCTTTGGAGGTCAAACGAATACGTCCTTTAGGTTTTCGGATACCTTTAACCTCAGCAAGGTATGAATGTTCTTGAACATCTACTTGGAAATCATATCCATCACCATAAAGACGGGCATCAGTCAATTGGCCACCTTGAAATTTTTCTTCCTTATCAAAATGGTGTATGAAATAGTTCTCTGCTTCCATTCCAGTTTCTTGTAGGCGTTTGAATTTCGTTCGAATGATTGGTTTTTCAACGATGGTTATGCCTGTTTTCTTCCCTTCACTCGCAAGCAACATTTTAACGATTTCTGCAAAACTGTGAACATCCTCATTTCCAAACATCGTGTCAATTAAGTCTTTTCGAAAACGGTAGACTTCAGCTTTTTGCCACCAACCTTTTCGATTGTTATCAAAATAGGGGTCGAATAAATCCATTCTATTTTTGACGACACCCGTTGTTTCTGCAACGCCTAAAGAAACTATGTAACGATAAAACTCGGATTTACTAGAGCATTGAAATTCCTTTATAAAAGTATCATCAAACTTAGCAAGACCATAGCCAATCAAGTTTAACAATTCATAGTGAGGGTGTTTAGACATAACTTTCTCCATCAATAGATATTGATTTCATTATACCAAAAAAACACGGCATTCCACCGTGTTTCTAGGTTTATTTCACCAACTTCTTCATCTCATCAATACGTGCTACGGTCGCATCGTACTTCGCTTGGTAGTCGGCTTGTTTGTCGCGTTCTTTTTGGACGACTTCTGGTTTGGCATTGGCTACGAAGCGTTCGTTAGAGAGCTTCTTACCGACCATATCCAGTTCTTTTTGCCATTTGGCTAATTCTTTTTCAAGACGAGCCAATTCTTCTTCAACATTAAGCAGGTCAGCAAGTGGCAAGTA
This sequence comes from Streptococcus parasanguinis, assembly GCF_001074805.1. Classification (GTDB taxonomy): domain Bacteria; phylum Bacillota; class Bacilli; order Lactobacillales; family Streptococcaceae; genus Streptococcus; species Streptococcus parasanguinis_A. The sequence goes on along the minus strand of NZ_JUPI01000016.1, from coordinate 10,226 downwards.
GATTTCTGCGCCTGTGATGATGCTTGACATAACCAAGTCAGGCACTTCGACATCTGCTGCAATTTCTAAGTGTTCTGGGTTTGTGAAGCGTTTGATGTAGTTGACATTATCATTAAAGAAAGCATCAAGCTTGCTGTCGCTTGTCTTGATCAAGATAGTGATCGGCTTACTTGGCGCTACGTTCACTTCTGCACGTGAGTTACGAACGGAGCGAATCACATCTTTGAGAGCTTCAACGCCAGCTGCTGCTTCCTCGTTTTCAAACTCTGGACGAACCACTGGGTATTCAGCCGTCACGATGGTTCCTTCAGAGATTTGGCCGTAGATTTCATCAGTCACGAATGGCATGATTGGGTGAAGGAGACGCAAGATTTGATCCAAGGTGTAAAGAAGAACCGAACGAGTGATGACTTTTTCGTCCTCATTGTCGCTGTAAAGCACTTCCTTAGTCAACTCAACATACCAGTCCGCAAACTCGTCCCAGATGAAGTTGTAGAGGATGTGACCTGCCACACCAAATTCGAACTTATCAAAGTTTTCAGTGACTTTGCCGATGGTTTCATTGAGGTTATGGAGAATCCAGCGGTCTGTGACATTACCTGCTTGACCAGCAGCTACTTTAGCCACATTTTCACGTGCCGCATCCAAGGTCAAACCTTCATTGTTCATGAGGATGTAACGAGAGATGTTCCAAATCTTGTTAATGAAGTTCCAAGACGCATCCATTTTCTCGTAAGAGAAACGCACGTCTTGACCTGGTGCAGAACCGTTTGAAAGGAACCAACGAAGGGCATCGGCACCGTATTTCTCGATAACATCCATTGGGTCAATCCCGTTACCGAGGGACTTAGACATCTTACGTCCTTGCTCGTCACGGATCAAACCGTGAATCAAGACGTTCTTAAATGGTTGGCGTCCTGTGAATTCCAATGATTGGAAGATCATACGAGACACCCAGAAGAAGATGATGTCGTAACCTGTAACCAAGGTTGAAGTTGGGAAGTAACGTTTGAAGTCTTCTGCTTCCACATCAGGCCAGCCCATGGTTGAAAATGGCCAGAGGGCAGAACTGAACCAAGTATCCAAGACATCTTCGTCTTGTTTCCATCCGTCACCTTCTGGAGCTTCTTCACCAACGTACATTTCACCCTCAGCATTGTACCAAGCAGGGATTTGGTGACCCCACCAGAGCTGACGAGAAATAACCCAATCGTGGACATTTTCCATCCATTGAAGGAAGGTATCGTTGAAACGAGGTGGGTAGAATTCTACCTTGTCCTCCGTATCTTGGTTGGCAATAGCATTCTTAGCCAATTGGTCCATCTTGACAAACCATTGTGTAGACAAGCGTGGTTCAACCATAACTCCAGTACGCTCTGAGTGACCAACTGAGTGGGTCATCTTCTCAATCTTAACAAGCGCACCGATTTCTTCTAACTTCTTGATAACAGCCTTACGAGCTTCAAAGCGGTCCATGCCGTTGAATTCACCAGCCAATTCATTCATGGTACCATCATCGTTCATAACGTTCACTTGCGGAAGATTATGACGTTGACCAACCAAGAAGTCATTCGGGTCGTGGGCAGGAGTGATTTTCACCACACCAGTACCGAATTCAGGGTCTGCGTGTTCGTCTCCAACAATTGGGATTGGCTTGTTCAAGATTGGCAAGATAACATTTTTACCAATCAAATCTTTATAACGGTCATCATTTGGGTTAACCGCTACGGCTGTATCCCCAAACATAGTTTCAGGGCGTGTTGTTGCTACTTCAAGGGCACGTGAACCGTCTTCCAACATGTAGTTCATGTGGTAGAAGGCACCTTCCACATCCTTGTGAATAACCTCGATATCAGAAAGGGCTGTACGAGCTTTTGGATCCCAGTTGATGATAAATTCACCACGGTAGATCCAGCCCTTCTTGTAGAGCTCTACAAAGACCTTACGAACGGCTTTTGACAACCCTTCATCAAGGGTGAAACGCTCACGAGAATAGTCTACAGAGAGCCCCATCTTGCCCCATTGTTCCTTGATAGTCGTCGCATATTCGTCTTTCCATTCCCAGACTTTCTCAAGGAATTTTTCACGGCCCAGGTCATAACGAGAGATGCCATCTTCAGCCAAACGCGCTTCTACTTTAGCTTGAGTGGCAATCCCAGCATGGTCCATACCAGGAAGCCAAAGCGTGTCGAAACCTTGCATGCGTTTTTGGCGGATGATGATATCTTGCAAAGTCGTATCCCAAGCGTGACCAAGGTGAAGTTTCCCAGTTACGTTTGGTGGTGGAATAACGATTGAGTAAGGCTTAGCCTTTTGATCTGCAGAAGGCTTGAAAACATCTTCGTCAAGCCACTTTTGGTAACGACCAGCCTCAACCTCGGCTGGATTGTATTTAGGTGAAAGTTCTTTAGACATGTGTGTTCTCCTTTAATAAAATCTTTTAGATTTTTTTATAAAACTATGATTGTTTCAATATTTGGTCTGTATAATAAGAAAATGAACTGTTTCTATATTACTTTTTTATCTAATTTTTTTTCTAGTTTATGTTTTCGTTTTTTTAGTGATTTAATTCTCTGTTTATCGTAACTGAATCCATAAAGTGCTTTTTCTAATTTCTGAACAGAATTTTCTATAGCAATTCCTTGTTTATAATTATCAGACTTTACAGACGTGTGCCTTTCAATTTCCCTCATATAGTCATCTTCAACTGATTCAATTAATGATAAGTAGTAAAACTCATATATAAATAAGCCTATAAGAGCAAAAATTTTTAACAAATTAGATTGTAAAAAAGTTGAATTTAAAAAAAGACATAAAAAAGTAGTTGCATAAGGAAAAGCATAGAAAATAAAGAATATCCATAACTGTTCTCTTTTATGTCTAGAAGGAACTGACTTAATATAGTTTGTAACCCAAAATTGTAACAAAATACAAATAATAGAAACTATAGCAACTATAAAAATCATCGAATATAAACCATTATGAAGGTTATTAGTTTTTCCAAAAATTATACTAGAAGAATAAATAGATAATACCAACAATAAAAGCCAAATAAACCATCTGAATAAGGTTGAAGGGTTAAACTTTATTTCCTGTTTTGAACGCTCCCAGTCATATTTTAGTAGTAATTCAATGTACAAAGACAATATCTCATAATCAATTTTGTGGTGGTCTACGATATCCCAAATATGACCATCTTTCATATAATATGGTTTAGAATATTTAATATCCATATTCTTCCCATAAGGATTAATTTGACTTTTCAATTTCATGACTGCACGTTCTCTCTTTGAAGTATCAGACAAATCCATTAAAATTTGTTTTAATTGTTTACGCCACTCTGCCCTCTCTGTTGTAATAAAATCCAAACGATTTTTCTTGTTAAATTGAATAAATGTAAATGTTGTACCTATAATGGCACTAATACCTACTGAACCTATAATGGAAATTAACTGCTCTAGACTTAACATCATCCATTCTCCTCCCACTCACTCTTCAGCAAGCCATATCTCAAATCATCACAGCGATTTCCTTGGGCATCTTTTCGATCCCTTATGCGAGCTTCAAGGGTAAAACCAAGTTTCTCAGCGACTCGTTGACTTTGGATATTGTAGCTAAAGCAAGACAATTCTATCTTGTGAAGTCCCAATTCTTTAAAAGCTAAATCAATCAAAGCATGCGCCGCTTCGGGTACATAGCCTCGGCCCCAATAGTCTGGGTGCAAGGTATAGCCAATCTCAAGTACATCGCCTTCGTGGCGATGGTTGAAATCAACAGAGCCAATGACTTTATCAGTCCCTTTGACCACAATACCGTAACCAGCTGGGAGATTGTCCTTTTCATTGCGCTCAGGAAGGATATGTTCTAGGTAATAAATCTCATCTTCCAAAGTCTTGACGGGCGGAAAGCCCGCTGGATAAGAAACCTCTGGGAGACTAGCGTAGGCATAGATATCCTCAGCATCCGCCACTGTACGGACTCGTAAAACGAGACGCTCCGTTTCGATTCGTTCGGGCAATTCAGTTCTTGTCATTCTTCTTCCTCGCTTTCTTGATGAAGATTCCCATAGGATCGACTCGGTCATCTAGATAACGATAAACGCGCTGATGACCATCTCCCATAAAGTAAGTCGGGGCAAAGCAGTCATTTTTAAAATGGCCTTTATCGTCCAAGAGTTCTGGATTAGCCAGTCGATCAAGAATCTTGGCAAAGATATGGCAGACGCTATCTTCCTCGATAATCCGATCTACCTGACAGTCCAATACGACTGGACAAGCCTCCAAAATCGGTGCCTGGGTCCGTTCAGAAATCTCGTAGTCAAGCCCCAGGTGTTTCAACTTTTCCCGATGGCTGATAAAGCCAGCCTGCTCCATCTCAAGCATGAGATGTTCATCAGGAATATTCACAGTAAACTGTTGATAGTGCTTAATCTGGTCAGCCGTATTTTCCTCACTACCAACCCCGATGACGAGCCAATCGCCCAGGCTATAAGAGGAACTGCAGGTCGTGATATTGTGCCCAAAGTTCTGGTCCTGATACCCCAAGATGAAGATAGGAAAACCATAATAGAGTTTGCTGGTTTTAAAAGATTGTTTCATGACAAGCTCCTTTGGCTAGGGGTGGAAAAGAAAAATCGCCCCTGCCATCTACATGACAGGGACGAATATGTTTATCCGCGGTACCACCCAATTTCGGGCAGAGCCCGCAACTTTGTTTATTTCATTTTCATCCATTAGCAACCAGTTTTGACACATTTGTGGACTTCTCAGCACCGCCACTTTCTGTAAAATGTGGGACTCAAAACACCTCTAACAGGTTCATTTTATCAAGATCTCCTGGAAATAGCAAGAAATCACAAAAGCGATTATTTAAACTTGACACCAAGTTCTTGCAATTTTTTGATAGTAGCTGGGCCGATTCCTTTAAGGGCCAACAACTCTTTCTCTGTCCAGTTTGCGAAGTCCGCAACAGAGCGAATACCTTCATCATAGAATGTTTGCGCACGATCAAGTGCCACACCTTCCAAACTTGAAGCAAACTCTTCCACTGAAGAAGCCGCTTGTTTCACTTCTTTCGCTACTGCTTTTGTAGCTTTCTCAACTTTTTTAGGTGCTTCTTTAACAGCTGCAGTTACAGTTGCGACAGCTTTTTTCAAAAGATGTCTATTTTGATGTTTGTATTGTTTCGCACGGTTTACGTTCTTCTTTGCCATTTTTCCTCCTAAATTCAGTGATCAATTCCTAAGGCAACAAGGTTTCATCACCATAATTCCATTCAATAATCCGTTGATGTCATTTCAACTTTTTTATTGTATCACAATCCCTTAAAAAATCAAGTCATTGCTCAATTTTCAGGTAAATCTAGCCAGTAAAACGCCTTCAATAATCACCTTCTAGTATTTTCTTTCACCAAAGAGGCCATCTGGTAAATCATGAAATCCTTTTCCAGCATGGAAATTTTCAAACTTCCCTTGCAAAAACTGATAAGCATCTAAACGGCTTTCATAGCGAATCATCGCGATTTTAGCTCGCTCATCCTGGTCTTCATCAAAAACCTTCTTACTTTCTTCGAGAGCCATTTCATTGATCATGACTTGTGTCTTGATCCACTCCTCAAACTCCTTCATAAACTCTGTTTCGTAACTCATCTTTACTCCATTCCTCTATAAAAATCCGTATCGATCTCTCGATAAGGTTGAATGTCCTGAACATATTCCAAGACACCTTGAAAGCCTCCAGCTTCATCGCGCACCGCTGCATAGGTCACATGGACAAATTTCCCACGCGATTCTGATTTGAACCACATTTCATACTTGTCTTTTTTCCCTTCACGAAGCCCTTGCATGATCGCTTTGACCTTCTCCAAGTATTTTGGAGGGTGACACAGCTCAACATTGCGTCCCACCTGCGATGGCGTCCTCTTAAAAATCATTTCTTCAAAAGGCACAGCATCATTGTAATATTGGAAAATATCATCCTTATTGACAAAGGTGATCTCCATCGGTAACTGGTTCAAGATCAAATTCGCTTGCTCCACAGATAGAAAGCCATGGCCAAAAGCTTGTGGCTGCTGGCGATCGAAACTCTCTTCTTTTTTCTTAGGCGTGAAGGTAATGGTCAACTGCCCATCAGGAGTCTCAATGACCTGACGGTGCTCGCTTCCATTTGAAGAAGGAAGGACTTCACCTGAACCTTCCGACTCTCTTGCTCCTTCTTCCTTGAAGTCCACGCGTTTCGGCACCCATTTCTCACTCGGAATGATAATGGCATAGCCATAGGCATCACTTTCTTCCGCGATGGAGAGCCAATCATCCTGGCTAAAAGCCTCCAGCAAAATCATCAAGAGGATCGATTCTTCCTTGAAGATCATAGCCTCAAACTCTTGCGCAAAGGCTTCAAAGCGTTCCTTGACTTCAGAAATACTAGAATCTGGTAATTTCTTGGCCACATCCAAAACTTGCGCAAAGAGTTCTCGAATCTGGTCATCCACTCCCCACATCACTTTTGGTGGGGAATCATGCCCATAGCGCTCCATAATCGGAAACATCAACTCTTCCTTACGACGATAATGCCGATCAAATTGCCCGACCAAACCCATCTGACGCAAGAGGCCTTTCTGAATCTCCTGGATCATCTCAGGATCCTCCGTCGTCTCATAATTATCCAGCAAGCGACGGACCCGCATCATAGCGGCACGAAGGGCTAGATTCTCCTGTTTAAAAATCTGAACCGGGTGACCTGGATGGTCAGTATCTGCCACTTCGACCCCTTGTACAGCGTTCTTAAAGAGATTGGCATGGACATCACAAAGCTCCATAACATCTTCAAAAGTAACACCTGCATCGGAATTCATCAGTTCATGCTCCATGAGAGAGATCTCAATCGCAGAAACTCCCGCAAAAGTCGCATCAAAGCGCTCTTGAACCGACTCAGGGGAAGCTCCATGATGAAGTTCTAATAAGATATCTCTTAAGACGTGAATTCGTTCATCACTCATTAGTCTAGCCCCACTACTTCATAGCCGTTGGCTTCTAGCGTTCGCACAATCTTCTCCATCGGAGTGCCTTCTAATTTTGATCCTTGTTTCAAGGAAACCTTGCGCCCAACTGTATTGCGCATGATCGGATTGGCTAAAGGTTTAAAGCCCAATTCCACCAACAAGTCCAATACTTCCGGATGTTGATCAATGACTTGAGCCACTGGAATCGATACATCAATAACATTGTCCATTTTCCTATTTCCTTTACTCATTTCGTTCATTTTCACTTCTTCACTAACTTCACGACAGCCTCTGTCCTTGCAGTATGTGGAAACATGTCCACTGATTGAATGTATTCAACCCGATAAACCTTTGTCAAAGCTACCAAATCCCTTGACAAAGTAGAGACATTGCAAGAGACATAGACCATCTTTTCAGGTGCATAGTGCAACAAGGTCTCGATCAATTTTGTCCCCAAGCCCGTACGAGGTGGATCCACGATCACAGCATTAGCCCGATAACCTTCTTGGTACCAGCGAGGAATGATCTCTTCTGCTGTACCAGCCTCATAGTGGGTATTCTCAAATCCCATCCGTTTGGCATTGTATTTAGCATCTTCAATCGCTTCAGGAATGATATCCATCCCCCGCACACTTTTCACCCTATTCGCAAAAGCAAACCCAATCGTTCCAACCCCACAGTAGGCATCTATCAAGTGATCCTCTGGGGAAACATCTAGAGCCTTAACCGCCTCACTATACAACACCTCAGTCTGCTCCGGATTCAACTGGTAAAAGGCTCGAGGAGACAGGGAGAATTCATAATCCAAAACGCCTTCCAAAATGGCCTCTTCTCCCCAAATAATCTGCGTTTGTTCGCCATAGATTTCACTGGAGCGAGACGTATTTTTATTAACAGCAACGGTGACAATCTCAGGGTGTTTCTTAACCAAGTCTTCCACTAAATCCTTTAAATTAATCTGCCGACTGGTGACCACAATGATCTGAACCTGACCAGACTTCCGAGCTCGTCGCACCATCATAGTTCTGACACCCATTTCTTTACGCTCATCAGCAATCGGAATCTGATAGTAAGTCAATAAATCCGCAAGATCATTGGCAATCGCTTGAATAACCGGATCTTGGACCAAACAATCTTTTAGTTCTACCAAATAATGTGAATTTTGAGCATAGAGCCCCGCCTTAACCTGGCCCTTGAATTTCCTTGTTTGAAATTGCAATTTGGCCCGATAGTAAAGAGGCTCCTGCATTCCGATTGTTGGCCGAATGTCATACTGTTCAAAGCCTTCAGGTGAGAACTTTTTCAAGGCTTGTTGCAATAAATCTGTCTTAAACTCCAGCTGCTTGTCATACTTCAAATGCATGATTTGACAGCCCCCACAGGTCTCATAGATATCACACATGGGTGTCACCCGATACTTAGACGCCTTATTCACAGATAAGAGTTTGGCTTCCGCAAAATTTTTCTTGACATTTGTAATTTGACAGAAGATATCTTCTCCCTTCAAAGCCCCAGGCACAAAGACAAGTGTTTTTTTATAAAAGCCAATTCCTTCTCCGTTAATTCCCATTCGTTTAATTTTCAAAGGAATTTTTTGTTTTACTTTAACGTTCATATCCCTATCTTAACACATTTTTCGGTATAATAAAAACATGAAAATTACAAAACTAGAAAAGAAAAAAAGACTCTACCTTCTTGAATTAGACAATGATCAAAAACTTTACATCACAGAAGATACCATCGTCAAATATTTTCTTTCTAAAGAGAAAGAAATCAGTGAAGAAGAGCTAAAAGAAATCCAAGAATTTGCACAATACTCCTATGGTAAAAACCTGGCTCTTTACCATCTTTCCTTTAAAGCTCGAACAACAAAAGAAGTCCGAGACTACTTGACAAAATATGAGATTGATAGTGAGATTATTGATAAAGTTGTCCAACACCTAAAAGAAGAAAAGTGGTTAGATGATCGTCAGTATGCCAGAAACCTGATAGAGGCCAACCTCCTCAGTGGCGATAAAGGCCCTGTCTTATTACAACAAAAAATTCAACAAAAAGGGGTCCCAAAATCTATCCTTCAAGAAATTTTTGCTGACTATGATTTTACAGAAGTTATCAGCCGTACCGCAATAAAACTCCAAAAGAAATACCAAGGAAAATACCCCTTAAAAGCCATTGAAACGAAAATCATCCAAGGACTCATTTCAAAAGGTTTTGCATACAACCAAGCAAAGATTGCATTCCAAAATCTTGAACTTGAAGCAGATGAAGAAACAACCAATGAGCTCATCCTAAAAGAGTTAGAAAAACAATACCGTAAATACAGTAAAAAATATGAAGGCTATGACCTAAAACAACGTTTAACCCAAGCACTAGCCAGAAAAGGGTACGATTATAGTGATATAACATCATCCATTAGAGAGTTTTTAGATTCATAAATTCCCATTCAAAAATCAAATTGAAAATAAAATAGAAAAATAAGAAAAAAATTAAAAAAATATGTTACAATATAGAGGATATACTTAGATTGTAGAAAGTTGGTAAGTTATGAAACTACCTAAAGAAGGCGACTTTATTACAATTCAAAGTTATAAACATGATGGCAGTTTACACCGTACATGGCGTGACACCATGGTATTAAAGATAACCGAAAATGCAATTATTGGAGTAAATGATCATACACTTGTTACAGAAAGTGATGGCAGACGTTGGATCACTCGTGAACCAGCAATTGTTTATTTCCATAAAAAATATTGGTTTAACATCATCGCCATGATCCGTGACAATGGTGTGTCTTACTACTGTAACCTAGCAAGTCCTTTTCACATCGACCAAGAGGCCTTAAAATATATCGACTATGATCTCGATGTCAAGGTCTTTACAAATGGTGAAAAGAAATTGTTAGATGTTGAAGAATATGAGCAACATAAAGAAAAAATGCACTATTCAGATGACATTGACTATATATTAAAAGAAAATGTAAAAGTACTAGTAGATTGGATAAACCAAAACAAAGGTCCTTTTTCAGAGGAATATATAAAAATATGGTATAACCGTTATGTTGAACTGCGAAATAAATAAAGTTTGAAAGAGCGCAAGCTCTTTTTTCTTGTAAATTATTTTTTAAAAAAAGAGTCTAATGACATCATTAGACTCTTTTAATAAACTATCGGGAAGACAGGATTCGAACCTGCGACACCTTGGTCCCAAACCAAGTACTCTACCAAGCT
>NZ_JUPI01000138.1 GCF_001074805.1 Streptococcus parasanguinis | reverse complement strand
GCCATCACTTTGACGGACTGCTTTGTGCCATACTAGATCATCTTGCCAGTTCTTGTCGGACCATGTTGGGATCAAGACTTCTTTCAATCCGGTTGGGGCTACTACATTACGAATTACTGCATCAAACGTGCCCGTCTCAACATTATTATTTTCAATTGTTAGCGTGCCACTTGGTTTTAAATCCTCTGGTCGTTTTCCAATATAAACATTTGTCGTTGTTCCACCCACACCCGTCATTTGTCCATTATTCTGAACATAGTAAAGGTGGACATTGTAAAGACCGGTTGAGTTTTTATGATCCGCTGCTTTTACATTGACGGTATAGGTCCCATTTGCTTGACGGTTGGCTGTATACCAAACAAGGTCATCTTGACCACCTGTTTCTGACCAAATAGGTACAGAAACTGTTCGAACTCCATTTGGCGCCTTAACATTTGAGATGACAACGTCAAAGCGTCCCGCCATGGTATCGTTATTGACAATGTCAATTTTCCCACTTAAGCTGCCTTCTGTCGGGTCTGCTGCAGGTTTTGCGTTCGCTGTGAAGCGACCTGTATAGTCCACACTGTGGTCAAAGAGGTGTTTTCCTGGAAGCAATTCCGCTTGAGAAGTGAACTGCCACGCGCCAGCTTTCCCATTGTAACGCAAGCTTTTCGCATCGTTTACAGACAGTTTTGGAGAAGGGTATTGAGCAATCCAGAAATTCTGAAGGCCAAATTGAGCGGTGTTGACAGGACCTTTCTTGCGGAGGTTGTTTTCATCCAACCAGCTGGCACTGGTGTAGAACATCAAGTTGGTGTAGCCATTTTTACGCATTTCGTCTGCCCAAGCTTGGGTGTTGCGGTTGATGTTTGGCTGCATCTTAGCATCCTCAAAGTCATTGACCATGAGGGTGTTCTTTGGAAGATTCAAGCGTTGCGCCGCTGCAATATAGAACCGCGCTTCTGCACGCGCTGCTTCCTCAGAAGTATAGCGAGAGAAGTGGTAGGTCGATACTTGTAGACCAGCTGCTTGCGCATTGCGAATTTGGTTTTCCGCATTCGGATTCTTGTACCAAGTATCTTCTGTCAATTTGACAACGACACCGCCCACACCCTTATTAGCTAGGGTACGGTAGTCGCCAATACTAATATCACCGTTGTGACTACTCACATCAACGAATGATTTTGGCTGAACCGCTACATCTGTTGAGCGACCAGCAGGAGCGTGAGCACCTGTATTAAAGAAGGTCGTGCTTCCTGTATCAGACGGAAGCGGGATTTCTTCTTTCTCAGTAGTCGATGCTTCTACAGCTTTCTCTACAGATGGTGTACGACTGTCTGTAACAGTGGTACTGCTCGCAGAAGCCACAGGCTGTTCGGTCACATTTGCTGGTGCTGCATAGTTACTTGCGACAGGCGCTACAGTCTTATCAGCAACGGCTACTTCTGGCGCTGTTTCAGCTTGGACTTGGTTACCTTCAGTAGTAGCTTCTTTTGAAACCAGCTCATCTGCACTGACTCCCTGAGCAGATACAGCCATCAAGACTGCCGCTCCAGCATAAAAAATAAGATCTTTCTTTTTCATATAAACTTCCCTTTATACAAATTTTATACGTTAATCATTTTACCACACGGTTTCAGCGATGAAAAGTTTTATAAGGCAAATTTTTAAAATTAGTGATATTTTTTTGAAAAACAAAAAAAGAAGTTTGTCTGACTTCTTTTGATCTTATGCTAAACGCTTTAAGGCCATCTTTAAGTAGTGACCATCTCGGATTTCTTGGCCAACACGCTTGGCATTGTCTACCAAATCTTGGTAATCGGCATCTGAAAGATTGTCGATTGTCTCCTTCAAGTCATGAAGCGACTCTACTGCAATCCCACAGCTCTTCTCAAGCACAAAGTGAGATAAGGCTGACTGTTTCCACACTACAAGCGGGAAGTCCGATGCTAGATAAAGCGACGCCTTGTGAGAGTTGTTGTAGCGAAGGTACTCGCCAAAAACACCACTACAAGTTTCTGCACTATCCCCATCCCAGACTAGTCCAAAACCACCCTCAAGGGCTGCAGGAAGTTCATCCGGTAGGAAAGAACCAAAGTAGGTCTCGTTTTCAAGTGCTCTACTCTCGTCAAAACCTACACCATAAAGGTTATAGACAGGTTCTGCAGGAAGTGAGTAAAGATAGCCAGCTTTTTCTTGTGCCAAATTACCAGCTACAATAATTGGCTGATTTTTTGACAGTTCGTTGTTTTCTTGGAAATCTGGAATTAAATAGTCAAAAATACCAAGGCTGACAATCTTATCTGCATCAATCCCTTTATCCACCAGAACAGATTTCATGATTGGATTGTGGGCGATGATCCCATCAGCTGCACCAAGAAGACCTGATTCTTGAACCTGAATACGAATCTTGTGCTTTAAAGGGAAATTCTCAACATTGACATAACGAAGAGCTTCTAAATCGTGGATAATGAAATTAACTTTTACCCCTTTTTTCTGTGCTTTCTTCACATGATGTGTCGTAAAAAAGCTATGGTGAAGCATTGGGAATTGAATAAGCAACTCATCTCCCTGTTGCAATTGATCCAAGGCCTGACCAAAAGCCTTCGATTTATGGAGTTGAGCTTTAAGTGTGCTCATCTCATACCAATTGTCAACTGAAAGAACCAAGGCTTGATAGCCTTCTCTCTTTACAATTTCTTCAACGTCATTACGTGCCTTATTACCCGCATTTTTAACATTGTTATCGTGTAAAAATTCTTCTTTTAAATAGTATTTCATCTCTTATTTCTCATTTTTCAAAAGCTGATTTTTCAGGATAGTGTTCTTTTAAGATTTCCTTAAAACGAATGATATACTCCTCTTTAAAGTCAGTATCATCATTCACACAAAGCAATTTTTTACGTTTGTCTTTAAAGATACTCTCTAACCGATCTACTTGATTTAAATCTATCGACACTCCAAAATTCTTTGACATAGGGTAAAACTGATTACTTTCAATTTGCCAATGTTGACAGATATATTGATTAACATCTACTCCATAATCTCTAATTTGATTACGTGATGTTTTATCTAACGTTTCTCCTTCAATTTCCCATAAATGCGCCAAAGTGCTTTTCTTCATTGGAACAGGTAAATGTTGGTTCACGTATCCTGTCGGACCCCAAGGCAAGAGTAACAAGTTTTTCAAAACCAAGGAACCATAACGGAAATTAAAGAATTTCCAAGGCGAAGATTTCAAAGCCTTCTTATTAGGAAAATGCCGATAGATTAATTCAACGTTATTGTGATAAGTGTTCGTAAATGGTGACCATGGAACTAAAGCATCGTATACTGCTAAAAGCTTGGGTTGACCATTTTTATAAAAATCTGAAGGTTGACTATCTCTAATCAAGTACATATCATCATTGAAATACAAATAGTTCTCCGACAATCCTTCAATCCGATGAAGATTAAGCTCAATAGCCGCTGAATTATAGGTAGGTAGATATTCATTAGGCATAAATTCCTTATGAGTGACCAATTTAAGTTTTGGATGCTCCAAGTTCAACCATTCTGGTTTTTGTCCATTGGTGACTAAGTAAACATGATTTACCCAAGGAGCATGCTTTTCAATCATACGGAACCAATAATTAAAAATACCATAATCACGATAACGTTGCTCACCGTCGGTTTCTTGGTTCAAATCTGCTACTTGACCCGTAACGGTTTGTTTTTCACGGATAAACTCTGGGGCACTTCCATCTACCCAAAGAACAACGATATCAATTTTTTCTTGTGTCATTTAGTAAATTCTTTCTCTACGACTTCCAAAGCACGCTCAATAACCACATGCATATCGTAGTATTTATAGTCTGCTAGGCGTCCACAGAAGATAACCTTGTCATTTTTGGATGCTTCTTCTTGGTACTTGGCAAACATCGCATTATTCTTTTCATCATTGATTGGATAGTAGGGCTCATCGCCTCGTTTCCAATCAGCTGGGTATTCACGGGTAATCACCGTCTTCGGTTGAGTCCCATACTCGAAGTGCTTGTGCTCAATGATCCGAGTATAAGGAATTTCACGCTCGGTGTAGTTGACCACAGCATTACCCTGATGATTTTTCTCATCCAAGATCTCGTGTTCGAACCGAAGGCTGCGGTATTCCAACTCCCCATGCTTGTAGTCAAAGTACTGGTCAATCATCCCTGTGAAGACAACTTTTTCAGCAGAGCTTTCCAGTTCTTCACGATTGGCGAAGAAATCTACCCCAAGTTCTACTTCTACATCACCCAGCATGTTTTCAATGATGACATTGTAACCACCGATTGGAATCCCTTGGTAACGGTCGTTAAAGTAGTTATTATCAAAAGTCAAACGCACTGGGAGGCGCTTGATGATAAATGGTGGAAGGTCTGTTGCAGAACGTCCCCATTGCTTCTCCGTATAGCCCTTGATCAACTTTTCATAGATATCTGGACCAATCAACTTGATGGCCTGTTCTTCAAGGTTCTTGGGCTCAACATCTTTCATATCCGCCGTTTGCTCTGCAATCTTGTCTTTGACTTCTTGAGGAGTCTTTGTCCCCCACATGGCGTAGAAGGTATTCATGTTGAAGGGAAGATTGTAGAGGCTACCCTTGTAATTCGCCACCGGTGAATTGATATAGTTGTTAAATTCAGCAAATTGGTTGACATAATCCCAAACCTTTTTGTTGGACGTATGGAAAATGTGGGCACCGTACTTGTGAACATTGATTCCTTCAACTTCTTCACAATAGATATTCCCACCGATGTGATCCCGCTTGTCAATCACTTTTACTTTTTTACCACGTTTTGTTGCTTCGTTTGCGAAGATTGCTCCAGACAAACCTGCACCAACAATCAGATAATCGTACATCATAAACTCCTTTTTATAACTTAACTATTCGATTGATATAAGGGATTTTCATTAATATCATAATAATTATAAAACTAATAATTAATGTAAAAATAGGGAAAAATAAGTACGCCCCCACTATGTTAAACCCTATAAACTTTTGCCATATTTGCATAACATAGGTATGTATTATGAATACTCCCATCGTTTGGACCGATAAAAAGTAGATGATTTTATATTTATTAGAGTCAATAGTTAGCGTTAATAATGTAAGAAATAAGCCTAAGCTAATGACTTTTACCAAAAGAATATCATAAAAATATTCAGCAAAAAGATTATGATAAATAGTTTTTGCCATGAAAAATAATATCATTGGTGAAATCAATAACAAAAGCATGCTAACGACTTTCATCCATCCCTTAAATATATATTTTAAATTATCTATCTCAAATTGCGCTACAAGGCCACCTAAAATATAGTAAAAGAACCAAGTCCATAATCTAAACGTTTGAATAACATAAGTTTGCACCGGCATTTGAAGCAAAAAATTTACCAATTCAAAAATCAAACCAATAACGACTAATAAAGATAGAATGTATAGATAACTTCTTTTTGAATGTAAAATTTTTTTCAAAATTGGTAAGCATAAATAAATTAATATCAGTGATCCAAAAAACCAAAATTGGAAGAAATAACCTTTTTGTATTAAAGAAGCTGCAATCTTTTTAACTGGATTAGCTGTAAAATCTCGTTTTAAAAGCCAAATGATAAGGTTCCATGAGCACACTGTTATTAAAATCCATTTTACCTTTTCCAGTATATAAGAGTATTTTATTTCACTTTTCCCCAACAATAAATAACCATTTACCATAAAAAACAAAGGAATTGAATAAGTCCCTAAATAATATAAATAGGATGAATAATTCCATATTCTTGTTTCCTTAAATCCCGGCATTGTAGTATGAAGTAAAACAACTCCAATACAAGCAATAACTTTAATAAAGTCTATGTCAATATTCCGTATTTTCTTCATTTCTAATTTTTCCCTATTATCTGTTTTAATTCTTTCACATCTACCACTTTCAGAGATAGGATAGCGATCAGATAAGTGATCCCACCAAGCACCGAATACACAAGTACATTCAGGGTAGGGGTGAAATGTAGGAATGGTTTTACAAGTAGTAACAGGCCATACATCAGAGCAGATGCGAAAATAATTTTTGTCATAGACCCGATAATCGGAACTTCCTTGAGGTAATGACGGGTATAGTACAGTTGAATCAGCCATACCAAAGATTCTGTTAAGACGGATACAATGGCTGCGCCAATAAAACCAAAATGAGGTAAGAAGAGCAGGTTCAACCCGACACTGACAATAGCAGGAATCGTGGTGGACAGCATAAATTCTTTGTTCTTATCATGTGGGATGAGAATTTGAATCCCCATAATATTGGTCCATCCGATGAAGAACATACGGAAGATCATGATAGCGATGGCATAGCGAGCATCTTGGAAATCCTTCCCTAAGAAGAATCGAACAAAGTCATCGTTGACAATCAGCATACCTGCAATAATTGGGAAAATGACCAAATTATAGATCAAAAAAGACATTTTGTGCATCTTGTTGACAGCCTTGTGGTCTCCCGACGACAAGAGGCTCGATACACGGGGCAACATAACGCTTCCCAGTGAGGTGACTAAGGTTAACAAAATATTGACCAATTTTAAGGCCTGGTCATAGATCCCCACATCCTTTGTAGAGGCAAGAGCCCCAAGCATAGTCCGGTCCAAGGTGACATAGAGGGAAATGGCAATCTGAGGTAAAAAGAGCAAAATGACCGGTTTTAAATGCACCCGTGCATAGGCCATATCAAAATGGACTCTCCCAATAAATTCACGTGCGGGCAACCACATGCTAAGCTGACCTAACAGTTCAAAGATGGTGAGTAAGAATACATAGAGATAAAGATCATTAGCAGATTTGACAAACAAGAAGATGGAGATGACTCCAACCAGTTTGACCGTGATATTTCGAACCGTAATCTTGCGGAAATCTTCCAATCCTTGAAAGAGCCAGGAGATGTCTAGTCCCTTTGAAACTAAACTGAGCCCCAAAATATAGGCCACAGGGTTTTGCATAGATGGAAGCATCAAGCAAAACAAGACATAGAGTAAGATGGAGACAAAGGTTGCCCCTAACTGGAGGGTATAAATTCCCCAGAAATTCTTTTGGATATCTTTCCGGTGTCCTGAGATCTCCTTGGTTCCATAATTGGCCACTCCTAGCGTCGCCAAAAGGATAAAGTAGGTGACAATGGAGTTGAAATAGCCATAGGTCCCTAAGTCATTTGAACTAAAGACCCGCGTTACATAAGGAGTGGTAACAATCGGCAAGATAATCACCAGCAACTGGTAGGAGAGATTATAGGCGTAATTTTTTAAAACTTTCATAAGTACAATAACTTGTTTTAGCCTTCCTTTGGATTTGACGAATACTCTTCTTTATTCAATTTTCGTATCATCATTCAGAATAAACAGACGACTGATAAACAAGATTAATGGAGAATAACGAAGAACTAACATCTGAGGATCAAACATGCCATGGATAATCATAATTCCTAAGCAAGCCAGTACGATATCTTTTTGAATGGATACAAAATATCGCATTACTTTTGTCAACGCAAACAACATAAATACACTGACAATCAAGCCATCAATAACCAATAGTTGAACAAAAGAGCTATCAATATAATTATAATTACTAGTAAAATTCCCAAACATATCCAGAGTTTTAAAAGAAATTCGTTGGCCAAATAGAGGTACTCCAAAATTTCGGAAACCATCCACACTAAGACGCAAGCGATTATGCGTAAATTGATCGACTAAGTGAAATAAATTCCCAGATGAATAAAAACAAAAATACAAGATAATCGCTAAAGCTAAAATAAAACCATAATGTGCAAGTGTCTTTGTCCAGAAATTTTCAATGATAAACTCTTTTTTAAAGATTTTAACACTAAACAAAGCATAGGTTAGTATCAAAATACTTAAGTAAAATGGACTAGTTGTCGAAGTTTGTTGGTGCATATAAATCGTAGCCAAGAGTAAGGCCAACAATTCAAGGTAAGAAATTCTTTTACCCCGAAACATCAGATAAGTACACAAAGCAAAGAACAATCTCTGTGAAGCAAATGATACATAGTTAAATCCTAGACTAAAACGGTAGCCACCATCTGCATTCATAAACATATTGGCAATAATACCTTTTTGACTGGCATAAATTGTCAAACAAAGTACTAGGAATGTCGCTAAAGAAAACGTTCCTAATAATTTCCTAAAATCAATATCTCTAGCAGAAAAAACAAGAAGCAACACATTTATATCTAACAATCCATCGCGATTTTTTGCAACTATAAACATTGAAATAAAAAACGCCGTTACTATTAATAATTGTTGCCAATGAAATCTAAAGTAATATAGCGTTTTCGGAAAGTTCATTAACTCCTTTATCAACAGCATACTAATTGTAAAGTAAAAGAGCAAACGATAAAGCGATAGAAAACCATCTAATCGAACAAAATAAGTAGTTGTGACTAACGAAGCGACAACAACCCATATAAACAAGGTGAATAAATAAATTTTTTCTGATATAAAACGATTGTTCATCACAACAGTCATCCAAACCTTTCAATCATGATCATAAAGTCTTATTACTGCTATCTATTAAAACCTCTCACAAGCAAACAGCGAATATCCCTATTTTATCAAGGTTTGCAGTTTTTTTAAAAAAATTACTGTCAGATACATTCTGATATGTAATAACAGTCTAACGAGAGGGTGAAGAGGAGAAGTAGTTTTTTTTAGCAATGCAATCATCTCTTGATTTCTACACAACACCTCAACATAGTATCGTTTTTTAGAAAGAGACATCTTTTGCTTTGATATGTTCTGAATATTACTCATCAGGATGCGCGCCTTTATTTGATCTATAAATTGATCATCATGGATATTCCAGCTTGTCATCAACTGATCAACTTTTCCTAGTTCTTCCAATTGATAGTTCATTCGATTAGGATTATACTGTCCCATCGCAGAATCTACCCTTCCTGAAATATAGACATAATAACAAGATTTCACCAAGAAAACCGCATTGACATGCTGATAAACATTCAGATTGAAGCGAACATCTTCTCCCAATTCATAGGACTCAAAGACAATTTGATGCTCCTCCAGAAATTTTCTACGGTAAATTTTATTCCAAACAGTATACATCATATCTGTTAAACATAATTCTTGAAAAAGCGCAATAAAATCACTTTTGTCTTTTTTTCCTTCAGTAGGAAGAATTTTTGCTGATCGAGTTATTTCCGATAAGTTTTGTTCAATCGAATTATAGTAACTAAACAACAATAAGTCTAATTGTGAATCTAATTGACTTTCCACATCTGAAAATAGATTTCCCTCAAGATAGTCATCCGCATCCACAAAACAAATGAACTCGCCTTTCGCTTTGGCTAGACCAAAATTGCGGGCTGAACCGACACCCTTATTTGGAATATGATAGGCTGTAATATTTGAAAACTTAGTAGCATAATCCTCACAGATTTGACCACTCTGATCTTTGGAGCCATTATCAATCAACAAAATTTCCAAATCCGCATAATTTTGAGCAAGTAGACTATCGAGACAACGAGGGAGATAATTCTCTACATTGTATACCGGTATAATGACTGAATACTTCAACATAATCCCCTAAATTTCTCTCATTTCATCCCTTGTATAGCAAAAGCCATCTTCAACAAGTGCAAACGGTATAACAAATATTTCATTCTATTTGGCAGGTATTTTATTTCACTATACATTATTTTATTTTTTCTTAATTCCTGATTGACATCATTTCTTATTTCAGCATATTGACGATCTAGCTTAGCTTTATACAAGCTAGCTAAAATATGAGTCAATCCATTTACATAATAAAGTTGTGAGATATGCAACTCTTCTTGATTTAATTGCGAACTTACAAAATCAGAATAAAACATTTCTTTATAAAACCCAAACATATCTCTAAACTTTTTTTCATTCCAAGACTGTGTAATAGAATCTGGGTTGTCGATTAAGTAGTGATAGTATTTTTGATTAGTTGCATAGACCTTCTTAGCCGCAAGAAACAGTTTGTAATTAGTGCCAAGATCCTCATAGTATTTCCCAATTGGAAACTGAATGTTATGATCAGTGAATAATGATTTTCGATAGATTTTATCATTAGCAAACCCAGTAATATAACTATGCTTCAGCATTTGCACAAAAGCATCTTTACCTTCAAAGACTTGAGTCACTTCTGGTTCTGAAACTATAGCATCTTCTTCACCCTTTACAAACTCACGATTAAAAGAAATAATATCAAACTCTTGAGATTCTAGTGCTTCTGCTAACGCTATAAAGGTATCTGGTTCAATCCAATCATCTGAATCAGGAAAATAAACATATTCTCCTTTGGCATGAGAAATACCTGTGTTCCGTGCTTCAGAAAGTCCACCATTTTCTTTATGAATAACTGAGATAAAGTCATAAGCCTTAACATAGTCATCACAGATTTGAGGAGAATGATCAGTACTCCCGTCATTAACAAGTATAATCTCATAGTCCTTCCATTCTTGGGCAAGAACACTTTCAATGCAACGTTTTAAATATCTTTCAACATTATATACTGGAATGACGACAGTTAATAGTGGTTTCATCAATTCTTTACCTAAATTTTTATTCTACTCTAATTCTTCTCCTCTCTGATCTAAATGACTTACAACATTCAATAATATATGGTAAATCTTTAAATCAGCTCGGATATAATCCTTTTTTCAGCGAATTTGATTATTAATATTTCTTATACAACTCCGAAAAATTTCGAATATAACTTTGTAATGAGAAGAGTTCTTTTTGGCGTTGGACAGAGGCCTTACCAAATTGTTCTCTTTTCTCAGTGTTCTCTGCTAATTCTTGGATAGCTTTAGACAATTCTTCAGGCTGATTTGGAGTAGCGAGAAGGCCATTTTCGCCTTCCTTGACCATCTCACAGACACCACCATGACGGTAACCCACTACAGGTTTACCACAAGCCATGGATTCAAGGACTACAGTTGGTAGAGGATCTGGGTTAGTACTTGGCAAGACAAATATATCGAACATATTATAGAGCTCTGTTGTCTTACTATAATAATCGATACGCTTGATTTGGCTAGCTACTGGTGATTCTGATATAGCCTTTTCCAACTCATCCACGCGCCACTCTTCACCTTCAAATGCACTTCCTGCCAAAAAGGCTACTGCCTTTGGATTTGCCTGCAAGATTGGGGTCACGGCTTCTAGGAAGTCGCCTTGACCTTTCCAGGCATTCACTCGACCAACCATACCGATAACCAAGGCATCCTGTGCGATCCCAAATTGGTCACGGACTGCGCTGGCATCCATCACCTGATAGACGGCATTGTCAACACCATTATAGATGACTTGAACCTGCTCGTCTTTCACATAGCGAGACTGCTTGACGTGGTTGGCTACAGCATTTGAAACTGTCACAATCGTATCAGCATAGCGCCCCATCAAAAAGTTGATAAAATCTGAAATCGCTTTTGGTTTGACGATAATTTCATGCACATGCCAAATCAGAGGAAGTTTCAACTTCCGTTTGAGGTAAATTCCCTCAAGTACTGCAGTCGTATTGTTGTGAATAAGGGTAATGCCATTCTCTTTAGCGTATTGAGCAATTTGTTTGGAGTAACGGTTATAAGAACCAAAGTACTCAAGAATCCCTTTTGGATTAAAATATTTCCGGCGCAAAATTGGATAGTCTATGACTTTTACCTTAGCACCGACCTCTTCCAATGCACCAACTAAGACACCATCATTGGGTAAGATAACATGTGCCTCAAAAGCATCTTTATCCAAACCCTTGATAAGCTCCAACAACACCTTGTCAGCACCATACATTTCGGCACCAGCGTGGAGATATAATATTTTCTGCATTTCTAACCTTTAAATACTTTCTCGTAGTCTGTGACAATCTTTTCCCAAGTGAAAGCATCTGCAATCCGTTGACTTGATTGTTGATTAAGATCTTCGATAGCTTGTTCATCCAATTGTTCAGCCTGATTAATGACATGTGCCAATTGATCTTTCTTCCAATAGAGAGCACCATCTTCACCGACTTCACGGTTAAAGCCAACATCCAACAAGAGGTTGAGTTTAGTAGACTCTAGTGCCTCAAGAAGAGATGGATTGGTACCACCTACTTCATGACCATGGAAGTATGCAAAGGCATTCTCACGGATGTATTTGAGCAATTCTTGATCATAGACAGTTCCCACAAACTTCACTCGAGGATCCTTATCAAATCCAGTATCTTTACGCAACTGTTCATAGAACTTGTTTTGTTCCACATTGGTAATCAGGACAAAATCTTTTTGGGAGTTTGACTGCATAAAGCCACGAATCATGGCCTCATAGTTGTTTTCGGGTACAAAGCGACCTACGACAAGGTAGTAACTCCCTTCAGAGACTTGCTTATCCGCAAACCAGGTCCGTATTTTCTCATCTTCTCTACTCAGGCCAGACTTGCTTGTATCCGTTCCATAGGCGATATAGGTCGTCTGTGGCTGATACTTAGCGTAATCCTTCTGGATATAGGCTTCAATATTCTTGCTATCGCAGATTAACAGGTCGGCATGTTTAACCATGAGTTGTTCAGAAAACTTCCAGTACTTACGGACTGGGAGACTCCATTTCGCGCGAAGCCATTCATGACCATCTGGATTGACCATGAGGGTCCCACCGATCGCCTTGATTTTCTTTTTAATTTTTGAGATAAAAGGACCAATCCGGCAAGCCAAGACATAAAAAATCGGAGCTTGATCCTTATTTTCTTTTGCGATTTCAATAGCTTTATTGAGAGCCGCAATATCATAAGCAATGGCACGCGCAGGACCGATATTAGGGACGTCAATATTGTAACAGATTGCTCCATTATGCTCGAAAGTATCTGCAGTAATTCCTGATTTTGCTGAATTCTCCCGCATACAAGCTACATAATACTGGATATTTTTATCTTGTTGGAATTCTGTCAACTTCTCAACAAAGGTCTCAAAACCACCATATTTTGCTGGAATACCTTTGGAACCAACGATATAAATTGATTGTGTCATTTTTCTCCTAACATGGAAAGGACGAAGTAGGCAGTCTCCTACTTCGCTCCTTCTTTTCTAAGTACAACCTTCACGGTCTTGAGCAAGATCTGAATGTCTCTCCAAATCGTCCAATCGTCCATGTACGCAACGTCCAGTTTGACCACTTCGTCAAAATCCTTGATTTCACTGCGTCCGCTCACTTGCCAAAGGCCGGTAATGCCTGGTTTGAAGCTGAGTCGGCGTTTTTGGGCTGGCGTATATTCTTGGTATTCGTCAACCGTTGGGGGACGAGTCCCGACCAGACTCATATCACCGATCAGAACATTGTAAAATTGTGGTAATTCATCGAGACTGGTCTTACGGATAAAGCGTCCGATTGGCGTTACCCGTGGATCGTTTTCCATCTTGAACATGCCACCTGTCATGGTATTTTGTGCCATGAGATCTTTCTTAATCTCTTCGGCATCCACCCGCATGGAGCGGAATTTATAGAAGTTGAAATACCGTCCGTTCTTACCGACCCGTTTTTGTACAAAGAAGGCAGGGCCGCCATCCTTACGAATCAGAGGGACTAAGACGATACTCACTAGGCCACAAATCAAGAGACCAAAGAGGGCTCCTGCAATGTCCAAGAGACGTTTAGCAAAGACGTGACTCGGCTTGTAGAAATTGGTTGAGAAAGTAACGACACTTAGTCCTCCGACTTCTCGAACCCGTTTATTACCTAAGGACGCGAAGTTAAAGGCATTGAGATTGACAGTTACATCGATCCCCATACTCTCAAACTCCGAGACCAAGTCACTAATATTGTAGTCCTCACTTGGCAGATTGATAAACACTTCATCCACCACTTCCTTGGTCACAAAATTCATCATTTGATCTGGCTGCACCACCCGTACACCTGAATGAGCAAAATCAGTATCGTCCATGACAGTGACACCGATTAGTTCTCCATGATAAAGGCTGGGCGAATGTAGAATATCAAACACTTTTTCCATCCGACTAGTCGCTGTGATCAGGAAAATCTTTCTCGAGCTTTTCCGCCGTGGGGAAACAGACCTCCGGTATCTCTTGAGCAAGAGATCCATGACATAGACAGAAAATGTATTCAAAAGAAAGAAGTAGATCATCCCCCGACGAGAGATGGAAAAGACCCCATCGAGCATAAAAGAGGTAAAGGTGATCCCAACAGCGAAAAACACATTGTATTTCAAGACCTGAAAGAGCTCATCCAGGTAACCCCTGCTATAAAAACGATAGGCAATATTGCTAATGTAGAAAGCT
Source organism: Streptococcus parasanguinis (assembly GCF_001074805.1). Taxonomy (GTDB): domain Bacteria; phylum Bacillota; class Bacilli; order Lactobacillales; family Streptococcaceae; genus Streptococcus; species Streptococcus parasanguinis_A. The sequence continues at coordinate 4,079 of NZ_JUPI01000138.1, read as the reverse complement.
ACAAAATGTAAGAGATAGAGAATGGCGATCGTCTGTGACGTGTATTCTGCATCCTTAAAAAGGCTCACAATGTAAGCTGAAAATAGGACAGCTAAACTTTGAAAGAGAACAATATTTAGTTTTTCCAGTTCAATTCTTTCTTCTCCCATTTCCCCTCAATCCTATTCTTTACTTTTTCCCGTACTCTCCGTAAGATCCGTATCCTCCATACGAACCATACTCCGCAGCTTTAATGTTAAATTTATTGAGCACAACTCCCAAGAAAGGGGTGCCTGTTTGTTCTAATTGGTCCTTAGCTTTTTGGACAGCCTTGCGTCCATTGGCCCCAGATTCTGTGATCAAGACAGTTCCATCACAGCGTTGGGCGATAATGGCCGCATCAATCACGACCCCGATTGGAGGCGTGTCGACAATGATGTAGTCAAAATGCTCACGCAGGGCATCCATCATCACAGTGAAGTTCTTGCTTTGCAAGAGACCCGTTGGGTTTGGTGCTACCTGACCAGACTCAATAATATCCAAGTTTGGAAAATCAGTCGCATACAAGATTTGGTCCAATTGGCTACGACCAGCTAAGAAATCCGTCAACCCTTGGATCTTGGTACGGCTACGGAAAATCCCTGTCATAACCGAGTTCCGGATATCACAGTCGACCAAAAGGGTCTTGTAACCCGCGCGCGCAAAGGCAACGGCCAAGTTGGTTGAAGTGGTTGATTTTCCTTCATTTTCTTGAACAGATGAGATGGCGATGACTTTTAAGTCCACCCCACTCAATTGGATATTCGTTGCAAGAGCATTGAAGTACTCTTCTGCCTTTCGAATTTCTTGCAGTTTATTTTTTGAAATTTCTAACGTATTCATGCGATCCCCAGTCTACAGTTTCTTCATATCTGGCACAATACCAAGTAGGGTCAAGCCCATCAACTCTTCGATATCCTCTGGTCTCTTGACACGATCGTCCAAGACTTCTACTACAACCAAGAGAACCACCATGAGGCCTGCTCCAGCAATGAAGCCAAGAAGGACATTGCGTCGGATATTTGGTGAAGAAGGTGATTGTGGCACTTCTGCCTCATCCAAAGTCGTAACATCTGACACCTTGGTCACAGAAATGATCTTTTCAGCTGCTACATTGCGAAGGCCGTTGGCGATACGAGCAGCTTCTTTTGGATCTCCATCTTTAGCCGTAATCGAAAGGATCCGAGTGTCGGTCGGAACAGACACACTGATCTTTTTGGACAACTCAGCAGGTGTCAGATCAAGTTTCAATTCTTCGATGGCTTGGCTCAAGACATTTTGAGAAAGAATGATCTCACGGTAGTCCTTAACCAAGTAAGAACCCGCCTGCAAATCAGAGTTTGTCAAGGCATTGTTGTCTTGGTTTTGACGACTGACCACATAGATCCGGCTAGTACTTTGGTATTCTTTCTTGGCTAAAAATGCACTATAGCCAAATGCTGCAATGGCAAAGACAAGAGCGACCAAAACGATCGAAAACTTGCGTTTCCATAGGGTCTTCAGCATAGCGAAAACATCAATTTCCACTGCTTGATTTTCTTGATTGTTCATTTCCTAATTACTCCTTCATGTGGATCTCTCCACCTGTTTCCTGGTTAGATTAATTCATCCGCTAACAAGAGTTCTTGATTGCTGACAAAGAGGGCTTGTGCTCGTTGTTCTCCGTATTCTTCCTTGATCAAGCGATAGGCTTCCGCCATATAAGGCGGTCGTTTATCCACATTGTGCATATCACTGGCAACAAAGTGGACCAAGTCTTTTTCTAAAAAGTACCGAGCTCGTTTTTTCAGTTGTTTTTGCTCATCCCCAAAGAGGCGAGGCTTGAGAACACTCGAACTATTGATCTGCATGTAGCAGCCCATGTCAATCATCTCTTGCACGCGCTCCTCATTTTTCTCCAAGCACTTGTAGCGCTCGATATGGGCCACCACCGGTGTCACGCCTAGATGGAGCAAACGGTCCAAGGCGGTATGAATCTCCTTATAAGGCGTTCCCATACTGAATTCAATCAGAGCAAAGCGCGTCTCAGCTAAACGTGGAATGATCTTTTCTTCCAGTTTTTTCAAGACATCATTCGTAAAGTAGATCTCTGCTCCGTAATGAATCGTTAAATCTGGCGCGACCTCTGCCGCAATTTTTTTCACTTCTTGAAAATTTTCAGAAATCTTTTCTTCGGGAGTTTCAAACATTCCCTTGCGACGATGAGAAGTGGAGATAATGGTCCGTACCCCTTGGCGATAACTTTCTTCCAATAAGGTACGCGTATCTTCTCTTGTCTTTGGTCCATCATCCACATCAAAGACGATGTGCGAGTGGATATCAATCATTTTTCTTTTCCTTCCATTACTTTTTGAATGGTTTCCTTAGCCTTGGTCAAGCTCGCTTGATCCAACTCCATGACATAGAGGTTGTAACCAGGCATGGCATAAGATGGCAAGTCATTTCGTCCTTGACCGGTGATCGCTTGAGAAGTCACCTCATAAGAACCACCCGTTTCTAACTGGGTATTGATCAAGTTCATCATAGTTGGCAACTGCATATTGGTTTGGACAGAATCTTGGAGGTTTCCGATAATCTCATTGTAGTTGCTTAAGACCTTAGTAGAGGTCAACTTTTTGATAATGGCCGCAATGACTTTTTCTTGGTTTTTCCCACGGTCATTGTCACCACCTTGAAGAGAGTAGCGTTCTCGAACAAAACCGAGTGCTTGCTCTGAATTCAAATGGACCTTTCCTACTGGGAAATGGAACTTCCCGTGCAGGCTCGTGAATTCTTGGTCATTTTCCACATCGATCCCCCCTAGAAGGTCAATCAACTTGAGGAAGGATGTGAAATTGAGACGAACATAGTAGTTGAGCTTGATATCATAGAGATTCTCAAGTGTATGAATGGAAGCATCCACACCGTAGATCCCCGCATGGGTCAACTTATCATTTTGGTTGTTACCACCATCTGCAATCGGTACATAGGCATCCCGCGGCGTCGTTGTCAACAGAACTTGCTTGGTCTTCCGATTGACGGTCATGATGATATTGACATCTGATCGAGAAACCGAGGTTACTGGGCCATAGGTATCGATCCCGCTGACATAGATGTTAAAGACATCCGCATTGGCAGACACATTGCTCGTCGCTGCCACTTCTTTTCGAATCTTGTAGGAATAGATTTTCTTCAACTTCTTCGCATAGTCGGTATCTTCAGCAGCGATAGTATCTTCAAAGGTACTGTTGAGCACCATGGCAGAAGCATTCCCTTCTTGCAGGCTCTTATAGGCATCTAGATAAGTCGGTGCATCCACTACAGAAATTTCCTGACCCTTGGTCTTTTTGATATTATCCAAGAGGGCCGTGAGATTGGCTTCATTATTGTTGCCCTTTGGTGCCACCACTTCCTTGATGTCTTTGATGTCTTTGACGTCACTGTCTTTCTTGACATAGACAGCCATCTCAAACTCTGTATAGTTAGAGTGGCCATTGACATTACTCGTCAGATTTAGCAGCTGTTGACTAGCAAACAAAACTCCTGAACTAGCCAATAAGCCGACAAGAAGCAGGACCAAAGTTGTCTTTTGGGCCTGATTTTTGATCACAAACCAAGCTGACAAGAGCAAGAGAACAGCTAGTAGTACCATCACGAGAACATTAACATAGCGAAAAGCCAAGATGTTATTGGCCAACATGGTATAGGTCGCCCAACTCGCGGTCATAAGCAAAAAAATAAGCAATACGGAATTAACGATTCGCAATTGCCCCCACTTATGCTCTGAACGACGATTCCGTCTCCTTTGTGACATAAATACCTCCAATTAGTCCTAATCATATTTATTGTAACATATTTTTAGCAAAAAATGCATTAATTATCACTTTTTTGTCCATTATGGCCATTTGAAAAGTAAGCGCTTTCTAAAGCAAACAAAATCCCTTGTATACTTATGCAGAGAATCCAAAAGAGGCTGGGACAAAAGTCCTAGCCTCTTAATTGTTTTTGGATTGTAGAGAAAGACGCAGTGGTTGAGTGGGCTCTACTACGCTGATTTCATCAGCTTTTACAGCCCTACTCAA
>NZ_JUPI01000137.1 GCF_001074805.1 Streptococcus parasanguinis | reverse complement strand
GCGAACTTCTACGAAGTTCCATGACTTAGTTTTGAACCTAAAGTTTCAAAACTCCCGAGTGCTTGAAATGATTCTATTTCAAGCACTTTTCTCACAGCAGAAAGTCTCAGTTTTGATTTGAAAAACTATAAGGACTAGATATTTTATAAAAAAACTTCTTATGTTATTTTCTAAGAAAAAACATTGTTTTCTTTCTAAAAATAGTTCACAAAAGTAGATCCAATCTTTAATCTACTAAGTCGCTCTTGAGGTAAGCATCGACCATGCGCTCTGTTGCGACTACAGAATCCAAGTGGGTCCGCTCATATGAGTGGCTAGACTCGATCCCAGCCCCGAGAAGAGCGTGTTTCACTTCTGCTCCTGCGCTCATGGCTGCAGAGGCATCTGATCCGTAGAAAGGATAGATATCCAATTTATAAGGGATTTCTTGGGCTTTTGCCAAGGCTACCAAATGCTGACGGAATTCGTAGTGATACGGTCCTGAAGCGTCTTTGACACAGATGGATACCGTGTATTCATCCGTCGCTTGGTCATCTCCCATAGCCCCCATGTCCACTGCCAAGTATTCTACCACTTCAGACGGGATACTAGAATTGGCCCCATGCCCCACTTCTTCAAAGACTGAAAAGGCAAAGGTAGTCGTTACTGGCAATTGGATCTTCTCTTCCTTGTAGGCGCGCAGAAGATTCAAGAGAATCGCTGCACTCACCTTGTCATCCAAGTGACGAGATTTGATAAAGCCGGTGTCTGTCACAATGGTCCGAGGATCAAAGCTGACAAAATCACCCACTTCAATGCCAAGGGCACGGGTTTCTTTCTCATTGGTCACTTTTTCATCCAGACGGACTTCCATATTATCCTGAGTCCGCTCGACAGTTCCCGCATCCTTGTAGACGTGGCAAGAAGTCTGATGGACCAAAATTGTTCCCGAATGGGTCTTTCCTGTATTGGCTACATGGACTGTACAATTTTCCCCTTCAATCATATTCCAAGGGAAACCACCGATACGGTCTAGCTTGAGGCGACCATCTGCTTTCACAGCGCGGACAATAGCCCCCAAGGTATCCACATGGGCTGTGACATAGCGTTGCTTGTCTGTGATCACACCAGGAACGGTCACATTCACGCCTCCCTTAGCAGTCCGAGTTACTTCATACCCAAAGCCCTCAATGGTTTTGACCAAATAGTCTGCGATCTCACGTGTAAAACCGGTCGGTGAAGGAATGGCTGTCAATTCCTGCAAATAAGTCACTGTCTGATTCATAATGCCTCCAAATGTGTTTTTCTTTATTCTAGCATGAAATAGGTGGAATAGCTAGAGGAGAGATTACAGGTTAGCGTTTTTCAACTCTTCCCGTATTTGCATTAAGAGAAGGATGGATTTCTATCTAAATTTTCAACACATTGTGAGAGAAATTCATCTAGTGCACCTAAAGTAAAAAAAGAAACTTGTCCACAACTAACGGTGTCTAAACAAGTTCCACGCAGGCTATTTCAATGGTGATACATAATCATCTGGAAGTTTGCCTCTCCAGTCAATCCACATCTGCTCAGCAATCGGAATCAACTCTTTAAGTTCTTCCTTAGAAAAAAGTTTCCTATTTTTAGGGACATCTATCAAAGAAGCTGGATGTTTGCTTATAAATTTTCTTCTAGATTCTCTTCTCTCTTCTTCCGTTGGTGGCCAACGATCATTCCGAATCTTCCAAGATACTTCGCGTAGCGTTTTCTCACCACTCTCTAGTAAGGCAAATAATTCTTGTGGGAGTTCATAGATTACTAACCAAGAAGCTACAGTACCTTCTTCTAAAACTAAATAATATTTGCCCTCATTTTTCCAAATGGATTTTCCATATCCTTCAATTTCCTCAAATTGGGTAACATCTTCCTATTCTTGTTTTGTTGGTTTCATTTATACATTCTGGAATTCTGTCAATATTTTGGACACATTGTGGGAGGAAAATTTGAAGGCTAGCGCCCTTCGGTTGCTGGACCCCAATAATGGGACAAGAGAAACCTCCTCTTAGGCGACCAATTTTCTGTACTCTACAGGAGACTGGTCATTTAATTTTTGTTGAATTCTAGTTTCATTATAAAATATGATGTAATTTTTGACAATATCTGTTAGACTATCTTCATATATCTTTCTCCACTTATGAAGATAGATGGTTTCAGACTTGAGAACTGAGTGAAACCATTCGATACAGGCTAGCTTAGTTTCTACCGAATATGCTTTTTTGACCATAACAAAACACTCCTGTTTCAAGTTTACCAGATTTCAACAGGAGTGTTTTCTTATGTCTCATTTTATGGGTGCAGTGCCGACCCTAGGGATTCTTTCGTTCTCATATATACGTCATTAGTATAGGCTAATTTGATTTAAATTCCAAGAGAAATAACATTTTACATGAAAATCAGTGGGTATTTTACAATTTTTGCATATAATAGAGCTAAAAAACAACTGGTTTTAAGAATTCTTATCTGAAACATTCGGAAATTCCCCTTAACCGTAGCGGAAAGTTGTTTTCTTCTCCTATTTATAATAGACTATCACTAACATTAGATGAAAAGGTGACTCTATGACTATAAATCAACTGCTTCAAAAGCTGGAGCCTACTAGCCCTATCCTTCAAGCTAACTTTGGAATTGAACGCGAAAGTCTTCGTGTCGATAGACAGGGAAAATTAGCACATACACCTCACCCTTCATGGCTAGGAGCTCGAAGTTTCCACCCTTATATTCAAACAGATTTTTGTGAGTTTCAGATGGAACTCATCACACCAGTTGCTAAATCTACCACTGAGGCTCGTCGATTTCTTGGAGCCATTACCGATGTAGCTGGACGTTCCATCAGTAAAGATGAACTTCTCTGGCCCTTGTCCATGCCTCCTCGTATCAACGCCCAAGAAATCCAAGTTGCCCAACTGGAAAATAAATTTGAACGCTATTATCGTAACTACCTGGCCGAAAAATACGGAACTAAACTACAAGCTATCTCAGGTATCCACTATAATATGGAACTAGGGAAAGATTTGGTTGAAGCCCTATTCCAAGAAAGTGACCAGATTGATATAATTGCTTTCAAAAACGCCCTCTATCTTAAGCTGGCTCAGAACTATTTGCGCTATCGTTGGGTGATTACCTATCTCTTTGGTGCTGCACCTGTTGCTGAGCACGGCTTCTTCGACCAAGAAGTGCCAGAACTCGTGCGTTCCTTCCGAAACAGCGACCATGGTTATGTCAATAAGGAAGAAATACAAGTATCTTTTGCAAGCCTAGAAGACTATGTCTCTGCCATCGAAAACTATATTGAACAAGGTGATTTGATTGCGGAAAAGGAATTTTACTCGGCTGTTCGTTTCCGTGGACAAAAGGTTAATCGCTCCTTCCTTGACAAGGGAATCACCTACCTAGAATTCCGTAACTTTGACCTCAACCCCTTTGAGCGTATCGGTATTAGCCAAACTACCATGGATACCGTACACATACTCCTTCTAGCCTTCCTCTGGCTGGATGCTCCTGAAAATGTTGATCAGGCTCTGGCTCAAGGTCACGCGCTGAATGAAAAAATTGCCCTCTCTCATCCTTTAGAACCTCTACCTTCTGAAGCTGAAACTCAGAACATTACGACAGCTCTAGACCAACTGGTGCAACATTTTGGGCTTGGTGACTATCATCAAGGTCTGGTCAAACAAGTTAAAGATGCCTTTGCAGATCCTAGTCAGACACTAGCTGCTCAACTTCTTCCTCATATCAAAGACAAGTCCCTTGCTGACTTTGCCCTTGACAAGGCGCTTGCCTATCATGATTACGACTGGACTGCCCACTATGCCCTTAAGGGTTATGAGGAGATGGAACTTTCTACCCAGATGCTGCTCTTTGATGCCATTCAAAAAGGGCTTCATTTTGAAATCCTAGATGAGCAGGATCAATTCCTTAAACTCTGGCATAAAGATCATGTTGAGTACGTTAAAAATGGTAACATGACCTCAAAAGACAACTATGTAGTTCCTCTTGCCATGGCTAATAAAACCGTGACCAAAAAAATCCTGGCTGATGCTGGCTTCCCTGTCCCTGCCGGCGACGAATTTACCAGTCTAGAACAAGGTCTAACCTACTATCCTTTTATCAAGGGCAAGCAAATTGTGGTTAAACCAAAATCAACCAACTTTGGTCTGGGCATTTCCATTTTCCAAGAGCCTGCAAGCCTTGATAACTATAAGAAAGCTCTCGAGATTGCCTTTGCAGAAGATACAGCTGTTCTTGTTGAAGAATTTATCCCAGGAACCGAATACCGTTTCTTCATTCTGGACGGGCGTTGTGAGGCCGTCCTCCTTCGTGTCGCTGCCAATGTTGTCGGTGATGGCAAACACACCATTCGTGAATTAGTCGCTCAGAAAAATGCCAACCCATTGCGAGGCCGTGATCACCGATCACCTCTGGAAATCATTGAGCTAGGAGACATCGAACAACTGATGTTGGCCCAACAAGGTTATGCACCTGATGATATTCTCCCAGAAGGGAAAAAGGTCAATCTCCGCCGTAACTCCAACATTTCTACGGGTGGTGACTCTATTGATGTCACTGAGACAATAGATTCCTCTTACCAAGAATTGGCAGCAGCTATGGCAACTAGCATGGGGGCCTGGGCTTGCGGGGTTGACCTCATCATTCCAGATAAAACTCAGCCTGCTAGCAAGGAAAAACCTCATTTCACTTGTATCGAGCTCAACTTCAATCCCGCTATGTATATTCACACCTATTGTGCTGAAGGTCCTGGACAAGCTATCACTCCAAAAATTCTAGACAAGCTTTTTCCAGAAGTTGCCACAAGTCAAACCTAAAACCTAATTCTTAGGAACAAACAAATCACCTTTATCTCGATGATATGATACCTCTTAAGTAGACAAGGTAAATACCTAAAATCTACAGCTCTTTGTCAACTTTAGTGGGTTGAAGAAAAGCTAAGCTCGAGAAAGGACAAATTTCGTCCTTTCTTTTTTGATATTCAGAGCGATGAAAATTCGCTTCTTGAAGTTTTCAAAGTTCCGAAAACCAAAGGCATTGCGTTTGATAAGTTTGATGAGATTATTAGTCGCTTCCAATTTTGCGTTGGAATAGGATAACTGAAGGTCATTGATGATTTTCCCTTTGTCCTTTAGAAATGTTTTAAAGACAGTCTGAAAAAGAGAATGAACCTTCTTTATATTGTCTTCAATGAGTCCAAAAAATTTCTCTGGTTCCTTATTCTGAAGGTGAAAAAGCAAGAGCTGATAGAGATTATAGTGGTATTTCAAGTCTTCTGAATAGCTCAAAAGCTTGTCTAGGATTTCTTTATTGCCTAAATTGTCAAATTAAGTTAGACTTTTCAAGTAACTCAGAAAAACTTGGTAGGGTGATTGAAATAGTTCTAATGGTAATTCATAGACTACCCTCTGTTCAGCTATTCCTCCTTCATCTGTAACAAAAAAATATTTCTCATGATGTCGCCAAACATGTTGTCCATAACCTTTTATTTCTTCAAACTTACTAACGTCTTCCCAAGTTAATTTACTATGTTCCATGTGTGTTCTCCTCTTTGGGTACTAATATCTTTCATGATGCCTTCTGGCATATTTCCTGGGAAGGTTTGTCCTCCTGGTTTCCAAAAATCTTCAAAAGCAGATGCTTCATTTTCGCTTGGAATTCTTGTATGAGATTGATGAAATGCTTCTAATTTTAAAATTTGATGCATTTACTATGATTCCAAGTTTTCTATTTGATTTAAAAGCTCCCATAATCTATTATTGTAGGCTTCAATTTCTTCATTAATTTTTAGTCGTTCCAAATAATCATTCTTCCAAACAAAAAAGTCTGATAGACCTCCTCTTGGAGGATAAAGGATATCTTTAATTTCTCTTATTGTAGGGAGTGAGTCACCATTTTCCAATGCACATTCTAATCCTTGTAAAAATGAAATTTGTACATGAATTGTCCCATCATTGTACTGATTTAATAGTGGTAATATTAATTTGATATTATCTAATAATTCTTTTCGTTTCATTTCTTTCCTCACTAATTTAATGGTTTTGAGCTAATAACCTCTACACCTTCTATTTTCCACGGAGTTTCAATAAAAATTTGTTCATATTCCAAACCACCTTGATAGATGCCTCCTTGACTCGCAACAGGTCCTCTATATATTGTTGTGCCAGCTGGTATTTTTATTTCGTAAACTGTATTTAAAGGAGAACTGCCAGTGTAGTTTCCTGAACGATCTGTCCAAATTGGTTTTACTGCCGTATTTATTCTAACTTCTATCTCAGAATGTGGGGCTGATTCTGTAAACCATTGCCCTAGCGGATTGCTTTGGTCGCCAGCTCGATATAATATTTTGGGAGACTTCAAAACTTCAACATCATACCGTCCCCCATAAAAATTAACATTAGGCTGACCTCTTAAATCATTTAGTGGACCAGGATTTGTATATGAATTATATTCATAAGTTTGCAAATCGGGATATTTAGATTGAATATTATTTACTACTGGTCCCTCAACATCTAAATTCTTAGGTGCAGGCTGAGGCTTGACTACCGGCTGAAGCCTCGTGGTTGAAAAGTCTTTAAACCCTGAATTCTCCCTCGCAAGCCTGCTTTCTTCTATATTTCGTAAAATATGTTCGCGATCATAAGGTTTTGTGGTTTCTGTTATAGTTTTACCATTGATATCTACCTTAAGGTTCACCTCAGGAATTACTGGTTTCCTATTGAAGACAGGAATCTTCCCTTTTACCTTACTATATACATCCAAGAACGTTGTATAGGGTTTATTGTAGTACTGATTATATCCAACATAAGTGGTTACCTTAAGGTAGCTCCTTAAAACTTTGTCCTATTTTTAATTTTCTACTATGTAAACTTGAAAACTCTTGACCTTACTGCCAACAACATGCTTTTCAACATCGCATTCCCACCAAGGAAGAATATCTTCTTCCAAAATTTCTAAAAATAAGTCTTTAGATGATAAGTCATCTTTTAAGAAGCTATCATAATTTTCAAGAATAAAGTTGTATTCTTCAGCTTTTATCCATGATAAGTCTGTCAGCCAATCTGTAATAGATGACCAATTATTGGCATCAGGAAGTCCGACATTTTTTTCAAGAAAACGAAATAGTTCTTCTTTGTTTTGGATCTGCTTCCCATCAAAATTTGCTACAAAGCCACTGAAAGGCAATCGATCTTGCATTTCAAGTTTCGTAATGTAATGAATTCTATTTTTCAGGATTTCAAACCTCTATTCTATTTTTTTAAAATGTTTTATAATGGTCTTCTGTTTTGAGTAAAATCTATTTTTGAATATCGATTTGAAAAAATAGGTTGATTCAAACTAAACTTGCTGGTTGCTGAGGAGGCCACATAACCTCCTACGATGTTCCCGATAAAGTTTGCAGTTTGAGCATCTTCTTCACTTCCACCTAGGAGTTTGGTCCCATGATAGACAACCTGACCACTTGTATAGAGATTTATTTCTCTTAGAATACAATATAATTATACAAAGTCTAATTGAATAGTTTGATTGCTCTCCATTTTTTTAGCTGTATTAATAATATTTTCTATTTCTCTTTGAGTTATCGGAAGATTCTCATGAGGAGGCTCCCATTGTGTCATACTATCTTTATAAACAACAAATTTTTTATTGATCAGCAATTCTCCTTGTGCTTTTATGAGGAAACCATTCTCTAAATCAAAAGTAATTGTTGATCTTGTTCCTGTAATTTTCATTTCTACCTCTCGAATATAATTTTTTCTACCCCTGTTTTAGGATCTATTGTTGTAACCTTAGTAACATTTGGATTGGCCTTCAATCTTGGTAGTTCGATGTTTTCCCAAATATTTCCTGGTCGTAGTTCGCTACCAACTACAGCTCTTATTTCACCAGATACTTGCTCTGCGTAAACATTCGAAGCTTCCTCCCAAGCTGTTACACTTGAAGGAGTATTAAAATCCCATTCAGGCATTACAATGTTCGTATCATCAATCGTAGATTCTAATGTAACTCCTCCTTTATTTTTTGCTATTTTTTTCGCAACATCCATTCCTCCAATGCCATCTGTTCGTCCTGACCAGAAAAAAGCCGTATCTGGATCAGTTTTCAATCTACCTCTTATTAACTCAACATCAAAGTCAGTTTGAGTAAAATCTATTTTTGAATATCTATTTGAAAAGACAGGAATTACTGGTTTCCTATTGAAGACAGGAATTTTCCCTTTTACCTTACTATATACATCCGAGAAAGATGTGTAGGGTTTATTGTAGTACTGATTATATCCAACATAAGATGTATACAAGGTACTTGCTAGTTGGAGGCTATCAGTAAAACCTCTCACCTTCTTGATATTTTTTGCACTATTGATTTCTTCCTGTGTAGCAGGTTTACCTGTAAAAGGATCAATACCTTCTTCAATTATATAATAATCATATTTAGTTTGAAAAGCAGGATCTCGCCAACTGAGCATTTTTTGACTATCTAAAAAGAAATAACGGTCTAGTAGGTAATGATAATTAGCTCGCTCTGTTTCAGATTTAAATAGTTGTGCATATGGATTCACATGAGCCATGGAGATCAATGTTTTAAGTTCTGGGTAGGCCTCTTCTAACGCTTCTTGATCCATTGCATCGATACGTTTCTTAAATTTTGGGTCCACCTTGGCTAATTCTGAAGGTAATAATCCTAAATGATCATTCTTAACTTCATTATATCTCTTCCATAACAATTTGAGATCATTCATATCCCACTTGGAGAGAACCACATCACCCTGCCCCATAGTCGTAAATCTTTTATAGGCTTGAATCACGTCTCCATACTCTTCCTCCAGTTCTGCACGTGACATTTTTGAGAGTTTGTCTTCTAATGTTTCAACCTTCGGATTCTTCACTTTGTTTAGGTTTGCTTGACGTTTTTGCCACCCTAAAGAGACTGTTTGCTTCCAAGATAGATCCACTCCACTACTTGGAGGCAAGTAGGTTCCACTAGCAGCATCTCCTGTCGCTAGCAGTTCTTTTGTTTAAATTAACACGCCTACAGAATCATCCTAATATCAAATTTTTTTGAGAAATACATGGACAAACTTCTTCTAAATTAATAAACTGACTTCATCATATGCTATAATTTAGTTATATTTTACAAAAATGAAAGTTTCTAACTAATGCCCCTATTTGCTCATTAATGTAACTGGGCTGTTATGTCATTATCAGTTTTATGTTATAGCTTTATCAAGGAGTTTCGTCTATGTTTCAATACCTTAAGCCTTTGCGCTGGTATCTTTTCTTTAATTTTCTCTTTAGTGGCCTGTCCAATATTTGTACGGCTCTTCTTCCATACTTTACACAAGAGTTAATTCGTGGCCACTATCAAATAGCTTTGTCAGGTTATTGCATCGCAGTTATAGGTTACCTGACTTGCAACTACATCCAAATGCGACTTGACTGGAAACAGGCCATTCTCTTTTCGACAAATCTAAAGAACGATTGGTTTCAATCTCTTTTAGGACTTGCCCACCATGATTTCAAGCAGAAAACAGTCGCAGAATACATTTCTTATCAATCTAATGATCTTGACTCACTGGAAAAAGATTATCTACCTCCACTGATGAGTTTTTTTAAGCAGATTCTACGAATTTTGATTTATACCATCATTATTACCAGAACGATCAATCCTATAGTGGCACTGATCCTACTGATTTCAACAGCCATCAGTATTCAAATTCCAAAGATCGTTGGTCAATTGACTGCGAAGCGTAGACAAACCTATCTTGAAAAGCAAGGTGATTATTATCGGACCTTGGAGGATCTATTCCGAGGACATCACCTAGTTAACAAACTTACTCTACCTCATTTTATAGAGCAACAAAGAAGTTCTCTCAAAAACTTGCAGGATAAGTATCTTGGGTATGGTTTGACTAAAATTACAGGTATTCTCTTGACGGGTATTTCTTTTGAATTCATTAGCCTTATTCTCTTTTCCTATCTAGCTTACTCTCTATATCATCATCAAATTGGTATCCCTGAGGTGGTGGCCAGTTTTGGTTATATTACAGCCTTCTCAGAACCAATTCAAGAAATCCTTTACGATCTGCAAATGTTGGAGTCGGTAAAACCTGTAATTAAAAGCTTTCAAACTATTGTTAAGCATCCATCTTCAATTCAGGCACCACAGCTTTCTTTTGAAACGATCAAATTGAAGAATCTTTCTAAACAACTTGGGGAATCAACATTGAAGATTTCTTTTGCCACCATTCACAAAGGAAATAAGATTGCCCTCATAGGAGAGAACGGATCAGGTAAGAGTAGCCTACTCAATATTTTAAATGGTACGGATGAGGATTTCCAAGGCGAGATTTTGCTGAATGATCTTCCCCTAAATCAGCTTTGGGGAAGATTTGGCTTGATTTTGCAACAAGAGCATAGCTTCATCTCTAGTTATGAAAATAATGTTACGCTATTCAATACTTTCCCTGCAGAGTTTAAGGATGTGGAGTTCGAAGTAACACCTCCTCAATCCCTGTCAGGTGGTCAACAACAACGCATGTACCTCAATCGAGAAAAAAACCGCCAGAGTCCATTAGTTATTATGGATGAACCTTTTTCAGCATTGGATGCTCATCAGTTCGAGGCAGAATTGAAAAAAGTACTAGACTTACCGTGTGCTGTCATCATTACTTTACACCGACAGAATGAAGCACTGAAGAACTTTGACCAAGTCTGGGAAATTAGATCTGGAGAACTAATCATTCAAAAAAATGAGTAGACTTGCTTTCTCACGAAGATTTGTTTTACCATGATCAATACATCATCAGGCACAGATAGATTGAGGTCATCTTAACCTCAAAAAGAGAGTGGGACAGAAATCGGTAATTCGTTAGAATTCGATTTCGTCGTCCCACCTCC
>NZ_JUPI01000136.1 GCF_001074805.1 Streptococcus parasanguinis | reverse complement strand
CTATGTTGACGTCAATGGTAACAAGATTAAAGACGATGTCACTGACGAAGAAAATCAACCAGTAGGTAAAGACTACGATACAGTTGTGGATAACCGTCCTAAGACAATCGTAACTCCAGATGGTAAAGTTTACGAATTGGTACCACAAGGTAACTACCCAGTAGGTAAAGTTGATGGACAAGGTCACTTGACGACAACTGACCCAACAACTGGTAAAGTCATCGAAGGTGATAAGAACGTTACTTACGTTTACAAACTTGTGAAGACTCCAACCGTTCCAACACCAAACACACCAGTACCACCAACTCCAACACCAAATACTCCTGTAGATCCAACACCTAATAAACCAATGGATCCAACACCAAACACACCAGTGAACCCAGTTCCTGAGCAACCAGCTCAACCAGCTCCAGCTCTTGAACAACTTCCAAATACTGGTGAAACAGGATCTGTAGCTTCAGCTCTTCTTGGAGCAGTTGCAGGGGTTGCAGGGGTTGCAGCACTTGGACGTCGCAAAAAGGAAGATGAAAAATAATCTTCTATCCTAATTTGATTCGGTCATTTCAGGTATGTGGGAAATGAAAAAGGATCCAAAAAGAGAACCTCCGGGTTCTCTTTTTGTATGCTGTTATTTGTGTTAAAAACTAGTCTTAATTAGTTACTTTTGGGGAAAATTAGTGTATAATAACTCGATATCTAAAATTTAAGGAGCGGACATGTTTTTTAAACGTTCGAAGGGTGATTTTCGCGAAACGGAGCGAATCACGCGTTATAAATTAATCAAATCAGGGAAGAATTGGGTACGGGCATCTGTTTCTCGGTTAGGCTTATTTCGTGTCATGCGAGGTGGTGTGGATGAAAAAATCATGGTTAGATATGATGATTCTTCACGTCAAATGCCTGCAGACCTAGTAAAAGGTATGGTTGTACTAGGGGCTCTTGCTGGAGCAACAACGGTTGCTAACCCAGTATTTGCTGAGGAAAATGAGATAAATGCGACTGTTGGGTCTGAAATCAGCCCATCGACCGGTGTAGCAGGTTCGGATAGTCTTGTCTTGGGGATGACGTCTACCACAGACTCTGTGTCAGCCAGTCACTCCATAAGTGAATCCAGCTCATTTTCAGAGTCAGCTAGTGACAACCTTTCTTTGTCTCAGTCGGTTTCTTTGAGCGAATCACATGTTGTTAGTCATTCAGCGAGTCAGTCCACATCAGAATTTGCTAGTAGCAGTCTCTCAGAGGACGATTCAATTCACAGGGCTACTCCTGAAACGAGTGAGAAAGAAGCAGCGGCTCAGACCACTCGCTCGGAAGACCATGTGAAGCGTCTGCAGGTCTTGGCCTTGGATTTATACACCTATCGGGCACAGGCTCTGGAAATTCCTGGGACAGAATCTGCTATTGAAAGTGGAGATCTGGCTTTAGAAGCTATTCGTACTGGCTTGTCCAATCCGGCAATCCAAATTGATGCAGTGGAAAGACAAGCTAAGATTGCTCGCAATCGCTTGGCCAACGCGGTGCTGCGCGCGACATCTGGTCAGCGCGACCCTCGAAATGGGAACCGTATTGACACAGATACCAGCCTTCGTGCGCCCCAGTACAATCTCGGCCCAGCCAATAATGCCTTGATTTCTGTTTATAACTCTGATTACATCAATCAGGTTTATAAGGTTGTTGAAACCAATCCTACACGAAATAATATTAAGAGCATTGGCTACGCTTCTGGTAGCGATCGTGTGAATGGCATTTATGTTCCGCAAACATCGGCCTTGAAAAATAGTGCAGCTGTCTTTAATATCGTGGGGACTGTTGGGCAGACAGAGGTCGTAACACCTGGAAAAATTTATAATGTTTCTTTTGTAGTGACGAATACGGCTAAGCAGTCAGTGACACGTACGCTTCGTATTCAGGTTTTGCCACAAAATGATGGCATTCGAAACCCGATTACGGCTGTGACGACGGCAACTTTTGTCAATGATACCACTAACTTGGCCCAGGCTGAAAAAGAGAAAGTTTGGGAGGCTTTTAAGACTGCTAACCCAAATATTGCCACTTCAAAGGATTTTAAATCTTATTCGGTTTCATCATCTGGTGTGGTGACTATTACTTATAAAGATAACACCACAAATGATGTAACTGCTCCTGTTAAGCGCCTAGCAGCACCGACGGTTGAGACTCGCTTACTAGAGAAAGCCTATACTCAAACACCTGTAACGGTGACGGGGGCTGAGCCAGGTTCTACAGTCGTTCTATACAATAATGACGACGAAGTGGGAACAGCAGTAGCGGATGCTTCTGGACAAGCGATCGTAACACCGAATGCTCCCTTACAAACGGGTGGTGTAAATGCTAAAGCCCGTATCCTGTATGGTGATTATGCAGTTTATTCCGATGCCAGTAACATGGTGGCTATAACAGATGCCACACGTCCTGAAGTGACGGCTAAGTTGACCGTCAATGGTGTGGAACCGAAATCAACCCCTCTTGAAGGTGGTGGGAAGAATTATACTATTTACGCTGGTGATGATGCGGTTGTGACCTTTACAGCTACTGATGACAGTGGCAAGTTGAAAGAAATGAAAGTCGTTGCACGAGCGGATCTGAACGACAATGCTTTAAACGGGAATTTCTTTGGTGGCAGCCAGTATGGAACAGGTGATATTGCTCCTATCACGGTAGATATTACGGCTACCAGTGCGAACCCTGCAACCATCACAACGACCATTCATCTGAAGGATGACCTTTACCATACCTACCGGAATACATGGCAACGCAACGTCGCAGCTATTGACAATGCGTCCAATATGAACCGTCCAAATGGTTTGGGTGAAATTCGGATTACCCAAGGACGTCTTGCTGATCGTACGCCAGGTGTTGCTCCAACAAGCACTATTCAGGTGACGAGCCTGACTGACTTGACAGATGCAGATAAGAGCAAGGTGATTGCTGCTGTATCGGCTGTTAATCCAGAGGTGGCCAACCGGATTAAGTCCTATACGGTTAATAGTGATGGTACAGTCACCATTACTTATAAAGATAGTACGACCAATGTCGTAGCGGTGAAACTGTCAGATAGCGATCACAGTCAGTCTGTATCAAACAGTCAGAGTGCATCTACGAAGACTTCGCAATCGATCAGTCAGTCTTTAAGTGCGAAGCAATCTCAGAGCGTATCGGCTCAGCAGAGCGTTTCATTTAGCCAGTCACTGAGCTCGGTTCGCTCGCAAAGTTTGTCGGCTTCACTAAGCCAATCAGCATCGGCAAGTGTATCCGCTCAAGCGAGTCTATCTCGCAGTCAATCATTGAGCAAGGAGATTTCTCAATCTGCTTCAACGAGCCAATCTATATCGGCAAGAAAATCTGAATCTGTGAAGGTTTCGGAGTCAGCTTCTGCAAGTGTCAGTGCCTTGCAGTCTGCTTCGGTATCAGCAAGTGTATCCAAAGTGGTTAGCCAGTCTATCTCAAGCTCGACATCCGCTTCAACGAGCGCCTCTGTTTCAGTGAGTCAGTCAGTTTCAGCATCGCTTTCACAGTCGGTATCAGCGTCACTAAGTCAATCGACTCGCGAGTCGGCTTCAAAATCAGTGAGTCAATCGCAGTCGGAGTCTGCATCAGTATCTTTGAGTGAGTCCGCTAGAAAATCAGCATCGTTGAGCACTTCCGTATTAGAGAGTCAATCAACCTCTACTTCGGTGTCGGTTTCAACGTCTGAGTCGGTGTCGACTTCCAAATCAGTATCGACTTCCGAGTCTGTTTCTGTATCTGAATCAGTATCAGCCTCTGAGTCAGTTTCAGCCTCAGAATCAGCATCAACCTCTGAATCAGCATCAACCTCTGAATCGGTCTCAGCGTCCGAGTCAGCATCTACATCAGAATCAGTATCAACATCCGAATCGGTTTCTACATCTGAGTCAGTTTCAGCCTCAGAATCAGTGTCTGCTTCTGAATCGGCATCAACATCGGAGTCAGTCTCAGCGTCTGAATCTGTGTCAGTGTCCGAGTCAGCGTCAGAATCAATCTCAACCTCAGAGTCGGTTTCAACGTCAGAATCAGTATCAACGTCTGAGTCGGCATCGACGTCTGAGTCAGCGTCAACCTCAGAATCAGTCTCGACCTCTGAGTCAGTTTCAGTCTCTGAATCTGTATCTACGTCTGAGTCAATTTCAACCTCAGAGTTGGCATCTACCTCTGAGTCAGTTTCTGTATCTGAATCAGTCTCAACGTCTGAGTCAATCTCGACCTCTGAATCATTGTCAGCATCGTTGAGCACCTCAGTATCTGAAAGTCAGTCAGTCTCTGCTTCAGTGTCAGTTTCGACTTCAGAGTCGGTTTCAATGTCAGAATCAGCCTCTGCGTCCGAGTCAGCGTCAACTTCTGAATCAGCCTCTGCGTCCGAGTCAGCGTCAACTTCTGAATCAGCATCAACCTCTGAGTCAGCATCAGATTCCGAGTCAGTCTCAGCGTCGGAATCAGTGTCAACGTCAGAATCAGTGTCTACATCTGAGTCAGTCTCGACGTCTGAGTCGGTATCTACATCTGAGTCAGTGTCAACATCCGAATCAGCTTCTGCGTCTGAGTCAGTGTCAACTTCTGAATCAGTCTCGACCTCTGAGTCAGTCTCGACGTCTGAGTCAGCGTTAACCTCAGAATCGGTGTCTACCTCAGAATCGGTGTCTAAGTCCGAGTCAGCATCAACCTCTGAATCAGTATCTACGTCTGAGTCGGTTTCAACATCCGAATCAGCCTCAACCTCTGAGTCAGTATCAGCATCCGAATCAGTTTCAATATCCGAGTCGGTTTCTGCATCCGAGTCTGTCTCAACATCCGAGTCAATTTCAGCCTCTGAGTCGGTTTCAACATCCAAATCAGTGTCGACCTCAGAATCGGCATCTGCATCTGCATCTGCATCAGAATCAGTCTCGACTTCAGAATCAGTATCAGCATCCGAGTCAGCATCAACGTCTGAATCAGTTTCTTCGTCTGAGTCAGCGTCTACGTCCGAATCAGCCTCTACTTCTGAATCAGTCTCGACCTCTGAGTCGATATCTACATCTGAATCGGTTTCTGTATCTGAATCAGTTTCTGTATCTGAATCGGTTTCTGTATCTGAATCAGTGTCTACTTCTGAATCTGTATCAACCTCAGAATCAGTGTCAACGTCAGAATCAGTGTCTACATCTGAGTCAGCGTCAACGTCTGAATCAGTCTCAACCTCTGAATCGGCATCGACATCAGAATCGGCATCAACATCGGAGTCAGTCTCAGCTTCTGAATCAGCGTCAGCTTCTGAATCAGTGTCAACATCAGAATCAGTGTCAACGTCTGAATCAGTTTCTGTATCTGAATCGGTTTCTGTATCTGAATCAGTGTCTACTTCTGAATCAGTGTCTACTTCTGAATCAGTGTCTACTTCTGAATCAGCATCAACCTCTGAATCAGTCTCGGCATCAGAGTCATCATCTACGTCTGAATCAGTCTCAGAATCCGAGTCAGTATCAGAAAGTCAGTCAGTGTCTACGTCCGAATCAGTGTCGACATCTGGGTCAGCGTCAGAGTCAGCATCAGCGTCAGAGTCAGCGTCAGAATCAGTGTCTACGTCCGAGTCGGTTTCAACCTTAGAATCAGTGTCAACATCTGAATCAGTTTCTGTATCTGAGTCAGCATCAGCCTCTGAGTCGGCCTCTACATCAGAATCA
>NZ_JUPI01000135.1 GCF_001074805.1 Streptococcus parasanguinis | reverse complement strand
TGTCGCTCTCTCGCGACAACTATATTAGTATATCATGACCTGGACTTACTGTCAATACTTTTTTTCAAAAAATTTTATTTTCTTAAAAAATATTCTTACTTCTTTGGGTTATCTAAAAAATCAGGAGCAAAATTGCTCCTGATCCTTCTATAATTTAATTGATGTTTTTAATCTCTATTCTTTTACTTCCAATAGACCAATATCTCCATCTTCTCTACGGTAGATAACATTAGTTGTGTTGTCCTCCACATCACGATAAATGAAGAAGTCGTGTGCTAATAGATCCATTTGAAGAATAGCTTCATCTAAATCCATTGGTTCTAGATCAATTGTTTTTGAGCGAACAACTTTTTCTGTGGTTGTTGCTTCTTCTATAACTGCATCGGTAAATAACTTACCTGCACCAGACTTAATACGATTTTTCTTTTCGATTTTTGTTTTATTCTTACGAATTTGACGTTCAATTTTATCTACAACCAGATCAATTGAACCGTACATATCTTGAGACACATCTTCTGCACGAAGTGTAATAGATCCAAGTGGAATGGTTACTTCTACTTTTGCGGTCTTTTCACGGTAAACTTTTAAGTTTACACGAGCGTCTAGCTCTTGATCTGCCTGAAAATATTTTTCAATCTTTTCGAGTTTAGAAACGACATAGTCGCGAATGGCTTCTGTTACTTCTAGGTTTTCACCACGGATACTATATTTAATCATATTAGTACCTACTTTCTAAACATTATGTTTTTATTTATATGTATATTATAACGCTTTCATATTTTTTTTGCAAATCTTTTTTTATCTTGCGATTGAAAATGTCTTTATTTCTTTCACACCTTTTTCAATTAACAGGCGCTTCATTAATTCGATTGTTTTGCCAGTTGTGTATATATCATCGAAGATAAGATACTTTTTCTTTTCTGGAACTTCTTCATTTAATTGAAAATGTTGAGAGGTTTTTAATCTTTCTTCTCTTGTTTTTTTTGATTGGGCCAAGCTGTCTTCTTTATGAAATAGAGGGCTGTACTTTATTTCTGCAAAATCTAGTATTGTCGAGACTTGATTGAATCCTCTCTCCTGCTTTTTTTCATGGCTAATTGGAGTTGGTATTATTGTATAGTTTTTATACTTTTTCAACGCTTTTTTGATGTCACTTGCAAATACCATTCCTAACAAACGATCTCCTTCAAATTTATATCGTTTGAAATAGTCTTTCATTGCTCCATTATATCTATATAAAGCTTCATGTTGAACAGTATTTCCTTTGTCTTCCCAGAACTCACAATCTTTACATACTTTCTCCTCCTTATCTTTAAAGCACCTAGGACAATGAATTTCGCCAATTTGTTCGAAGTTTTCTTTGCATTCTTTACAAATCCATTTTTCTTGTCGATTTATAAAAATAAGATCTGTGAAATGTTCACTAGTTTTTAACTCTTTATTACAAAGCAGACATTCTTTCAAAACCCAGCCTCCTGATTCATTTGTTTTATTTCCTTGATTGCTTTTTTCATTTCTTTTGTTATTCCATCTGATAGAAAGAGTAATTGGCCTGTTGGTCTTTCTTTGCTACGTCCAACTCTTCCTGAGATTTGTACAAGGGCACTTTTCGTAAACAAGCGATGGTTGCTTTCTAAAACAAATACATCTACAAGCGGAAAGGTAACTCCTCTTTCAAGTATGGTAGTCGAGACTAGTATTGTTTTTTCTTTATTTCTAAATTCTTCTACAATTCTCAAGCGATCCTGTGTCTGAGAGGATACAAAACCTACTTTTTCTTTCGGAAAGTATTTTTTTATATTCTCTTTAAATTGTTGTCCTAATTCAATTTCAGATACAAAGATTAACAATGGGTAGTGAGTCTGTCTTTGCTTCTTGATTAGTTTCAATAGTTCGTAGGGGATTCTTCCTTTTTCTATTTTTTCTCTAATTTTCGATACCCATTTTATTTCTGGAACCACTAGTGGGTTCCCATGGAAACGTTTTGGAAGACTATAACGGATGATTTCTTTTTTCTTAACCTTTTTATCTAACTCATCTGTAGAGGTTGCTGTTAAATAAAGGGTGTTCCCTTCTTTTTTTATCGCATTCTGAGCTGCTTTGTATAACATCGGATTATCTACAAAGGGAAAAGCGTCGACCTCATCTATAATAAGGAGATCAAAGGCCTGATAAAACTTTAACAATTGGTGAGTTGTAGCGATTACCAAAGGTGTTCTAAAATAGGGGTCCGATCCCCCATGAAGCAACGATATAGAACAGGAAAAATCTTCCTTCATCCTTCCGTACAGTTCGATACAGACATCGATTCTTGGGGTAGCAATACAAACTGCTTGTCCACTCTTGATCGCTGTTGCTACAACCTGGTACATCATTTCCGTTTTCCCAGCTCCTGTCACAGCATGTACCAAGGCATTTTTTCCTTCTTTAACTGCTTTGATGAGACCATCTGATACCTCTTGTTGATAGGAAGTCAAGGTTCCTTTCCAGTTTAACACCTCTTGTCCTTCAAAGTCTTGCTGTGCAATAGCATAAAGTTTTTGGTCACTCCGGATCCTTCCCAATTGGATACAAGCTCTACAATACAGGACCTCTTCACTCAACTTCCAAAGTTTTTGATCAATCATACTGCCACATCGAAAACATCGGTACCTTCCATTTTGTTTTTCTATGGTTGGGAGTTCTTGGGCCATTTCTTTTAAATCGTCTGTCATCTGGCTCTCTGGTAAGAGTCTTCCATAAGTATCTTCTATCTTCATACTTATCAATTCGCAAAAATTGGAGAAAATCATTCTTTTTTTGTAAAATAAGAATATGGAATATGTTACATTTAAAGAGAACGGCACTGTTCAAGAAGAAATCAAAAAATCGAAATTCATTTGTCATGTTAAACGCGTCTCTTCTGAAGAGGAAGCTAGAGATTTTATCAACGCGATCAAGAAGGAACACTACAAGGCCACACATAACTGTTCTGCTTTCATCATTGGAGAACATAGCGATATTAAACGGACTAGTGACGATGGCGAACCTAGTGGAACAGCGGGTGTACCGATGTTGGGAGTTTTAGAGAATCATCACATCACCAATAGTTGTGTTGTGGTTACCCGCTATTTTGGAGGCATTAAATTAGGTGCTGGCGGTCTGATTCGTGCATACGCTGGAAGTGTGGCTCAAGCAGTTCGAGAGATTGGACTGGTAGAAATCAAGGAGCAAGTTGTTCTTGGGATCACACTTTCTTATTCCCAATACCAAGAATTTGCTAATTTCTTAAAAAACAACAAATTGGTAGAACAAGATCCGATGTTTACAGATCGGGTGGCGACAACTATTTTTGTAGACAAAGAAGACACACCTTCTATCACAGCTGCTTTAGTCGAATTTTATAATGGGAAAATCCTTATAGAAGATCAAGGAATTCGCGAGATTGAAGTACCACTACTTTCTGTAGAAAAATAATCAAAGAAACTACCGGCAACGATAGTTTTTTTTTATCACACCCATAAAATTTCTATATTTTACATTCTTCCCACAAGGGACTATACTTGTTAGTATTAAGAAAATCTAGAACTGAGGTATATTATGGCTATTTATGAAAATATTACAGAATTGATTGGGAACACTCCAATTGTCAAATTGAACCGTCTTGTTCCTGAAGGAGCTGCAGATGTCTATGTCAAACTCGAAGCCTTCAACCCTGGATCATCGGTTAAAGACCGGATTGCTTTAAGCATGATTGAAAAAGCTGAAGTAGATGGCTTGATCAAACCCGGTGATACAATTGTCGAAGCAACTAGTGGAAACACTGGGATTGGTTTATCATGGGTTGGTGCAGCTAAAGGCTATAAAGTTGTGATTGTCATGCCTGAAACCATGAGTGTGGAACGTCGTAAAATCATCCAAGCCTATGGAGCTGAACTCGTTTTGACTCCTGGAAGTGAAGGAATGAAAGGTGCCATCGCTAAAGCTGAAGCAATCGCTGCAGAAAGAAATGGCTTCCTTCCTCTTCAATTTGAAAACCCTGCTAACCCAGAGGTACACGAGAGAACAACAGGACAAGAAATCGTTGATGCCTTTGGAAAAGATGGTTTAGATGCTTTTGTCGCAGGTGTTGGTACTGGTGGTACTGTTTCTGGTATTTCTCATACTTTGAAAAAGAACAATCCTGCTGTCAAAGTCTATGCCGTTGAAGCCAATGAATCTGCGGTTCTTTCTGGCGAAAAACCTGGACCACATAAAATCCAAGGTATTTCAGCAGGTTTTATTCCAAACACTTTAGACACTAACGCATATGATGGTGTTCGTCGTGTATCTTCAGAAGAAGCTTTCGAACTTGCACGCGCTATCGGTGGAACTGAAGGATTCTTAGTCGGTATCTCAAGCGCAGCTGCTATCTATGCTGCTATTGAAGTCGCAAAAGAATTAGGTAGCGGTAAAAAAGTTCTTGCCCTTGCACCAGATAATGGGGAACGTTACCTTTCCACTACTCTTTACGAATTTGAATAACTCACTATACCAAAAAACTTCGGTAGGTTTCATCAACCTAGCGAAGTTTTTATTTTTTTTCTTGTTTGCTAAAGAATGCTTTTCCTTCTTTGACCCAGGTTGGCATCTGTTGAGCTAAGGGAGCAAAACCACTTTTGTTGCGATCATTTGAAAAACGATGGTGTCGAATACTTCGTTGCGGTGTTTCTTCTAAGGTTCTCAGAGAGAGGCTAGCTTTCTTAGAATATTCATCAACATCGATGACTTGGACAAAGACTTTTTCTCCAATTGAAAGAATATCATGAATATTACTTACATAACCACTTCTAATCTCTGAGATATGAATCAAGCCCGTGACACCCGACTCTAGTTCGACAAAGGCACCATAAGGTTGAATGCCTGTAATGGTCCCTTCTAACTTATCTCCAATTTTCATATTAGTCCTCAATCTCGATGGTTTGAATCACGACATCTTCTACTGGCTTATCCATCATACCTGTCTCAACAGCCGCAATCTCATCCAATACCACAAATGAAGCTTCATCCATCAATTGTCCAAATACGGTATGGCGTTGATCTAGATGAGGAGTTCCTCCTTCTGTCGTATAGATTTCGGCAATTTTTTCAGGCCAGCCACCGCGGACCAATTCCTTTTTCGAATATGGGAGATGTTGATTTTGTACAATAAAGAATTGGCTGCCATTTGTGTTTGGTCCAGCATTTGCCATCGAAAGGGCTCCGCGAATATTGTACAATTCTTTTGAAAATTCGTCTTCAAAGCTCTCACCATAGATGGATTCACCACCCATACCTGTACCAGTAGGATCTCCCCCTTGGATCATAAAATCTTTAATAATCCGATGGAAAATGACACCATCATAATAACCAGACTTAGCAAGAGCTACAAAGTTTGCAACTGTTTTTGGCGCTTGATCCGGGAACAATTGAATGTTCATCTTACCGTGATTGGTTTTGATCACAGCGACAGGACCGTCAGCCGTAGCAAGTTCTAACTGTGGTAACGTCAATTCTTTTTCAACCATATTTAACTCCTCTAAGGCATAGAATATGCCATCTTCTTCTAAATTCTTAGTGATATAATCAGCTTTTTCTTGTAACTCTGGGGCAGATTTTCCCATTGCGATACTAATTCCAGCATAATCAAACAGTTCTAGATCATTTAATCCATCCCCAAATACTAAAACATTCTCTGGCTTCAAGCCCAAATGATTTACAAGATGAGAAACTCCTGAAGCTTTTGAAGCTTCAAAACGAACAACATCTGACGAATGGGGATGCCACGAAACTAGGCGCAAGTCCTCTTGCAAAGAAGGGGGCAACTCTAGCTCACTATCCTGTTCATCAAAGGTCCACATTTGGAAAATAGGTTCTTTCAAATGCAGATCTGGATCTACGGGTAAGTTGGGATAAATGATGTCAATAGCATCACTGATCAAGGGTGTCCGATTAGACAGGGCAGCTTGATGACTAGCCACTAACCCATAATCAATCTCGGATTCTTTGGCCCAATCTACAAAAGAAGAAACGATTGCTTCATTGATTGGTGATTGGTAGATCACAGTTCCTTTTGTATCTTCTATATAGGCACCGTTTAAGGTTACTAGAAAATCAGGCTTTAAGTCCATGATTTCAGGAACAACCCCAAAAATCCCTCTGCCGGTTGCAATCCCTGTTCGGATTCCTTTTTCTTTCAACTGATGGAAGACGTCTTTGACAGATTCTGGGATCAATCCTGTTTCTTTTGCACGTAATGTATCATCAATATCAAAAAAGACGATTTTAACTTTTTTGGCTTTATAACGTAATTTTGCGTCCACTTGTCTCCCCCTTATGATCACGCTCTATTATAGCATGTTTCCTTTTAAAAATCTTCTTGATTCACCAGATGGTGTCGAAAGGCATAGACGACTGCTTGCGTCCGATCACTGACTTCTAATTTCGATAAGATGTTGGAGACATGGGTCTTCACTGTTTTTAAAGAAATGAAGAGTTCATCTGCTATTCGTTGATTTTCATATCCTTTCGTCAATAAAGCCAGAATATCTCGTTCTCTAGCTGTCAAATCATCATGCAATTCAGCATGGTTCTTTCGTGACTCAACTTTTTGACTAACTTCTGTCTCAATTGCAAATTCTCCCTTTGCAACCTTTCTGACAGCCTGTAAGATCTCAGTTGCTGACGAGGTCTTTAAAATATACCCTTTTGCACCGGCATCTAAGACAGGGTAAATCTTTTCGTTATCTAAATAAGACGTCAAAATGACAATTTTAGCTTCCGGCCACTCTTTTAGGATGGCTAGAGTCGCATCGATTCCATTTAGCTCTGGCATCACAATATCCATGATGATGACGTCTGGTCTTTCTTTCAGCGCCAACTCCACCCCTTCATGCCCATTTTTCGCCTCTAAGACCTGCTCAATATCGGTTTGCATGGACAAAAAGCTTTTCAATCCCAATCGGACCATTTCATGATCATCTACTAATAATACTTTCATACAGTTTCCTTTTCATTTTTATCTTTTACAAGGAGGGGAACGCGAATATCTACAGCCACTCCCTTTTGAGGACTCGTTCTTATTTTAATGGTTCCCGCCATGTCTTCTACACGTTCTTGAATATTTTTCAACCCATAACTCAATCGTTCCAATTTTTCCTGCTCAAATCCGATTCCATCATCTACCATCCGTAAATGAAGTTGTTTTCCTTCCTGTTGCAAAAAGACATCCATTTGTTGAGCTCTAGCGTGTTTCAAGGTATTGCTGACAATTTCTTGGACGATCCGAAATAGATGTTCTTCCATTTCTTTTGGAATGCTCACGTCATTATGATGGAAGACAACTGCTAGGTTACTCTTTTCCTTCAATTCTCTAAAAATCATCTCCATCCCTTCTACCAAACTTTTTCCTTCCAATTCTGTAGGACGAAGATGTAGGAGCAAGACGCGTAAATCATTTTGGGCTGTACCTAGAATATCTGACACACCATTTAGTTGCTGCTGGATCTGACTTTTCTCTAACTCAAGAGCCCGTGCTGCCACTCCAGATAAAATCATATTGGCTGCAAACAATTCTTGACTAACCGTATCATGTAGATCACGCGCAATTCTCTTACGCTCGATTTCCACAATTTCTTCTTCATTTCGCATCACACGATTTTCACTCTTTTGTAAATTTTCTTCTAGTCGAAGTAATTTGCTGTCCAATAAATCTAACTGTTGATTCAATTCTTTGGGGGCAATTTCTTTTCGCTGTGAAGCAGTCAGGATAGATTCTACCTTTTGTTGTACTGCATGAACTGTTACAAATTGCGTGATTTTGATAATTAAGACAACCAAAGCCGTCAATGCAAGCGTCAGACTAAAAACCAAAAATAGGAATGACTGAAGCAAGGAAAGATCTGAGAGAAGTTTGCCCCACTGAAAACCAACAAAATGGAAAATGGTATGACAAATGACCGCAACCACCATTAGGGAATAGAAATACAATAGGAGATAGTCTAATTTCTTCATGCGCGAATCACCTCAACATCCCCAACAATACCAACTAACACAATTTTTATAGAACGGTGCGATCTCCGATAGTGTGCCGTTTCAATGTCTATGGTTTCATTCCTCATTTTACGGACAGGAAGATCCAAAAACTTCAGATCTCCATACAGGGTGTTAATTTGTAAATGCAACTCCAAATCAATCGGTAAGATAATTTTTGTATTTCCAAAACCTTTCCGAATGATCACTACATTGTCCCAATTGCAAATGGCTACCTCCTCTAAATGGAGGGTGTCATTTCCAAAAACTCGGATTACATTCAGATCTCGATACCCTCGACTTTGCTTTGAAAAATGTTGTAAATCACCAATCCATCGAGTTTTTTCCTGACGAATTTTCGTATCCTCTTCAACATCAAACACAACGGCTTCATTTTCCTTATACATATAAGGGTAAGCAATCAATAAACCATAAACCACCGCAAATAAAATGGCTGCAATCACAAAAGGATTCAGCATCACGATAAAAAACAATAGCACACTCAGCGCGATTAATAGAAAATTCGCTTTTTGTTTGCCAAAATAGTAATACAAAAGGAGCAAAAAGAGAACCATCAAGACAACAAATCTGGAAAAATCGATTGATAAAATGGTGATCGCTGCCAATGTTAACAAAACGGCTTCAACGAAAATAAAAATTTGTATTTTCCACATAGTCTACCTCATCTTTTCCTATTTTATCAAATTTTTCCTCATTTGACTTCCGTCTGTGGTTGGATAATAAGAAGAGCAAAAAAACACCCAAAAGAAAGAAATCCTTTGGGTGTCCTTGGTATCGGAATGAATTGTTATTAAATAAGTTCTTTCCGATAACAGTTGTCTAGAGGCATTATTTATACATGAATGCCCAGTAATAGTTACCGTCGCCATTGATGACTGCTGCTACCGCACCTTCTGTGGCATTTGGATCGAGCATTAATTCTCTCAATCCACTGTTATACCATTTCGTTGCGACTGTTGTTGCATTGTCTTCACGGCGAGCTACAAACCCTGTGCTATCGTACTGACGTGAAATAGTATGGGCTTTTGGCAAGGCACGTGAGTTGTAGACATCATCTGACCAAGTCAATTCTTTTAAGCCTTGTGCCTTTCGTAATTCGTTAATCTTAGCAAAAGCTTCTTTCGCTTTATCTAACTCGATATAGTTTGTATTGTCTGTCGCTTCTACACGATAAACGAATTTCACATAGCCAAACTCAACATCTTTATAGTTCTTGTCATCTACTCCACTCTTCAAGTTAGCGATTAAAACATAGTCTTTAGCCCATGGGTTTTCTTTAGATTGCTCAAAGAGTTCTGGGTCCTCGATTTCCCATTCTACTTTGGCATCCCAGCCAGCATTATCAATAAATTTAGGATTCATTTTCTTAATGACATAGTCCTTAAATTCATCCACATTCTTAAATGGAAGAGCTTGACCTGCTTTAGCTGTTTCTACCAGATTTGTAGAGTAGAGCTTCACGCTTGAGTCACGATCGCTATAAGCATATTCATCATCTTTGGCATCTTCGTGGAATTTTGGATCGATCTCAGGATCTTTCGGATCTGTCATTCCATAAAGTTTCCATTTATCTCCATTCCATTTCCAATAAGCAGAGTAACCAGTTGCTTCCGTATCAGAAGGAACGTAGTAATAGTGAGTCGACCCGTCAAAGTAGTAGTTCTTATCTCGACGCAAAGCTGCTGATCCAGGTTTTCCAGGAGGATAGACTATCTTAGGTGCTCGTCCATTTGGAGCCCATGGAAGATGTTCTAATCCTTCTGCTGGTGTCTCAACGTATGGAGGAATTTGGTTTTCACTAGGCTGATCTGTTGATACCAAACCATCATTTCCAGGCACTTCAGGTTGCACCGGTTCTTCTGGTTTTGGTTCACTTGGATTTTCTGGGGTTGGTGCGAAAGGATCAAACTCTCCATCTGCTCCTACAAATGGAGGATTTTCTGGGAAGATCAAGTTGCCGTGATCTTCTGGTGTAGATGGTTCTGATGGATTAACTGGTTGATCCGGTTTATCGCTTGGATCTGGCTCTTCAGGTGTTGGAGTTGGATCCGGAGTCGGTGTTGGAACCGGATCAGGAGTATCAGGATTTTCCGTTGAATTCTTCACAAATACCCATTTGCCATTTTTATAGTAGTAATAATCCCCATTATCCAATACATAATAATGGTAGCCATTTTCATATACATAATGAGGGTCATTGGCAAGGTTATTAGTAGAGTTATTCCGATTAGTTAGAGGCTTCCACTCACCATTGCGGTAGATCCGGTAAGTTCCATCACTCATCCGATAATAATGATTGCCATTCCAATAAATGTAGTTTACATCATTTTCCAAGGAATAACCATAGTTCCAACCATTATAGCCATAATAATTATTCCAGCTAGGATAACCATAGTTATAGCCATAATAATAGTTCCAATTTGGATATCCATAGCCATAACTATAGGTCCATGAATTATAGCCATTATAACCGTTCCAATTATTGTAACCATAGTTATAATAGTTTGAACGATAAGAGGAGGTATTCCATCCTCTATTTTCTGCAGCTACTTTTGTTGCTATAAATGCCGGGACAATCATAGCTGTTGCTAAGATTGCTCGACTAACCACTCTATATTTTCTGTCCATTTAAATAATCTCCATTGGGAAAGTATAGGCGAAAGATACATCAACTATGTGCACATATTTCAAAAGTCATTCTACCTCCCTGTTTCTCAGTTCACGATATTTTTCTCCACTAGTTGTCAAGGCCTATTCAACTAGCAGAAAAAAATCTATTCGTTTACCAATTTCCTATCAAAGCAGGCCTGAACGACTTTTTACTCTTTGATCTCCTTTCACGCAGATTATAGCATGTGGGCTAAAACAAAGGCAAATAATTTGATATTCAATCTATTTTCAACTTCAAATTACCTTATGTTTAATTGACTATTTTATTTTACCGGACTTGAAACCCCTTGTTTGTTAAGGAGTTCACATAATCTATTCATCTGTAGAAAAATAGTTTCTTGAAGCGACTTCAAAGTATTTCCCTCGACAGGGAAATAAAAAAATCACGACATAGCAACAAAAAAATACAAAAAGACTCAGAAATCCATCTGAGTCTTAGACTGTTTTATGAATCTCCACCAGTTGCACTACTGCTAGAACTTTCTGTATCTGATCGTTCAGCAGAAGATGAACTAGATGTATCTGAACTGGATGAGGCTTTCGTACTTGAAGAAGCGGTCACTTTAGGTTCATATACCGTTAAAACAATTCGTGTTCGGTTAATATCCACCGTACTCGAAACTTCTGGAGTTTGACTAACAATTTGACCGGCAGAAACAACTACCCCATCAGGGAGATGTTCTGTTTTTCTTAATTCGATATTGGCTTCTTTAATACTATAGATCTCAATCAAATTACTTCTAGCAAAATCGTAAGTTGATCCAACATAGTTTGGCATTTCAATTGAAGTCGTTTCTTTCGCTACTTTCAAAACAATCTTGGTTTTTGAATTCAGAGAATATTGCTCTCCTGGAGCTGGAGTTTGTTCAAGAACTGTCCCTGCAGCATAATCGAAGGTCTCAACTTCTTCAATCGTGATCATTTTGCTTGATACTTTATAAGTATTTTTCAGATCTTCTTCTGCTTTTGCCCGTGTTTCACCCACGTAATTTGGCATTTCAAAGCTGTTTGGTCCTTTGGAAATAATCAAATCAATTCGACTTTGTTCTTTCTTTTGGGCCCCTGCATTTGGATTGGTTCGAATGACATAGCCTTCTGCAACCGAATCACTGTACTCTTCTTTCTCTTCACCGACTTGAAGGTCTTGTCCCTCAATAACCGCTCTGGCTTCGGCAATGGTTTTGCCGGAAACATCTGGAACTGTTTTATTGGCTGGGCTCATATATAACAAGAAAGTAAAGGCTGCAAGTACTAGGGCAATGGCAACAAACAAGACCTTGTAGCGCGCCCGCAAACGTCTTCTTGGCTTTTTACTTGGCGCCATGGTCTGCTGATCAGATAATGGTCGATTAGGATCTACTGAACTGATTTCACTGCGTACCTCAGAGATTGGAACAGGAGCCGTCCTTGGAGTTGGACTCACTTTTGGAAGAGTCTTTGTATCAGCTTTCGCTTGGTCTTCAAAAACCAGTTTTTTCTCATTTCTTCTCTCATAGGACAAGCAACTTGAAAGGTCCACATACATCTCTGCCACTGATTTATAGCGATCCGTCAGTTTTTTAGCTGTCGCCTTGATCACCACATTTTCTAAAGCTTGTGGAACATTCTTATTTTCTTCACGAATAGAGGGGAGTGGCTTTTGAAAATGCTGCAAAGCAATTGTGACTGCACTATCTCCATCATAAGGAATGTGTCCTGTCAACATCTCATAGAAAATAATCCCCATCGCGTAGATGTCACTTTGCACCGTAGCTTTTGATCCACGCGCCTGCTCAGGGGACAAATAATGAACCGACCCCAACATCGAGTTGGTCTGGGTCAAGCTAGTCTCTGCGAAGGCCACTGCAATCCCAAAGTCTGAAACTTTTGCTGTTCCATCTGGTGTCAAGAGGACATTCTGTGGTTTTAAATCTCTATGGATAATGCCACGCGTATGGGCAAGACGCATAGCTAGAAGGATCTGCCCCATCAAACGAACAGCTTCTTCATTTGATAAAGGAGCATTTTCTTTGATATAGCGTTTCAAGTCTAAACCTGCAACATATTCCATTGCAAGGTATTGTTGTCCTTCTTCTTCGCCAATGTCTGTAATCCGAACGATATTTGGATGGTCCAGCTCTGCCATCGCCTTTGCTTCACGCTGAAAACGCGCAACCGCAATGGGATCCGTCTGGTAATTCGTACGCAGTACCTTGACTGCAACTTCTTCCCCATCTAAAATCAAATCACGCGCAAGATAAACATCTGCCATCCCGCCGCGTCCAATTTGTTGGATGATTTTATATCGCCCGGCAAAAATTTTGCCGATTTGAATCATGCTGCGTCCTCCTCAGTAAAGTGGAGCAGTACAACAGTGATATTATCCAAGCCTCCAGCATTATTGGCAAAACGAATCAAGGTTTGAGCTTTTTCTTCCAGTGAAACATCACTCAAGACAATATCTCTGATTTCATCCGGGCCAATCATATTGGTTAAACCGTCACTATTGATCAAAATATAATCATCTGCTTCAACCGTCACCAAACCATAATCCGGCTCTAACTCATCTTTTTGACCAATGGACTGAGTGATGATGTTACGTTGAGGATGATGGGCAGCTTCTTCCTCTGTAATTTGACCAGCTCGCAAAAGAGCATTTACAAGAGAATGGTCACTGGTCAACTGCTGGTATTCGCCCTGACGAATGAGGCCAATCCGCGAATCTCCAACATGGGCATAAATCACTTGTCCTTCTACAAAAGCCAAAGCTTCCAGTGTCGTTCCCATTCCTTTGTGCTCATCATCTTGCCCAGCTAAATGGATCCGACGGTTCACAGCTTCTAAATGTTCTGCAAACCATTCCCGTACTTGATTAACCGTCTCGATCTCAGAAGAAACCCAAGCCGCACCTAGGTCTGTGACTGCCATTTCACTAGCAATATTTCCGGCACGGTGTCCTCCCATACCATCAGCAAGTAAAACCATAGATTTTCCTGCCTTGTTTTTATATTGATTTGCATAGTCTTGGTTATTTGTCCGTCTTTGACCTACATCGGTTAAGATCGTAATATCCATACTGTCAGTTTCCTCCTGATATTATGAGATTCTCTTAAAACGACTGATAAAGAAGCCGTCGCTTCCATATAATTCGGGTGTAATAAGGATACAATCATTTTTAAGAATATCTTTTCTTTCGTGATCCAATGGGACTTGTTCGAAATTTGGATGGTTTTTCAAAAATTGGTCCACCACTTCAAAATTCTCTTTACCCATAATTGTACACGTACTGTACACTATTATACCACCTTTACGCACACTTTGACAAACACTATCCAGAATGGCCAATTGAATAGCTTGTAAAGATACAAAATCTGCACTCTCTTTATTGTACTTGATATCAGGCTTTCTCCGTATCAAACCAATCCCTGAACAAGGCGCATCCACCAAAATTTTATCGAAAGCATCAGGTCCAAATGTTTCAAAGACTTTTGTCGCATCTAACTTCTTTGTCAAAATTTTGTCCGCAACATGGAGCCGATTAGCATTTTCTTGAATCAATTTGAGCTTATGGTCATAGAGATCCAAGGCTGTGACTTTCCCAGTTGTGAGATAAGAAGCCAGGTGGGTCGTCTTTCCACCTGGCGCCGCACAGGCATCTAAAACCCACTCATCTCCTTGCAAATCCAAAGCCGGTGCCACCAATTGACTGGACTCGTCTTGAATAGTAATGCGCCCTTCTTTGAACAAGGAATGCGCTGCAAAATGTCCCTGTTCTTTCACGAGAGCGGACGGAGCAAGTAGAGAGGAGGTTGCTTCGAGTAGCTGAGCCAACTCTTCTTTTTCGTCTAGATCAATCACACGAATACTGGATTTATTACGCTGATAGAGACTCTTAAAAATAGCGCAAGCACGTTCCTCACCGTATTCTTCGATCAATGCTTTGACCAACCATACAGGTAGGGAATACTCTACCGAATAACGTTTGTTCTTTCGCTTGATCGTATCAATAGCTGGTAGCCCCTCGCGGAGGAGCTTTCTAAGAATAGCATTGACAAACTTCTCACTGCCTTCTTTTCGACGTTTTGCTATCCGAACAGCTTCATTGACGATGGCATGATCGGGAATGCGGTCTAAATAAACAAGTTGATACAAACTCATCATCAAAAGATAATAGAGCCAAGGATCCAATTTCGTCCGGTCTTCAATTACGTGGGCGAGATACCACTCGAGTGTTATCTTCCGTGCTACAGTACCGTATACAACTTCCGTAACAAAGCTTCTATCTTTATCTGAAAGTTGAGAGTGTTCTAGCGCTTGATTTAGTGCAATATTAGAATAAGCTCCCTGTTCAAAAACCTCTTCTAACACTCGAACGATCTGTTCACGCGCATTCATTTGTTTAATTTCCAAAGTGATCTCCTACTTTCAATTGACGGCCAGCGCCATTCAAAAAGTCTGTGATGGACATTTTTGGTTTTCCTGCCGGCTGCACAACTTTGAGGGACAATGCGCCTTCTCCTGCAGCGACCAGCAACTCTTTTTTGGTCAAAGCAATCACTTCTCCTGGATTTCCATTTCCTTCGCATAGCTCTGCTTCATAAACTTTAAAGCGTTGCCCATTTAATAACGTATGAGCGACCGGCCAAGGATTCATCCCTCGGATCTGATTAAAGACTTGGCGATTGGTTTTGGTCCAGTCCAAAACCTCTTCTTCCGGTAAAATATTCGGTGAAAATGTGACCAAACTTGGATCTTGTGGACTTGGCTTGATCTCCCCTGCCAGGTAAGCTGGCAAAGTATCTAGGAGTAAGTCACGTCCAAGGACTGCCAATTTTTCAAACAAAGTTCCCACATTGTCCTCATCTAAAATTGGGAGAGAACGAGCTGCAATCATGTCTCCGGCATCCATTTCCTTGACCATTTCCATAATTGTAACCCCAGCTTCTTCGTCACCATTGATCAGGGCATAGTGAATGGGAGCTCCACCTCTATATTTAGGTAATAAAGACGCGTGGACATTCACCGCGAATTGGAAGTTCTCCAACAATTTTGTCGGTAAAAATTGTCCAAAAGCAGCGGTCACAATTCCATCTGCATCTAGTGATAAGAGCGTTTCCATTTCTGGACTACCCGATAATTTCTCCGGCTGAAGAACTGGTAGTCGATGTTCTAAAGCTACCTGCTTCACCGGGGTCATTCGAATCTCTTTTTTGCGACCTACTTTGCGGTCTGGTTGCGTCACAACTGCCAAAATTTCATAGCGCGAATCTGCTAACAATCCCTTTAAAACCGTCGCTGAAAAATCAGGCGTTCCCATAAAAATTAATTTTGTCATTTCTTTCTTCCTTACATAAAGCTTTGAGGTTCATTATCAATACTGACACGTAGATCTTGGTTGCCTCTTTCTTGTGTAAATTCTAGGATTTGATTCAAGACCTGTGTCATGCCTTCTTCGAAACGATATTTCACAATGATTTGATAATGATACAAATTATGTGTGCGTGCAATTGGTTTAGGTGTTGGTCCTAAGATTTGGACCTGATCAGATAAGCCAGATCGGAGAATTTCCATGACCTGATGTGACTTCTCCATCACAATTTCCTCACTCTTATGGGATAGGGTTAACCCAACTGTGAAGTAATAAGGCGTATAGCCTAACTGCCGGCGAATCTGCATTTCATAGGCAAAAAAGCCTTCATAATCTTGGTTTTTGGCAAATCGAATCGCATAATGATTGGGGTTGTAGCTCTGAATGATAACCTCTCCTTCTTTCTCTGCTCGTCCGGCCCTTCCTGCCACCTGAGTCAAGAGTTGAAAGGTTCGCTCTGAGGATCGATAATCCGGTAAATTTAAAGAAGTATCCGCATTCAAGACACCCACTAACGTCACATTTGGAAAATCCAAGCCCTTCGCAATCATTTGCGTCCCTAATAAAATATCCGCTTCTCCATTCCCGAAAGCATCTAATATTGCTGCGTGGCTCCCTTTTTTTCGGGTAGTATCCACATCCATACGCAAAATTTTAGCCTCAGGAAAGATCTCTTGTAATTCATCATAGGCTTTTTGTGTTCCTGTCCCGTAATAACGAATGGAAGGACTTTGGCAATTTGGACAGTGTCGAGGAATCGCTTTGCTATAGCCACAATAATGACAGTTCATGGTTTTAGTATCCATGTGGAGGGTCAGTGAGATATCACAATTGGGACAAGTATCCACAGTTCCACACTCGCGACACATGACAAAGCTGGAATAACCACGGCGGTTCAACATCAAGACGACCTGCTCTTTTTTCTGCAAGCGATCAGCAATAGCTTCCACTAGAACCGGAGTGAAGTTACCAGCTTCATTTTGACCAATATAATCACGGAAATCAACGACTTTAACTTCTGGAATTTTGGCTGCCGGATTGGCCCGTTGGGTGAGACGAATTAATTCATAAACCCCTTTTGTTGCACGAGCCCTCGATTCTAAACTTGGTGTAGCAGATCCAAGAAGCAAGACTGCTTGATTGTACTGAGCCCTTAGGACTGCGACTTCCCTTGCGTGGTAGCGTGGATTACTATCTTGTTTGTAGGAAGCCTCATGCTCCTCATCAATGATGATGGCTCCGATGTTTTTTAAAGGGGCAAAGATGGCTGAGCGCGCTCCAACGACTACCTTGGCCTCCCCACGTTCAACTTTTCGCCATTGATCATACTTCTCACCATTTGATAAGCCCGAGTGCAGAATAGCTACTTCCTGGCCAAAACGCGAGATAAAACGATCCGTCATCTGTGGCGTCAGGGAAATCTCAGGAACCAACATAATAGCCGTTTTCCCCTTATTTAGAACTTCTTGAATAATCTGCAGATAAACTTCTGTTTTCCCACTTCCAGTCACACCTTCTAGTAAAAAAGGTTTTGATGTTTTCCCAATTTGAGAAACTACTGTTTCGACAGCTTTTGCTTGCTCTGAATTTAAAAGCAGAGCCTGGGTCTGTTCTTTGCCTTCATAATATGCAGCCGCCCGATTCACTTCTCGTTCTGTAATTTCTAAAACACCCTGTTCGATAAAATAAGCTACCACTTCTCGTGAAAAATCCTGATACAATCCTGCTAAGGGTTGCTCCCCTTGCTCTAGTAACAGGCGCTCTTTCAATGCTAGCCTTTTTTTAGCTCTTCCTGATGGTTGAAGTTCTTTTAATCCTTCCTGGTTAACGCGATACCATTTTTCTGTTTTAATTTGTTTCCTATCCTTGGCCTTGTATTCAAGTACCAAATCTCCTTTTCTGACCAACCGCATCACTTGGGCTTGATCGGCCGCATCTAGAGAAGAAAAAGAAACTTCATTTTTTTCACCAAAAAGTTTCACTTTGAGAGTTGGATCTAAAGAAGGTTGAGGATACAAAATCTTATCATAACTCGAATTGAGGAGAGAAGGAAGCATGGTTTTTAAAATCGTGATCTTATAAGAAAAAACACTTTTTCGTAATTGATCTGCCAACCAGAACTGCTCTTGATTTAAGACCGGAGTGTAATCCAAGACCTCCACAATCGCTTTTAATTCCTCGCTTGTGTCTGCCTCTTCTAAAACATCTACCACAATCCCTTGAATGAGGCGATTCCCTTTACCAAAGGGGACATGAACTCGCATACCTGCCTCCACCATATCCTCAAATTCTAATGGAATCTGATAAGAATAGGGTTTATCTGTCTGCATCAATGGGACATCTACGATGACTTTTGCTATCACTTTTTCACCTCCAGCCTCTATCATATGAGCTTTACTTTATCACGGAACCCTTTAAATAGCAAAAAATAAGATTGAGAAGCCCCAACCTTAAATTTTTTCACCATCTTCTTTTTCTTTGGCAATTTGTTCCTTAATTTTGCGCTCTTCTTCTTCTTTGCGGATTCGCTCTGCTTCAATCCGACGACGAAGCGCTTCACGTTTTGCTTCTGGATCCGGGTGAACAACTACGTTTCCTGACTCGATTTCTTCAAGCGCTTGTAATGTTGATTTGACCGATTGGAATTCTTGAGTTGGCACTGCACCACTTTCCAATTCGTGGGCCCGTTTTGCCTCAAGTATGACCAATGAGTATTTTGAGGGTACTTTGTCAAGCAATGTATCAATAGAAGGTTTTAACATCATATTCCTATACCTAATTTCTAATTATTTATCTCTTCACAATAGTTTGTGTTTTTGGTAACATATCCAGATAATGCCCAATGACACGGTCTACACGGAAATGTTCTGCTTCGATCACACGTTTGACACGTTGAGCAGCAAGAGGAACTTCATCGTTCACAATTGCGTAGTCATATTCACGCATCATGGCGATTTCTTCTTTTGCTTTTTCAATCCGTTGCGCAATGACTTCTGCACTATCTGTTCCGCGTCCCACTAATCGATCTTGTAATTCATCCAAATCAGGCGGGGTTAAGAAGATAAAAACTGCATCTGGCACTTTTTTCTTTACTTGGAGCGCACCTTGAACTTCAATTTCAAGGAATACATCAATTCCTTTGTCCAAGGTTTCATTCACATAAGTTAAAGGAGTCCCATAGTAATTTCCAACGTACTCAGCATACTCTAACATTTGCCCTTGACGGATCAAATCTTCAAATTCTTCACGTGTACGGAAAAAATAATCGATACCATCCACTTCACCTGGACGTTGTGCACGCGTCGTCATCGATACAGAATACTGAAACTGATTGTCCGAGTTTTCAAAAATTTCTCGTCTGACCGTTCCTTTTCCAACCCCTGAAGGGCCAGAAAATACAATTAATAAGCCACGATCCGCCATGATTTCTCCTTCAATGTCTTTCTATCTAGTGTAACAAAAATCGGCCTAATTTTCAACTGATTTTTTTCATTCAAAAAGCTTGAGATGCTAGATCTCAAGCTTTTCGTTTATTTTGCGTAATCTACTGCACGCAATTCTCGAATAACGGTAACCTTAATGTTTCCAGGATATTCAAGATTGGACTCGATCTTCTCACGAATATCATGAGCTAAGATCGTCACTTTATCATCCTTGATTGCCTCAGGGCTCACCATAATACGGATTTCACGTCCTGCTTGAAGGGCGAAACTTGTCTTAACTCCTTCAAAGCTGTTTGCAATTTCTTCAAGATCTTGCAAACGCTTGATGTAACTTTCAAGTGACTCACTTCGTGCTCCAGGTCGAGCCGCACTCAAGGCATCAGCTGCAGCGACAATGACTGCGATAACACTTTCAGGTTCCACATCTCCATGGTGACTGGCAATAGTATTGACCACCACTGGGTGTTCCTTGTACTTCCGTGCCAATTCAGTTCCAATCTCGACGTGACTTCCTTCCACTTCACGGTCAATCGCTTTACCGATATCATGTAAGAATCCTGCACGTCGTGCCAAGGTAGCATTTTCACCCAACTCGCTAGCAATAATACCAGAAAGTTTGGCAACTTCAATGGAGTGACGCAAAACGTTTTGACCATAAGAAGTACGGAATTGCAACCGTCCCATGATTTTCATCAAATCTGGATGGAGGTTTGGCGCACCAATTTCATAGGCAGCCGCCTCACCGTATTCACGAATACGATTGTCAATTTCCTGACGGTTCTTCTCAACCAGCTCTTCGATACGGGCTGGATGGATCCGACCATCTTTGAGAAGGCTCTCCATTGTCATGCGGGCAATTTCACGACGAATCGGATCAAACCCTGACAAGGTCACCACTTCAGGCGTATCATCAATAATCACATCGACACCTGTCAAGCTCTCAAAGGTACGAATGTTGCGACCTTCACGACCAATAATCCGACCCTTCATACTATCGTCTGGCAAATGAACGGTTGAGTTTGTTTGCTCAGCAACAAAATCACCCGCCATTCGCTGCATAGCTTGCACGAGAATGTCTTTTGCGATTTTATCAGAACGTTCTTTCACTTCCAATTCAGCATCACGAATCCGTGAGGCAATTTCTTTTGAAAGTTGCTCTTCCGTCTGACTCAAAATAATGTCACGCGCTTCTCCTTGACTTAGAGCAGCGACACGTTCCAGTTCTTCTACTTTCTTGTGTTCAAGCTCTTCCAGCTGTTGTTCCCGCGCATCAATGTGTTTAGTTCTATCTGTAAGACTTTGCTCTTTGTGTTCAAGAGACTGTTCTTTGCTTGTTAAAATGTCGTCTTTGCGATCAAGATTGCTAGCACGTTCTGCCAAACGGCTTTCTAATTGCTTCAATTCTTGTCGTTCTGACTTAAACTCAGCATCGACCTCTTCACGATATTTTCTGGCTTCTTCCTTTGCCTCCAAAAGTGCTTCTTTTTTAAGTGAACTTGACTCATGCTTCGCCTCTTTTAAAATTAAATCGGCTTCGCGTTCAGCCTGTCCACGTAAATTCGTTGCTTCTTGTTCAGCATTCAAAAGGGTGAGTTCCGCAGCCTCTTTTGAAGCTTTCATTTTAAGAGCAGTTCCCACATATCCAATGACTAAACCAATGACCGCGGCAAAAACACCTGTAATAACAAAATTCATGCTTTTACCCCAAATCTATTTAATTAGTTGAATTAAAAATTCTTTTACATTTTACCATAAATTACTAAAATTAACAATCTAAAAAAACAGGAAAAACCTTTTATATTTTTGCTTAATGCTTATTCTTTTATCGTCTTTTCTTTCATGGAACATCTGTGAGGAATTCATTTATTTCCACTTTGTTGAATCTGCTTTTTTATGCTATAATCAAGAAAAACAAAGAAGGATTTGAGTATGACAAAAGAAGTAATTGTTGAAAGTTTTGAATTGGACCACACAGCTGTGAAGGCTCCCTATGTACGCTTGATTGGGGAAGAAACTGGACCCAAAGGAGACATCATCTCTAACTTCGATATTCGTCTGGTGCAACCCAATGAAAATGCGATTCCAACTGCAGGGCTCCACACGATCGAGCACCTTCTTGCGATGCTTATTCGCAAACGCATCGATGGTATGATTGATTGTTCCCCATTTGGATGTCGCACCGGTTTTCATATGATCATGTGGGGACAGCATTCGAGTACGGAAATTGCTAAAGTGATTAAAGAATCTTTAGAAGAAATTGCATCAGTCAGCACTTGGGAGGATGTCCCAGGCACAACCATTGAGTCTTGTGGAAATTACAAGGACCACAGCCTCTTCTCAGCCAAAGAATGGTGTCGCTTGATTCTAGACCAAGGAATCTCAGATGATCCATTTGAACGTCATCTTGTTTAATACGAAAAAGAGGCTGGGACAAAAGTCCTAGCCTCTCAATTATTTTTGGATTGTCGAGCAAGACGCA
>NZ_JUPI01000134.1 GCF_001074805.1 Streptococcus parasanguinis | reverse complement strand
CAGCGGAAAGTTTCGGTATTTTCTTGAATCGATTTAAAAATTGGAACTCATTTTTATTTTTTTGCAAAATCGCTTAACTTATTTTACTTTAAAGTAGTTTGTCTACATTCTAAAAGTGCTAAGATGAAAATCTTAGCACTTTTTGATTTATTCATGGTCTTCTGTGTGTGTGATTTCTGGTTTGACAAAGAGTCGTTCATCGCCTAGATCAATAAGGGATACTGGTGCTTCGTAAAACTGGCTAAGGACATGAGGAGTTAGGATGTTTTCCTTTGGTCCTTCTTCAACCACTTGGCCATGTTTGAGCAGGAGCACATGGGTCATATCTTTTGTAATTTCTTCTGCATGGTGGGTGACGTAGATCATGGTTGGCGCGTGATCCAGTTGTTTGATATGATGGATCTGACGAAGGAGCTTTTCTCTGGCAAAGAGATCCAATCCACTTGAAGCTTCGTCAAAGATGATCAGATCTGGCTGGTCCATGAGGCTTCGTGCAATGAGGACCGTCTGCTTTTCTCCCTGGGAGAGCTCCCGGTATTTGCGACCGATCAAAGAGCTAGCCCCAATCGAAGTCAGCATATCCCGTGCCCAGTTTAGTTCTTCCTCCCCGTATGCAGCATATAAAATACTACTCTTGTATTGACCGGTTAGGACAATTTGTTCTGTCAAAAGATGCTCTGGCAGTCTTTCTGAAATAAAGGAGCTAACGATCCCAATACGCTTCCGTAACTCAGGAATACCCCCTTCTCCAAAGCGGGTTCCAAGGACGGTGATCTGGCCCGAACTAGCCCAGTATTCAGACATCAACAGTTTGAGAAGGGTCGATTTTCCTGCTCCATTGAGGCCTAAAATCGCCCAGCATTCATTTTCTTGCACTTGCCAGTTAACCTCTTTTAAAAGGGCTTTTCCATTGCGGATCAAATTGACGTCTTGTAGTTCAATCAAATTATTCATAACTTCATCCTTTTGATTAAAATCCCCTTTATTCTAACATAAAATATGGTAGAATAGAAAACAGGAGGTAAGGAATGTTTCGAAATAGTAAATTGTTATTCTGGACATGTGAAATTTTATTATTGACGGTGATTTTCTATATTTGGAAATCAATGGGGACTTTAATTTCTCCATTTGTATCTGTTCTGAATACCATCCTCTTACCATTTTTAATTGCAGGTT
Source organism: Streptococcus parasanguinis (assembly GCF_001074805.1). GTDB lineage: Bacteria > Bacillota > Bacilli > Lactobacillales > Streptococcaceae > Streptococcus > Streptococcus parasanguinis_A. The sequence goes on along the minus strand of NZ_JUPI01000134.1, from coordinate 7,230 downwards.
TTTTATACTATATCACTAACCCGATTGTTGAATTGTTAGAAAAACACTTAAAAATCAAGCGTGTGTTTGGGATTTTGATCACCTTATTACTGTTGTTTGGGATCATTGGTCTAGGGATCTTTTATCTGCTCCCAATCTTAATCAATCAGTTAACCAGCTTGATTAATTCAACTCAAGGACTATACTGGGAAGTCCAAAGTTTGGTTCGAAAACTCTCGACCAACCCTTTGTTCCAGAATGTGAATATCCAATCGACGATACAACAGTTGAATCTCTCTTATATGGATATCCTACAGAATCTCTTAAATAGTGTGACCAACAGTTTGGGAAGTGTGGTCAATACCATCGTCAATACGGTCTTTATTTTGATCATGACCCCTGTCTTCTTGGTTTATTTCTTGATTGATGGCAAGAAATTGTTGCCTATGTTAGAGCGGACCGTTTTACGCAATGACAAACTCCACATTTCAAGCCTCTTGGTTAGTTTGAATGAAACAGTCTCTCGCTATATTAGTGGTATTTCGATCGATGCTTTGATCATTGGAACACTAGCCTACATTGGCTATAGTTTTATTGGATTGAAGTATGCTTTGGTCTTTGCCATCTTTTCTGGGCTGGCCAACTTGATTCCCTATGTAGGACCAACCATCGGTTTGATTCCGATGATCATCACTTATGCTTTTACCGATATGGATATGATGATCAAAGCAGTCATTTACATGTTGATCATCCAGCAGATCGATGGCAATATTCTTTATCCGCGTATTGTTGGAGGCGTGATGAAGGTTCACCCGATTACCATTATGGTTCTCTTACTGCTCTCAAGTAATATCTACGGCATTATCGGGATGGTCGTCGCGATTCCAGTCTATTCGATTGGGAAAGAAATTGTAAAATTCTTGGTAAATCTTTATGATAACCACCGTGCTGCGAAGGAGCAGAAGAAAAAAGAAGAATTTGGAATCATTAATAAATCTTAGACTCTAGCGCCTATATGGGCCTTGGAGTCTTTTTTGTACATTTTTTTGAAAAAATACCGTAAAAAAGTCAACAAGTGTTATGAAATGTGTTAAAATATAAGTGATTTTGAAAGAAAATAGGAAAAGGTAGGGAAAGATGAGACTCCTCTTATCCAAAAAACAGAGACGCCAATTGCAATTGTTGGAAATCTTGATTAAGGAAAAAAGATGGTTCCACTTGAAAGAGTTGGCCAAGCGTTTGGATTGTACAGAACGTTCATTAAAAGAAGATTTGTCTAATCTTCGTAGTACATTTGATGATTTTTTAATTGAATCCTCTACCAATGGGATCAAGATCAGTTATGAAGATTCGGTTGGTCTTGAGGTGATTTACCATCACTTTTTTAAAGAATCACAAGCCTTCGCCTTGATTGAATACCTCTTCTTCCACAAGGATGTTTCCAATGAATACATTTGCAGAAAGTTTGATCTGAGTTACCAATCTTTCTACCGTTTGATTCGGACGATTAATCAGAAGCTTCAAACTAAATACAATGTAAAGATTGATTTGAAACCCTTGAATCTTGTCGGGGATGAAGTGGATGTTCGTTTCTTCTATGCCCAGTATTTTGCGGAACGTTATTACTATATGGAGTGGCCTTTCCCAGAATTTAAGGAAGAGGCCGTGACCGATTTGATCACCTTCTTCTTCAAGCTCTATGGCTATCCATTGACCTTCTCTGTCATTAAGTCTTACAAAGTTCTCTTGACAGTGTACTTATCACGTATTAAGCAAGGCTATTTCATCGACATTCCAACGACCTTTGAAGCCTATAAAGATCAATATCAAGGGGTGACCAATGTCGAGGAGATGTTGCGCTACTTTAGCTTGCAGTTGGGTGTCGAGTTAAATGAAAAAGTGCTGGAGCAGTTCTTCATCATCTTTATTCAAGAAAATTTCTATTTCAGCCCAGAAAGCTTGATTGAAGCCGCAGAAACAGATCCTTATGCAAAAGAATCCACTAGACTCATTAAAGATATGTTCAAGGATCTATGCTATACTTATGATTTAGATATCGAAAATCTTGATGAGATGTTGATGCACGTTCACAATACAGCTCACTTAGGTCGGAAGGAATTGTTCTCGGAGTTCCTCTTATTTGATACCAAGACCAATACCAACGAAGATTTTATGAGCATCTTCCCAGCCTTCTATGATGATTTGAGAGACCATATCATCACTTATATGAAGACCATGAAGCATAATCTGAATGAAGAAATTATCAAGCATATGATCTACACGGTCTACACTCACTGGGAACGTCTCTTACCACAATTATTGCGCCGCCGGAAGTCCATTAAGGTCTTGATTATCAGTCGTTTTGATGACCACCATGCCAAATCCATGATCGATTTTCTAGATTTCTACTGTACGGATAACTTTGAATTTACTCAGATGATCAAGTATAATCTAACAGTAGAGGATATCGAAGCTTCAGACGCAGATGTTGTGGTGGCCAACTTTATGATGCCGGAATTAAAGAAAAAACCTTTTATCTGTACAAGTAGTCTCTCATCGCTAGAGCTGGTTGAAAAACTCAATGCCTTCTTTTATGATTTTACCAGTGCAGAGCACTAAGATCAGGACCTAGTCCTGATTTTTTGATGGTAAAAAAAGAAAATGACATAGAAGAATGCAGGCTCTCATATTTTGTGGTATAATATACAATATTATATACTGGAGGAAAGTATCCATGGAAGACCCTGGCAGTCAGGAAATTTTACTGGAATTTATTTTATTGATTGTTTTGACATTATTGAACGCCTTTTTCTCGGCAACCGAAATGTCAATGGTATCGTTGAATCGTTCTCGTGTTGTGCAAAAAGCAGAAGAAGGGGATAAAAAATACATTCGTCTTCTTAGCGTTTTGGAACAGCCCAACCATTTCTTATCCACTATTCAGGTGGGGATCACCTTGATTACCATCTTATCTGGGGCGAGTCTTGCAGATAGCCTTGGTCATGTTATTGCGGGATGGATGGGCAATACTAAAACGGCTATTGCAGCCGGAAGCTTTTTATCTCTAGCGTTTTTGACTTATATTTCGATCGTATTTGGGGAACTCTATCCGAAACGAATCGCTATGAACCTGAAAGATGAGTTAGCTGTTCGAACAGCTCCGATTGTCATTTTATTAGGAAAAATTGTTAGCCCCTTTGTTTGGTTGCTTTCAGCGTCGACCAACCTTTTGAGCCGTATCACGCCAATGGAATTCGATGATCCGGATGAAAAAATGACACGGGATGAAATCGAGTATATGCTGACCAATAGTGAAGCAACACTAGATGCGGACGAGATTGAGATGCTCCAAGGGATCTTTTCATTAGATGAAATGGTAGCGCGTGAAGTCATGGTGCCACGGACGGATGCCTTCATGGTTGATATCAATGATGATACCAAAGAAATCATTGAAAGTATCCTTAAGCAAAACTTTTCACGGATTCCTGTCTATGATGATGACAAGGACAATGTCATCGGTCTCATCCATACCAAACGTCTCTTGAACGAAGGATTTATCAATGGCTTTGATAATATTGTCTTAAGAAAGATTTTACAAGAACCTTTGTTTGTTCCAGAGACCATTTTTGTGGATGATCTTTTGAAGGAATTGCGCAATACCCAAAATCAAATGGCCATTCTGCTTGATGAATATGGTGGGATGTCTGGTTTGGTTACTCTTGAAGACCTCTTGGAAGAAATCGTTGGTGAAATTGACGATGAGACTGACAAAGCAGAAATTGATGTCTTTGAAATTGCGGACAATACCTATGTCGTACAAGGAGCCATGTCACTAAATGACTTTAACGAATATTTTGATGTTGAGTTGCAAAGTGATGATGTGGATACCATTGCAGGGTATTATCTGACAGAGGTTGGGCGAATTCCAACCTTGAAAGAGCGACTCAGCTGTGAAGTCGATAGTCAAAAGAAACACCTCATTTTGACAAATGACAAAGTAAAAAATGGTCGTGTGACCAAGGTGAAAGTTGAAATTTCTGAAATCGTCGAGGAAGATGAAGAAACTAAATCAAAAGAAGATTAGAAAATAGAGGCCTGGACGTGTTCCAGCCTCTGTTTTTTTCTTGTCAGGACCAGTTGAATTTTCAAAAAATTTCAAAAATTTCTGAAATAGTCTTGACATCAAAAAAAAATTACGGTAAGATAATACCCATAAAAAAAGAAAGCAGAAAATAAACATGAAGCAACAAGCCATTTCCATTCAAAAATTTTACTTTAGCTACTTTAGATAGTGTTTGTAGACATGATCTCATGGATGCAAACAACCCAAGCAATTTGTTTGTATCTATGTGGCTAATATTTTTGATGATGGTCCATAGAGCTAGTATCTAAATGGACCGAGGTTTTGTAACTTTTTGGAGAATTTCAAGCATCCGTTTAGAGAATCATCTAAGCGGATTTTTTGTTTATTTTGCAGAAAAGGAGTCAAAAAATGAAAGTAGTGAAAAAATTGCTAGCACCTGTCCTGGTTGTAGGACTTCTGTTAACATCATTGGTGACCTTACACAATCTAAAGGATACTAAAAAAGACAATGTCTTTCGAATTGGGATTTCCCAGTACATCACCCATAAGTCGCTCGATGCGACACGAAAAGGCTTTATCGAGGAGTTGAAAAAAGAAGGCTATGTAGATGGGAAAAATATTCAGATCGATTTCCAAAATGCTCAAGGGGAGCAACGAAATCTGAAAAATATTTCTAAACAATTGGCAGAAGAAAGTGATCTAGTTTTTGCGATTGCAACCCCTTCTGCACAAAGTTTGGCTAATACCACTAAATCAACACCTATTGTCTTCTCAGCTGTGACCGACCCATTGGCAGCGAAATTGGTGAAAAACTTGAAAGAACCAGGTGGCAATATCACAGGGACAAGTGACCAGTCAGAAGATGCGATCGCTACACAGGTAGACATGATTAAGCAAGTGCTTCCAACGGCGAAAACAGTTGGGATTCTCTATACGCAAAGTGAGCCTAACTCCGTCGTCCAAAAAGACAATGCGAAGAAGATCCTAGAAGCTAAAGGCTATCAAGTGGTTGAAAAAACAATTCTCGATAGTAACAATGTGAAAGCTGCAGCAGACAGCATCATGTCAGAGGCAGATATCGTCTTTGTTCCGACGGACAATATTATCTCTTCTACAATGGACACTGTCAAACAGGTTTCTATCAGCCATAAGGTGCCCGTTTTTGGTGGATCTGCTGAGATGGTGGCTACTGGTGGTTTGTACAACTTTGGTACCGATTATGAGGAATTGGGAAGACAAGCTGCTCGGATGGCTATTCGCATCATGAAGGGCGAGAAACCTGGAAAAGTCGCAGTTGAAACACCTGAAAAATTAGAATTGCATACCAATAAAGAGATGGCTAAAGAACTAGGAATTGATATTAGCTCGTTGAAGGTAGAAAAATAGGAGGTTTGAGATGAATTTCGTTTTATCAAGTTTATCAGAAGGTTTATTGTGGTCGATCATGGCGATCGGTGTTTACTTAACATTTCGAATTTTAGATATTGCCGATATGACGGCAGAAGGAGCCTTTCCACTTGGGGCAGCAGTTGTAGCCTCACAAATTCAAGCGGGAAGAAACCCTTGGATTGCAACCTTGTTGGGCTTTTTAGCAGGGATGATTGCGGGCTTTGTCTCTGGGATTCTCCATACAAAAATGAAAATTCCGGCCCTCTTGACAGGGATTGTCACTTTGACGGGTCTCTACTCTATCAATATCAAAATTATGGGAGGGGTTCCTAACCTTTCTATTGGAGATGCAGATACCATTTTCAAGAGTGTCATGAAATTTGGGCTTTCTAATGAAGAAGCTGTCTTTTTGATTAGTATTTCCTGCTTGATCATCGTCTGTATCTTGTTGACCCTCTTAATGAAGACGCAACTTGGCTTGGTTTTGCGCTCGACTGGTGATAACATCCCAATGAGTGAGGCTAATGGGGTCAATGTGGATAACATGAAGATGTTGGGCTACATGATTTCCAATGGATTGATCGCTCTTTGTGGGGCTATGTTTGCTCAAAATGATGGTTTCTCAGATGTCACTTCTGGGACAGGGACGATCGTAGTTGGTTTAAGTGCTGTCATTATCGCAGAAGTCCTGATTCACGAATTAACTATTGGTTGGCGTTTGCTTTCAATCGGGGTCGGAGCTATTGTGTACCGTTTGATTATCTTAAATATTTATGAGATCCCAAATCTCGATCAAAATATGGTTCGTCTCTTCAATGCGATCTTGCTCGCGATTGTCTTGTTCGCTCCTGAGGCGCAAAAACGTCTTCGTGTTCGCGGATTGAAGTTAGGAAATAAGTAGGAGAAAAGTATGGCAACATTATTATCAATTGAAGGCATTCATAAGACATTTGAAGCAGGAACGGTTAATGAAAACCATGTCTTAAAAGGCTTGGATCTCCAAGTAGAAGAAGGGGATTTCATTTCGGTTATCGGTGGAAATGGAGCTGGGAAATCAACCTTGATGAACATCTTGGCAGGAAATCTAGTCGTGGATGAAGGGGATATCTTGCTAGAAGGTAACTCCATTAAAAATACGAGTGTTCGGAAGCGTGCGAAAGATATTGCGCGTGTCTTCCAAGATCCTAAGATGGGGACGGCTTCTCGTTTGACCATTGAAGAAAATATGGCCATTGCCCAACGTCGGGGGAAATCTCGTGGTTTGAGCTGGGGAGTTCGGGAGAAAGATCGCGAATTGTTCCGTGAAGCCTTGAAGGAACTGAATATCGGTTTAGAGAATCGTCTCAAGGTAGATACCCAATATTTGTCTGGTGGGCAACGTCAAGCTTTGACCTTGGTCATGGCAGCTTTGGTTAGACCAAAACTCTTGCTTCTGGATGAACATACCGCAGCGCTCGATCCAAAGACTAGTGAAATGGTCATGGAATTGACCCAAAAGATCGTGGAAAGCCATGATTTGACAACCTTGATGATTACGCATGATATGAACCATGCGATTGAATACGGCAACCGCTTGATCATGCTCTACCAAGGCAAGGTCGTGGTCGACGTCAAAGGAGAAGAAAAGAAAAACCTAACGGTTGAAGATTTGATGCGCCTCTTCCAACAAAACAGTGGTGAAACCCTGGTGAGTGATGAATTGGTATTAGGATAAAATGAGAGTGGGACAGAAATCGGTAATTCGTTAGAATTCGATTTCGTCGTCCCACCTCCGCACA
>NZ_JUPI01000133.1 GCF_001074805.1 Streptococcus parasanguinis | reverse complement strand
TTTCTCAGGAGTTACAGGTTTCTCAGGAGTTACAGGTTTCTCAGGAGTCACAGGTTTCTCAGGGGTTACAAGATTTTCAGCTATCTTACCATTTTTATATGTATCGGCAGTAATATATGAAGTTGCTAAAGGTTTGAATTTAGGATGTTTAATACGGTCGTAAACTCCATTTTCAAAAAGAGAGTTCACATATTCTTTTGAACCAGTTGTTTTCTCACTACGAGATACTTTTCCAGTTTCAGGGTCCATTGTATAAGTAAAGGTCGTAATTTCTTCTCCATCTTTTGGATCTCTAAGTCTTTTTGATTGACTAGATTTTATAAGTGGATTTTCAATTACTTCAACCATTGCAGGATAAGTTCTTTTAAAGATGACAGGTTTAAGTCCTACAATAATAGTAGCGGGTTTGTCTTTGTTTGATGGTGTCACAATTCTAGTAAAGAGAGCTTCTGATGTAACTCTACCTTCGTATACAGTTTTGACATTTTCTGAGACTCTTTCACCAGTTCCAACTTCGACATATTGATGTTCAGGAAACAAAGTCGAACCAGCTATTTGCGGAAGATATTGTCGTGAAGTAGCATCGAAAAAACCATAGTATACTCTATAATGTTTACCTTTTTTTCCTTCAATCAAAACGTTTCGATAACCTACAGGCTTAAATGGATTTTCAATGATTCTTTCTTCGAAATCAATGTCTTTTACTTCAGCTCTGTATTCAGTACCAATAGAAATGACTCTAGGTTTCCCTACTGACACAATGTTACCCTCGCTATCAACTCTTGGGGCTATTCCATTGTCAGTAAATGTAACATTTCCACGGGTATCATTTACATTAGGTACATAGTAGGTAACGTTATCTTCTAAAATCAACGTTGGAGAGTAGTATGAATCTCCGTTTTTTATCTTTTTGTCGATATCTTTATCTACTAAAGGATAGGTTGTAGTAGCTGTGGAGTTGGCGGAAACTGTTTCATTTTGGCTACTGTTAGTTGTAGCAGTATCTGTGGAGTTGGCAGAAACTGATTCATTTTGGTTACTGTTATTTGTAGCAGTAGCTGCTTCGTTTTGGATATTGGTATTTGTAGTAGCTGCTGTTTCATCGGCAGATGCAACTTGAGTTCCAAAAATAAGTGAAGTACCAATTAGAATACCACTTACTAAACCAAATGCTTTTGCTTTACGGAAATATCCATGTCCTTTATAGTTGTTTTCATAGTTATTCTTCATAAGAAAAATAGCTCCTTTAATTTTAATATGTTTATTATGCCATAAATCAGTGACTAAATGCAACTTAAAGCTGTACTCTTCACTAACAACTTTCCCAACATTTTATCTTTTTTCAAAAAAGTGTATTATTATGCTGTTATAACAGATATTTTAATGAACAAGATAGAGAATATTGTACTTTTCATCTTCAATCTAGCATTGAATGTTTAGAACGAGTGATGAACAATAAAAACCCCTATCTATATTTGGATAGGGAGAAGTGTTTTAGTTATTTACCATTTTATATAACCTAATTTGAAAAGTATGAGTTTCAGTTGGATTAAAAACAGCGTATTATCAAGGCTTTTCAGAACGAGACCTACTTATTCATTTCATAAAATATGAATCAATATTTTTTAAATAGGGGAATAGTTTAGGTCGGTTTCAAGTATCACCTAGTTACAAAAATTTGGGGTGAACAGAAAAAGCATCCCGTATTTTTGAT
>NZ_JUPI01000132.1 GCF_001074805.1 Streptococcus parasanguinis | reverse complement strand
ATCAAAAATACGGGATGCTTTTTCTGTTCACCCCAAATTTTTGTAACTAGGTGATACTTGAAATTAATACAAATTTGGTTGTTTTTGATAAATCTAAGCAACACTAAATGATGAAGTGAAAGGGGATGAATCTTTGATAGTATTCATTTATTGTGAAATATGATATATTTATTAATTAGATGGATGAATACTTCTAGAGTTAAATATAGCATAATAGGGACAGACTTTTTGGTTTATTTTTGTTTGTAGTCGGATTATGAAAGAATATCCAATATTATGCGATAAGATAGAATGTTACAAAAAAGAAAGGGGATGCAATCCGATGAAGAAAGACAGATTAATTGTATTGACAGATGCTGTTCTAGCAATTATTATGACCATCTTGATTTTAGAGTTAGAAAAACCAACAACACCAAGTCTTGAAGCTTTTTGGGATTTACGGCAAAATTTCTTTGCTTGTTTTCTTTCCTTTTTCTGGTTGGGATCGTTATGGATGGCACTAAACACATTATGGGAAAAGGTTGAGAAAATTTCCTCAGAAATTATTTGGTGGAATTTGTTTCTACTCTTGGAGCGGCAGGAGTTCTCTTTGGAGAATTTCATGCCATCCAAGATACCAGTCTGAATGATGTGGTGGACCGGATCTATATAAATGTCAAGGATTTACCGTTTCAGTCCTTGGGAGCTTTAGCTAATATCCTGTCTGATGTTAAGAAGGGACTGATTCAAGACAGTCATATCTGGTCTTTCTTCCAGTCATTTTTCAAACAATATCAGTTGATAATCAGCTTAAATCAGATCTATCAGTTTGTCTATCTTTCTCTGATGGAGATCATGTCCTATCTTCACTTTGATTATTGGAAAAAACGGCTCGGTCAGGAGCTAGTATGAATAAGGAGAACAAATGAGACGTTTAAAAATGTTATGGCATATTATACAGGTTACGGGTTTTACTCGGTTTGCTCTGAGTTTTGTGACCTTTGTTTTTGGGTCAGGAGGCGTGCTTTTCCTAGTTGAACCTGCTATCACAAATTACGGAGACGGTCTTTGGTATGCTTTTGTGACTTCGACGACTGTCGGCTACGGGGATCTCCTAGCTGTGACCTTGATTGGAAGGATTACCAGTGTCTTCTTGACGATTTATGGGCTCATATTTTTTGGCTGTTTATCAGCTGTTATTATTAATTATTATACCGATTTAAATAAGGAAAGAGGAGAGGACAAATGACTGCCAATTATTCAACACGGGAATACCGTGAGAAATTATACGATGACCTTCATGTTCGATTGAGAGATACAGCGATTTTGATGTGTGCAATTTTTATTGCCTCTATCGGTCTAAATATGAATTCAACAGCTGTTATTATTGGAGCCATGTTAATTTCACCTCTCATGACACCGATTGTTGGACTGGGATTCGGTTTAGCTATTTTTGATACGCGTTTAATCAAGCAATCTCTAGAGGTTTTATTGACTCAAGTGTTGGTCAGTTTGCTTGTCTCGACTCTGTATTTCTGGATTTCTCCCTTGTCTTATGCAAGTAGCGAGTTGATCGCACGAACCTCTCCAACCATTTGGGATGTTCTCATTGCTATTGCTGGTGGGATTGCTGGTGTGATCGGTTCAAGGAAAAAAGAAGCAAACAATATCGTGCCAGGAGTAGCCATTGCTACAGCTTTGATGCCGCCTATCTGTACTGCTGGCTATGGTTTAGCTAATGGGAATGTACGATTTTTATTGGGGGCTCTCTATCTTTTCTTGATCAACTGTGTCTTTATCATGCTAGCCAACATTGTTGGAACAAGAATTTTGATGAGAAAATCTCCTTTAACTTCATTTAAAGAGCTGAGCATTAAAATGAGAATTGGCTTGATTTCTTTGATTGTATTGTTGATTCTTCCAGCTAGCTATTCGGCAGTTACTCTGACAATAGAACAAGCGCGCAAAGAAGGGATCAAACAGTTTGTAGGAAAAGAGTTCGCCAATTATATGGTTATTAATCAAGTCTACAAGTCAAGTAACAATGAATTGGTCTTGACGGTTGTTGGAGATCCGATTTCAGAAGAAGAATTAGAAACACTCCACCAAAAACAAGCCTCTTACGGTATTCAATCTGTTCAATTGAAAGTGAATCAAGTTCAGAACTCGCCAACATTAGATAGTGAAGCGACCAAGGAATTTTATGAAAACATTGACAAGTATATTGATCAAAAACTCTCTGAAAAAGATTCACAAAACGATCTCGTAAAAGAAAATGAAGCAGACAAG